>URFQ01000009.1 GCA_900547195.1 uncultured Butyricicoccus sp.
GAAAGCGTGGTTTCGATCGAAGGCTGTTCGAAAAACATAGTTTTTCGAACAGCCTGGTAATAGCCACAAAGCGGCTATTATATCAATTATTTTACGATTATATCACAGCGGCGCACCGCACGGCTTTTGCTGTTTTACGTCGCCTGCCTCTGTGACAGAATAACCAAAGAATACCGATATCACGCTGATACCATACAAAGTTTTCGGTGAGCGCGGCGTCCTGCCGGCGCTTGAAAAGGGAAGCGGGTGAGAATCCCGCACAGCTGCCTTTACTGTATTTGGTGACAAAGGGGCATATGCCATTGGCCGAAAAGCTGAGAAGGCGCTCCGGCGGATGAACCATGAGTCAGGAGACCTGCCGAAAAACTGTTCCATTATTTCCAGGCTGGGAAATAATGTGCACAACAGCAAAAACGTTGTATCTGTGCATTTCATGGCCTTTTCCGGAAGTGGAAAAGGCTTTTTTACAGTTTCATTCCAGGATATTTGTAGGCAATTTACCGGCGGCCAGTTCCCGCCGCTGCCGGACAGGCTCGGGGGCGGCGGGCTAAGAGGGAATCGGGCCGGAATCCTGGGCAGCCGTGCTGCCGTGTGCGTGCAGTTCCCTCCCGCATCCTTTGCAGCGGAGGCCGCGAGAAGGGGGATGGGATGCCGGGGCTCTGCCGGAATAGGTGGAAGTTCATTCCGGTAAACACTCTGTTTTTTTATTATAGACTGTTTTGTGCTTTTATCCACGGAATAACATCTGTCAGCGTCTCACATACTGCATCTGCTTTTTCGAGAATCTCCTGCTGTGGGATATCCAGATCCGGAACCCATATTGCATGCATTCCTGCACGATACGCAGCCTCAAGCCCTCTGCCGGAGTCCTCCAGCACCAGACATTCCGGGGCAGAAATCGACAGATAATTGGCAGCCAGCAAAAAACCCTCCGGTGACGGCTTCGGCTGACGAAAATCCCCACCGCCAATTATTACCGGAAAATATTCGGCCAAATCTGCCATCTCAATATATTTCTGTACCACATGCCGCGCCGAACCTGATGCCACAGCGGTTTTTATGCCACCGGCGGACAGAAAAGCAAGCAACTTCCGCAGACCGGATTTACAGGGAACTCCCTGCTCAGCAAACATTTTTTCCATCTTTTTTCTAACGCCCGACCAGCAAATATCATATGTATACGTGGGATCAATCGCACCGAAAGCGTTTGCAAATATTTGTGCGCTCACCTTAAAATTAGCCCCGCACATCTGCCGCTTCATATCAATGGTAAACTGCAAACCGCGTTTGGCACAGGCTGTTTGCAACATCTGAAAGGCTACCCGCTCGGTTTCGAACATGAGGCCGTCCATGTCGAAAATCACTGCACGAATCACACGTTTTCTCCTTTGATCCAGAAGATTTATTCCGGCAGCAGATCGGTCACCTGTTTGTCGCCAAACGTCTCGCTCCACACCTTATCAAAGCCCTTTACCGATTCCATCGTCGCAGGATGTGCGATCAGCGCATCAAACAGGGCTGGCGCAATCGTGACCGCCTGACAGCCGCAAACAGACAGATTTTTGATTTGGTCCACCGTGCGGAAGCTCGCTCCGATCACCTTGCACGGATATTCGCCGTTTCGGAAAGCCGTCACCATTTCCGCAACACATCCAACTCCGTCAGCGCCCATATTATCGATATGACTCACATAGGGAGCCACATAGTCGGCGCCCGCTTTTGCCGCCACCAACGCCTGCATCATCGAGTGCACAACGGTAACTGCGACAGGAATTCCGGCCTGCTTACACAGACGGACTGCCTGATACCCTTCTTTTACCGCCGGAATTTTGACAACAAAACACTCTCCGAAATAGTTGTGCAGCATTTTAGCCTGCTCAAACATTTCTATCGCCGTAGCCCCGGTTACCTGCACAAAAACCATGACCTGATTTTCGTCGGCGTACTTTTTGTATTCGGCCATCAGCACCGGAATGGACTGCTTGGCCTGCGTAAATATTTTGGGATTGGTCGTAAAACCATCGATTGGAAAATATTGTGCAATTTTTTTGATTACATCAATGTCTGCAGTATCAACATAAAGTTCCATTTTGTTCTCCTTTTGATTTGTAGTTTACCATCACACTACTGAAATTCTTCCAGAAGAGACAGCGCCTGCGCCTGATTTTGCGCAAGGCACAGCGCATTGCGCAGCTTCTCATCATGGCTGAGCGCCATGATATTCTCCAGAATGTGCAAGTGTCTTTTCTGATCCGGAGAGGACAGCACAAACAAAAAGCGGATTCCTTCCCGTTCCATAATGGTCAGGCCTTCACGATAGATGGTCAGCCGCAGTCCCAGCGCAATAACGCCATCCTGCGGGCGGGCATGCGCGATTGCAATATCGTCACTGATGACAAAATAGGGACCGTGCGCCTCACCCAGTGCAATCATTTTATCCAGATAGCTTTGCTGAATGCAGCCGCGTTTGAGTAAGGGATCCGCGGTTCTGCGAATCTCGTCTTTCCAGTTCCCTGTCGCATGGTCTACGAATCGAATACCGTAGGTACGCAGCATACCATACAGACTCACCAGAGAGGACTGCGGTAAGTTCACAAGCGGACCTTCCGCATTCAAATAATGATTCAACTCCTCCCGAATCCGAAGATAGGTGGAATCATCCACATTCTGGCGCACAATCCGCAGCAGCATCCGCAGCTGCATGCTATCTGGGCTGGATTGAATATCCAGCAGTGCCATCAGGGTCGCGATATTGGCCTTATCCTCATTTGTCAGGATGGGCCGCACCCGAATCAGGGGATAGCGGCAATCAAACGATACGGTTGAGATGACAAAATCAATTTTCTTATCCGTAGAATACTCGTTGATTTCACCCGCCCGCACCACATCTTCGACGATTATGTTGTTGAACTTGGTTTCAATTTCTGCACGCAGCAGTTGGGCACTGGTTGTAATACTCGGGCAGGTAATCAGCACATGAGCCACTTCTACTTGACGGCTGGCGGTATACATTGCCACACCAAAATGCAGCGTTAAGTATGCTATTTCATCCTCATCTACAGGATATGGGAAGTCCTGCATCATCCGTTCGCAGCATGATTCTGTCATGCAGAACAGATCCGGATAATTTTGTCGAATATCCTCCCGCAATGGATTGATATGCGGTACCTTATTGCGATAATTGTAGCAGGAAAGTTTCATGTGCATATAAATTGCATGAATCAAATCCTGTTTGTTTTCAAAAGAAACGCAGGCTACGATTTCAAAAATATCAATCAGGCGCTTGGTACATTCCCAAAGCTCGATTTCCTCCGACCACATATCCGCGTAGGTATTGCCATTGCTGAAGTTCATCATACAAATCGCTAGATAAGTTTTTTCATGTTCCTGCAAGTCGATAAATATTTCATTGACCATACGCAGCTCACGAGTTTTTCGAATCATCTCCGCATCGATAATGGACATGCTGCCCGACATTGGCTTGGAATGGATCATGAGAAGCAGATACACGATCTCGAGCAGCTGCTCCTCAGTCAGGCTGAGCGATAGCTGGGCGTTGAGCTGCCGCATTTTCTGCATATACTCCGAAATGCATGCCGTATCGAAAAAGTCAAGCTGTTCCTGCGGCGCATTGCATATCAGACGGGAAATATGCAGCTTAAACACGGTGCACATGAGCAAGAAGTCTCCCTGGACATAGTAACCCGCCTGATGCGAATTGAGAAGCTCCAACTGAAAGGCCGCCAATTCCTTTTTTACATCGGCCAAATCCGAAAAAATGATGTTGCGCGAAAGCTCGAATTTGTCCTGCAGCGTTTTCAGCCGCAGCGGCCGTGCCGCACAAATGGCAGCGCATATGATGTATGAAATCCGGTCTTTTTTACGCAGCGGTGTATTTTCTTTTTTCAGCCAGAACTGCGCAGCTGTACGCTGTGAATCGGTCAGACAAAAGCCACCCACCTGCGCTTCAAATTCATCCACACCCAACTGTTTGAATAGATGCCGCAGATTGTTTAGGCTGTAATACACCGTTCGCTTGGATACGCCGGTCAGACGAGCCAGCTCCGCAGCGGAAGACGCCTTTTCTCTTTTGATAAGCAAGTGTAATATCTGCCGCTCATTTGGCGTGAGCTGGATCATAATCGCTGCCACAATGCTTTCCCCCGTCTATCATGATCTATGCGTTCACAATTTCCTGATACAACGCAGCCGCGTCCGTCATTTGAGCACATTTCTGCACACGCGCTTCATCCATCAGAATCTCCGCCAGTTCCTGCAGCATTTCCAGATGGCTGTTGGAATCCTGTGCACAAAGCGTAACGAACAACCGAACAGGATCCTCCGGCTTGTCAAAAAACGCAACCGGTTTATGAATCACTGTGATCGCCAGCTGCTGCCGGATGACACCGTCTTCCGGCCGGGCGTGTACCAGAGCAATATCCTTGCCCACAATATAATAGGAGCCATGCTCCTCGGTCAATTGAATGACACGTTTGGAATAATTATCGGTGATATACCCCTGCACTACCAGAGGATGGGTAGAGACATTAATCGCCTCGCGCCAGTCCTTTACACAATCTATGATGCGGACATTTTCTGGCTTCAAATATGCAGCGATTTTATTTGACATAGCCTTTCATGCTCCAATCAAAGAATTTAATTTCTGCTCCAGCTCGTCGTAATCGGTCAGGCTGTTCAGCGCGATCGTCGGGCCGTATTTTTCACATTCTTCCTTGATATCCGCCGCGCAAATGAATAAATCGGCAACGCCCGGACCTGCATCATATACACCGGCATGATTGACGCTGACATCGTCCATACCGAGTTTTTGCAGCACTTTTTTCACGTTCATTTCCACAAGGAAGGAGGAACCAAGACCGGACATGCAGCAGCAAAGAATACGATTGATTTTCATAATATAACCTCTTTCTTCGTAACAGAAAACATATTTTAACCGTTTGGACAGCACCACGTCACACACCGTATAGGATGTTTCCCCATCGGAAAGTATCCTGCAGTGCGGCGCTGTTTCAGACTACTTTTCCTCGCGTTCGGTCATTCCCGGCTTGCTCCTAGTCAGAGTCGAGTATGCCATAGGCAGGAAGAAAAGTACAACACAGATGACCGTAAAGATGGCACTGCCTGCCGTTCCGCCGAATTGCGTGATAAACATACCGAATACGGAAGCATCCGCGCCACCAAACGTCGTGCCGTCAACCAGCACCTGACCAAACTGGATTAGCATGGCCGGGAAAATGGCAATGCAGAAACCGGTGACCACAGAAGAAATAACAGCGCCGCGCAGACCGCCTTCCTTATTGCCCAAGCAGCCCGTTGTTGCACCATAGAAGAACGAGGTGAACAACGTGGGCAGAATCAACGGCAATTCAAACGATGTTCCGGCCAAAGCTACCTGCAGGAAGAATGCGCCGATTGCACCAACCGTTGCGCTGAGGAAGCCGATTAGAACAGAATTGGGCTGATACGGATAAATAATCGGAATATCCAGTGCGGGAACAGCGTTGGGGATAAACTTGTCCGCAATTCCCTTAAACGCAGGCACCAGTTCTGCAACAACCATACGAACGCCGGCCTGAATCACATAAATCGAAACCGCAAACTGAACACCATAAGTAATAGAGAAAATGATGAAATTGGTATCGCCGAGCGTTTCTGCAGCCAGTTCAGGTGTTGTTACCATTGTCAGACCGCAAACCGCAAGATACACAATCGTCATGGCCAGCGACAAAGAGATGGTCAAATCGCGCAGCACATTCAGATTTTTGTTCATCTTGATTTCTTCGGCATCCGAGTTCTTATTGCCGACCAGCTTGGCAACCACGACCGCAATCCAGTAATACACCATGCCGGAGTGGCCAATTGCCAGATCCTTGGAGCCGGTGCACTTGCAAACCGTCTTATAGATCATGGCAGGCGCACAAGCCATATACGTACCGGTGAGCAGACCTCCGCACAAAATCGTCTGCCACATGGGGAACCTCAAGCCGTTCATGGCAATTGCACAGCAGGTGGACACCCACATGACTTCGTGTCCGGTCAGGTATACAAAGCGGAACTTAGAAAAACGCGCAACCACAATGTTGACCAGAAATGCCAGCACCATGATACCAGAAAGCGCTGCGCCGAACTGTGCTGATGCAACCGCAAAACAGGATTCGTTTACCGGCAGAGTACCCGTCATATTCAGCGAACCCTGCATCATGGAATTCAGCGGACCAATGGATGTCTGTACAATACCTGCGCCACTACTGATTAGCGTAAATCCAACAATCGTTTTGATAGTTCCCTTTAAGCAATCCGCAGCAGATACCTTTCTAATCAACAAACCAATCAACGCGATCAAAGCAATCAGAATGGTTGGATTAGAAATAAACTGAACAAAAAAGTTCAGAATAGTATGAATAATAACCATTTGTTACCTCCATTTTATGAAGTATTTTTATAGGCACCTATCATACTCATAGTATATTCGTTTATATGACTAAAAAAAAGTCCGATTTGCTTCATTGATAACCGTGAAAAACTTGGAACATCCTAATTGCTTCCGCAGATGCGGTGTCATCTTTCGCGGGTACTGCCGCTGCCCGGCCTTGCCTGGCAGATAGAGATAGTGGACGTAAAGCGCCATGGAATCGGTATCCTTGGGATACCTGCGGTATGGCTCATACCCGGGACGGTAGATGATGACCGGGCGGTTACCGGCCCAGATTCCCGGCGATGGCGGCGCGGATGCCATTCTCGGTGAACAGCGGGTTCTTCCGTTCCGGTATCATAAACCGCTCCTGCGACAAAAAGTACACCGAGTATTCGCGTGTCATTGTCGCGCTGTGTGAGCTGGATATCCCGCTGGAGGACAGCCGCTTTGTCAAAAACGGAAACACCATGCTGGACAACCTGATGACCTATTATCAGAAGGGCGCGGGTTTCCTGCACACCAAGGACGGTTCCGGCTCCAACCAGATGGCGACCGAGCAGGGCTTCTATGCGCTCGTTGCCGTCCAGCGCGCGCGGCAGGACAGGAACAGCCTGTACCGCATGGGCGACGCCAGCCAATCCGGCGTTCAACCATGAGGGGGCAACCATCCTGGCCTATCTGCCCTCGGGCAACCCGCTGACCCTGGAATTCATTGTATATGGCCTCTCGGCGGCTGTAATGATGGCGAGCGTCATTTTGTGGTTTTCCTGCTATAACGCTGTGATGACGTCGGATAAATTTGTGTACCTGTTCGGGCGGGTCATCCCGGCGCTTGTCTGGCTGGCGTTCTGCGGCGTATATATCGCCTGCGGCGGGCTGTACTGGCGGTATTTCGCGACCATCAAGGGCGTGGCCGCCGGCGCGTTTCCGGCCAGCTTTCAGGCCGTCTATCTGGCGCTGGGCCTGACGCCGGTCCTTTTAAACGTACAGGCCGACCGCGCGTGGGCGCGGCTGCACCGGGAACCAAAGCCTGAATTGCCCGCTGTGCCCGGCAGTGCGGAATGCCTGCGGCGGCTGGGACGGCCTGCGCGCGGAATGCGCCGCCCTTGGCGTGGATGGCGTGGAAGGCATATGGGACGGCGCGGAGATTCCGGCCGATTTCCCGGCCGACCTGTTGGTGGGATACCACCTGACCTTTTTCCCGGACTGGCTGGATTTCTATCGGGGGATAACGCGGCGCTCATAAGGAAATACGGTTCGCTCGAGAACGCGCGGGCTTTACCTTTACAAACCCGGACGAAACTGCCCGCCTGCTGGACGGGATCCGGTATCCAAAGAAGGGCGTCCTGCTGGATACCGGGCATCTGATGAACACCAATCCGGCGCTGGTGAGCCAGAGAAATGGGATCACATACATCCAGAATATGCTGGATGCGCACCAGGCATGGCTCCCATACATCCGGGGGGTGCATCTGCATCAGTCGCTGTCCGGCGTCTATGTGCGCCGCCATACCGGCGCGCTGCCGGAGGATTTCCCCATCGGGGACGCGAACGCGCAGTTTTCCTACAGCTATCTGCATGTGCTCAAAATTGACCGGCACCAGCCATGGACCGATCCGGCGGCAGCGCGCCTGATTGAACGCATCCGGCCGGAATACCTGACGCATGAACTGTCTGCCGGGAGTCACAAAGCCCGTGTGCAGGCAGCCCGGCGGCAGATTGAAACCCTCAAGAAAGGCGGGCTTTCCCTGTGCCCCCGAGAACCACCTGTCTCAAAATTCAAAATTTAACCTTTTCCTATCCGGAGCAGCGCCGGCACGCGCTGGAGGGCGTGACCCTGGCCGTGCAGCCCGGGGAGTTTCTGGTGCTGTGCGGGCCATCCGGGTGCGGCAAATCGACGCTCCTGCGGCAGATGAAAACCGTGCTCGCACCGCACGGACAGTGCACCGGCAAAGTCCGGTTTGAAGGCGCGCCGCTGGACGGGATGGATCCGCGCAGACAAAGCCAAGCGATCGGGTTTGTCCAGCAAAGCCCGGAAAACCAGCTCGTCATCGACAAGGTGTGGCACGAGCTGGCCTTTGGCCTGGAAAGCCTTGGGTATGATACGCCCACCATCCGCCGGCGGGTTGCGGAAATGGCCTCCTTCTTCGGCATCCAGACCTGGTTTTATAACAATGTCGCCGAACTGTCCGGCGGGCAAAAGCAGCTGTTAAACCTCGCGTCCATTATGGCTATGCAGCCGCGGCTGCTGATCCTGGACGAGCCGACCAGCCAGCTCGACCCCATTGCGGCGTCCGATTTTCTCGCGGCCATCGGCAAGATCAACCGCGAACTCGGCACGACGGTGGTGCTCACCGAGCACCGGCTGGCGGAAGCCTTCCCGCTGGCCTCGCGCGTGGCTGTCATGGACAAAGGGCGGCTGCTGTACACCGGCACACCGGACAAAGTGGGCGAAGCGCTGCGGGGCGCGGTAAGCACGCATGGCCCGGTGGGCGTCCTGCCGCAGAACCCGCAGGCGAGAGAACTTGTCATCATTGCCGTGCTTTGCGCCATCGGTGTAGCCGGCCGCGCGGCGTTTTTTATGCTGCCGCAGTTTAAACCCGTCATGGCGCTGACCATCATCGCGGGGGTGGCGTTCGGCGGGGAAACCGGCTTCCTTGTCGGCGCGATGACCATGCTGGTCTCCAATGTCCTGTATGCACAGGGGCCGTGGACACCGTGGCAGATGTTCTGTATGGGCATCATCGGTTTCCTTGCGGGGGTATTGTTCCGGAAAGACTGGCTGCGCCGCAGCAGGGAGTCGCTGTGCGCGTTCGGTGTGTTTGCAGCCATCGTGATTTATGGCGGCATTATGAACCCCGCCTCGGCGCTGATGTGGCCGGATGAGCTGAATACCGGGGTTATCTTAACCTATTATCTCTGCGGCTTCCCAATGGACTGCATCCATGCCGCGGCGAGCGCACTGTTTTTGTGGTTTGGCGCAGAACCAATGCTGGAAAAGCTCGACCGGATCAAAGTCAAATATGGCCTTGTGGAGCCCGGATAGCCGCCCGCACGGGAATGGTTGGAAAGAAAAATATTGTACAGCTTAATGAAGAAATGAACCCTTCCCCATTCAGCTGACACAAAACCGGCGAAAATGATGTATTGTACCTCTACGGTTTGTCGTGAAATTTTAGCGATTTTCTCTTGCCAAACGCGCCGCTTTCGGTTATAATACGATGTATGCCGGTGTGATGGAATTGGTAGACGTAGTGGACTCAAAATCCACCGGTGGCGACACCGTACCGGTTCGAGTCCGGTCACCGGCACCACGTTGTCGCGAACTTCGTATCGTTCGCGACGACGTTTTTTTTATAAAAACGTCATCTCTCATTCACTTCGCCGCTCCTCCTTTTAAAATCGAACCCGCTTCGCTGGGCTTCGATTTTGTTTTCGGCGCATGCGGGGTAAATCCTATAATTTCACTCCGACCATATTGAATGTTCATAAGGACACGGAACACTTGAGAGATAGGAGTAATCGAAAGGTTACTCCTATTTTTTTGTGCCTTTGCTTAGCACGGGCATTTGTACAGGCCGTTTGGCCGTCAGACGCAAGCTGGCTCTTGTTGCCTACACAGAAGTAAACCGCTGCTCTGATGGGTTTTCCCTCTTTCACAGCTATCACCCGGCCTTTCTTGTGTTGTACTCAACGGCTACGCCCTACGTCCTGCCGGGTATCTATCATCACGCTTTGGGGCAAACAGGCCGCTTCCGGCGTATCAAATATGCTGACAAAATTATAGTGGATTTCAAGCCGCTGTGTCCTGTCCTTGCCCGTTCCCGCCGCTTGATAAACAACGATTTTTTTCTACCATCTCATTGAGGGTCGTCGGGGTCGGTTCTTGAATGTGAGTGTTCTTCTTCACCGTTTGAAGGAAACTGGCGGCGCTGTGCTTGCGTTTCCCCCTCCAGCGCGTCCGCTCTGATGTAATGAGTAGAATTGCAAGTGCCCCGGTTACCCTTATAGTTGACACGATTATTGTCAGGCTGTAAGGGAAACTTCAAGCTAAATTGCATGAAAGTGGATTTGCTGAATGGGTCAACCCTCCGGATGCCTAAGTTAGGCTCCAAAGACTCATTTATGGCCAATACCCAGAACAAGAATGGCCTTCGAATACTGCGCACAGGCGAGAAGACTACGGCATATGTTAAAAATATACGCCCTTTCAGAAAGGAGAGGTTATCATGCGACACCCAGAGCATCATCAAAACACAACCGATTTTGGACCTGAGCCTTTTGTTGTCAACATTGCCTGCGCTACGGAGCAAAACCCATTTTATCGCAGGACATTATGGACCGGCTGCCATTTGCAGCTTACACTGATGTGTATCCCCCCCTGTGGCGAAATCGGATTGGAGGTACATCCCGACACCGACCAGTTCCTCCGTCTGGAGGAGGGCCAAGGGACCGTCCTGATGGGCCCCTGTAAAGGCCAGCTTCATTTCCGGCGCCCGGTCTGCCGGGGTGACGCCATCTTCGTCCCTGCCGGCACCTGGCACAACGTGGTCAACACCGGAAAAACGCCCTTGAAGCTCTACGCGATCTATGCACCCCCACACCATCCTCACGGAACTGTTCACCGCACAAAGGCGGAATCGGATGCCAGGGGCGACTAAATCAGCATACAAACACAATCAAGGCTTGCAGGGAACGGCAAGCCTTGATTGTGTTTGAGTTTACTTCTTCAGCTCGTTTGTAAAGGCGTATTCCGTGAGAAAGCCGCTCTCCTTAAAAAGATGCGCGCAGGTGACGCCGTGGGCTTCGCAGCAGACGAGCATCGCTTTCTCCATATCATTCTGTATTTTCATTGGTTTTTGTGTCCACTGAATGGGGAAGGGTTCAATGTGTTCGAGCAGCAGGGTTTGATATTTGTTCATTTGTGGGTATCCTAGCCGAAATAGCTACATTCAAGACAATACATTAGCCCTCTGCAAAATTTCCTGCATTTGATTTTCCAGCTCACATTGGAATCCCATATGCACAACGGTCTCAATCTCTTCGTGTTCAAAAAACACGTTGTAGTCCTCTCTCAGATTTCCTTCCGGGTACAAGCATGCCACATAGTCAAACACCTTACCAGAGGTTTGCTGTCTCTGCATTCGTCCATAGATGATAAGTGCACGATCTGAATTTTTTAAAAGTACAACCGTTCCGATTGAATAATATCTCATAAATCCTCCTTTTCTCTGTCGGATGTAAATGTCCTTGGGTTGCAAAAGATCAATTTAATATTTGATTTGTGCGCAACCTCACGCAGGATGTTCAGAACATACTCCATCGGCACCTGTGCCGTATCAACTGTAATGCAGGCGTCCCACTCTTCCAAATCGCAAATACTCAGATCAAACGCCGCCAGATCATGCGTAAACTGCGCGGCCAGTTCCTCGGCGGTCGCGGCGGGGATCATCTCCGGCGCGTAGGCATAACAACATATGTCCCTCCAGATTCCAACAGAAAACCGCTGTCCGATCTCGGCGTCAGCATAGCCCGTTCGGAAAAAATGATGGGTCAAATAATGCTTATCACGCCGATAATGCAACCGGGTATACCACGGACCATCATACTGTATTTCAGGCGGCAGAGTTGATACAGTCCGTGCTGGACGGCAAAAGTTTAATGTACCTTCCACCGAATAACTTCTGTGGCTGATGTCCGCTGAGGCTGGACAGATAAGATCCATGACCGACGGGTCGCCGGCATGGTCGCTGGCCATATCCTTGTTTTCTGCGTTTGGGTTTCATTCCCCGCTCCTTTCCCCGTCGTGCACCGCTGCAAGCATGGCGCGAAAATATAACAGCAGCTTTTCGGTACGGCTGGTCTGCTTACAGAACAGGCTGTACACCGTCTCCACTACAAAATTATTTGCATAATCTGGCTGCACAACGCTCAGCCCACACCGGGACAGATACTGCCGTGCGGTCTCTTCCGCATCGTACAGCGCGTCGGCAACCGCCGCGAAACCCTCTCCATGCAGTGCCATCGTGGCGGGTTCAAACCGAAACGCCAGAAAAAACGAGTGGTCAAAGCGCCGCCGGATGTATATTGATGCACGGTGCGGATATTATCGTCGATCATGTCGCGGCAGGCTTTACTCGGTTCTTTGTCCCGCATCTCCTGCATGCGCCGGATATATGCGGTCACATCCGGTTCGCGGGTCACGCACAGAATTTGCAGCGTGTCTGGCGCGATCTTGAGATATCCCGCAAAATAGCCCACAATACGGGCCTGTTCTTCACCGGACAGATACCGAAAGTTGATAGGTAGGATCAGGCACATCGACACGATGATTTTCAGTGTCATCAAGCAGGGAAGCGCCCGTGCCAGCAGGATGCTAAGCAGCGTGACGGGAACACACAGCGCCTGAAACGCCAGATTTTCAATCAGGATTGCCCAGCCGACTGCCGGCAAAATCTGCGCGATTTCATCAAACACCGGAATGCGCTGTCTGAAATACTCCAAATCCGCCGAAAATACCTAAAAGTTAATTGATGAAATATGCAGCAGCTTCCAAAAACAATGTGGACAGCCATTTGATCAGACCTTTACAAATCAGTTCAAGAATAGGCTCGCCTCCCTTCTGCGATTTTTCCATATACGTCCACAATGATACGGTTTGCAGCTGTCGACATGTTTTCAGCGGCAGCTGCTGACGGCATAAAAAATGCGCCGACCAATAAAATGATCAGCGCAATGCGGTAACAGTGAAACAGCTTGTTCATGATGTTGGGATACCACCGTGTGTTTGCTTTGTGTTTTTCAAGATATTGTGCCTCCTTGCAGTTGGTGGTGGAATTTGTGTATCAAAACCGCTGCCTTTCGGCAGCGGTTGACTTCTATTCTATCTGTTTTGCACATCAACAATTAATTACATTACTCCCAAATCAGCAAGCATAGTCGGTTATGGTCTTACGGTTTGTAGCCACAATGCCACTTAAATATAGATTCTGTTGCTGATCAATACCGGTCTTTGGCGCGGAGAGCTGTGTGGACTGGAGTGGAAGGATATTGATTTTGAGAACTGCGTACTCCGTGTGCGGCGGAACTCTCTATATCTGCCCGAACGTGGAATCTATGAAGATACGACGAAAACATTGGGGTTACAGCGGGTTATCAAAATGCCTGCAAACTATATCCCGATGCTCAAAGAGTATCGGGCGTGGCAGGGACAGGAACGGATCAAGGCGGGCGACCAGTGGCAGCACTATAATCCCCTGTTCACACAGCGGAATGGCTTGATGCATCGCATCAGCCCATCGGGTAGAAGAAGGTGAAAAGCGCAAAAAAGTTCGGAATTCAGCGATAAACACCAAGCAAATTTTGGGAAAAATAAAAGCTCAAAAAAGTAAGGAAAAGCCGCCATTTCGTTCGAAATAGCGGCTTTTCCTTGGTACGCCAGAAGGGACTCGAACCCCCGACCTTTTGGTTCGTAGCCAAACACTCTATCCAACTGAGCTACTGGCGCGTTTTGCAGTTGTTTTGTTGACGCCTCAGCGTCGACTGCCTATATATAATATCATGGGGCGAAGCCGGTGTCAACACTTTTCTGCAAAAACTTTATTTTTTTTGGAGACTTACTGGAGCAGGTTTGCGTAGTAATCCTCGCGGCCGGTCTGGCCGACCGCACAGATGGAAGCCTGTTCAAAATCAAACACACGGCGCGCGAGCGCAGTGACCTCATCAGCAGTCACGGAGTCATAACGTTCAATGAGTTCATCCGACTGCACGGCGCGGCCGAGATACAGCTCGCCGCGGCCAAGCTGATGCATGCGCGCGCTGGTGTTTTCCAGCCCCATCAGGATATTGGCTTTGAGCTGTTCCCGGCAGCGGTTCAGTTCATCCCCCACCGGACCTTGCCGGCAGAACTCGCGTATGACTTTGCAAATCAGAGAAATCGCTTTTTCCTCGGTATCCTTGCCGAGCGCCGTATATACAGACACCATGCCCGCATCATGATGGTTAGAACAGAAAGAATAAATGGAATAACACAGGCCGTTTTGCTCGCGTACTGTCTGGAACAGGCGGGAGGACATCCCGCCGCCAAGGATGGAGCACAGGATTTGGAGCGCATAGCGTTCGTCTGCGGCCACCGGCAGGCCTGGAAAGCCGATGCAAAGGTGGTTCTGTTCGATTTCCTTTGGACGCAGGATGATTTCCGGATGATATACCGCAGGCGTGATCTGGTTGCAGCCTTGGCCGCGCATGGGTTCAAAAAGGGAGAAAATGTAATCCAAATCCGATTGGTCGAACCGGCCGGAAATGGCAATGACCGTGTCGGATGGGCGGTAATAGCCATGCATATAGGCATGGAGCGTATCGGTCGTCATGCCGGCAAGCGTTTGCTCACAGCCGAGGATCGGGCGGCCAAGCGCACTGCCGGAGAAGCAGCCTTCAAACAGCTTTTCCGTCGCCACATCCTCAGGGGTATCCTCATACATATCGATTTCCTCGAGCACCACGCCGCGTTCGAGTTCAATATCGCTCTGTGCAAACCGGGAATGCAAAAACATATCCGCCAGGATGGAAATTCCGGCTTTGATGTGCGTATCCAACACCTTCATATAATAGCAGGTATATTCCTTGGTGGTAAAGGCGTTAAACTGGCCGCCAAGCGCGTCCATGGCAATGGCAATATGCTGTGCCGAACGCTTATCGGTGCCTTTAAAGATCATGTGCTCAATAAAATGGGAAATGCCGCCCAGTTCTTCGGGTTCATGGCGGCTGCCGTTGCCGACCCAGATGCCAATGGAAGCCGAGCGGACATAATCGACGTGCTCGGTCACCACCCGCACGCCATTGGGCAGAGTGATTTTTTCATACATGGTATAATTCCACCGTTCTAAGTTTTCTTTTCTCAGGAAAGCCTTTGCCGTTTGACAAAAGGTACAGTTTCATTATAGCACATGAAAAAACACAAAGAAACCCGGAATCGTTGGAAAAACCGCAGTTACCAGGGCTGTTTTCCACCGAATGCGTCTTCCAGCTTGTGCAGCGCCTTTTTTTCAATGCGCGATACATAGCTGCGCGAGATCCCATACCGGGCAGCAATTTCACGCTGGGTCAGCGGTTCGCCGCCGCCAAGGCCGTAGCGCAGGCGGATGATCTGCTTTTCCCGGTCATCCAGGCAGGAGTCAATGTGGCGATACATTTGCTGGTACCGGTCGCTCAGCTCAATTTCATTGAGGTTCTCGTCCTCACAGCTGATCACATCCATGAGGGCAAGCGAATTGCCATCCCCGTCGCTGTCCAGCGTTTCGGAAAGCGAGACTTCGGTCGCGGTTTTGCGGCTGGCGCGGAAGTGCATCAGGATTTCATTCGCTATCCTTACCCAACGGAACTTCATTCTCAATGGAATCGTCAATTTCTGCAAAATCCAGGTCTCCATCCGCTGCAAACAGGTAAACCAAGGCATTTTCACCGTCCCAGACCACTTTTCTGACAATAGTGCGGAGAAGCCGACGTTTTTCTTCCACGGTACAATCGTCGATGTTTGCGCTGAAAGAACCGATCATCTGCTGAAAAAACTCGAACTCCTGATTGGCGAGGCGGTGCTTGGTGGTCAGCTCTTCCAGCTCGGCAAGGCGCTGCTTCAAGGCTTCCACCGTGCTGTGCAGCTCTTCGATCTGCTCCATGATGTGGGGGCCTGCCACAGTGTCGCTGCCCTGGGCCAGAGAGGCCACCAGGTTTTTGATGCTGTTTTCCTTTTCCGCCAGCTGAGCCTTCACAGAGGCCAGCTCGGAATCATAGCCATCCCGGTTACCGCTGATGGCCTTCTTGGTCTGGCTCAGGAACTGGGCAAAGAACTCCTTGTCTTCTCCCAGTTTCTTGATCTCGGAAATAATCTTGGCGTCCAGCGTGTTGCCGTTGGCGTTTTTGACGTCGCAGCACTTGCGCTGGCTGCGCTCCTTGGTGCTGCACATGTAGGTGTAAATCAGCTCTCCGTCCGCCGTGGTGCGACTCGTCAGCTTGGGGCGCATATAGTTGCCGCACTTGCCGCAGACCAGCAGGCCGGACAGCAGCGCCACATTGCTCCGGGGATGGCGGTAGCTCTTGGAGCGGTTCACTTCCAGCATAGACTGGACACGCACCCAGTCCTCACCGGGAATCACACCGGGATGCTTGCCCACGGACACAATCCACTCCTCCATGGGCTTCATCTGCTGGGCCTTGCCAGGGCGTTGTAGTGTACGATTGTAGGCCATGATGCCGTGGGTTCCGTCAAAGTCGGACAGCTCTGAGAACAGATCAACCTGATTTTCCACCAGATAGTCATAGGCCGCCTGATCGGCAATCATGTAGACCGGGTTGGTCAGGATGCCCTTGATGGCAAAGCGGGTGAACTGTTTGCCCCGCTTGGTGGTGTACTGCTTTTCCAGCAGGAACTGATCCACCTTGGTCAGCGAGCCGGTTTCCAGAAACTTCTCATAAATCAGCTTCACCAACTGGATTTCCTCGGGGATCGCTTTCAGGTGGAAGGCTTTTTTCACCTTGCCGTCCACGGTCACATTTGCGGCACCCTCCGAGGCATAGCCTGTTGGCGTGGTGCCGCCCAGCCAGCGGCCCGTCTTGGACAGCTCGTGCATATTGTCCCGGATGCGCTCGGCAATAGTTTCCCGTTCCAGCTGGGAGAACACCGAGGCAATGTACATCATGGCACGGCCCATGGGCGAAGAAGTGTCGAACTGCTCCCGGATGGAGACAAAGTCGATTTTCCGGTCGCCAAGGTCTTCAATCAGCTTGGCAAAGTCACCGATGTTGCGGCTGATGCGGTCCAGGCGATAGACCACGATGGCGGCAAATTTTTTCTTATGGGAGTCCTGCATCATCTTCTTGAACTGGGGCCGTTCCAGATTGCCCCCGGAAAAGCCCTCATCTTCGTAGACCAGAGCAGCTTCCGCTTCCTCCACACTGAAATGGGCGGCAATATACTGGCGGCACATCTCTACTTGGTTTCCAATGCTCTCGCCCTTGCCGGTGAACTTGGATTTTCGGGAGTAGATGACGTATTGTTTCAGTTCCTTCGTTTTCATGGCGGCACCTCACGCTTCATGTGATGTTGCTTTTTTATTGTACCACAGAGGAATTTATTTTGATAGTATTCTGGAAAATTTCTTCTTTGACAGTTCGGGTTAATGTGGCATTAAGGGTTCGATTTCGAGGTTTCCTCGCCCTGTAAGCGGCATTTAGGGGATGGGTCATATCTTTTCCCATCATTTTGCTTCGAGGGATTATAGGCAAGAAAAAGCGTTGTTTTCAACCCTTGTTGCTTTTCTTTTTTGTTGCTTTCATACTCCTTTAGAAGTACAATAAAATCAAGGATAGAGGTGATACACGTTGATCCATGCTTACGACAAAATTTATCTGGAGAAAGCCCGTACCGCCCTTGGGAGGATGCTGGATTTTGCAGTTTTTGAGCTTAACTACGACATTACCGATTTCTTCGGACTGTTTATCAGATCTGGTGTGGCCGCTCGGTTTAAGCAGGGGGATTTTACACTGCTGGTCGGATTGTCCGGGGTCGAGCTGGCCTATGAGGTGTTGGAACAATCCGGTATCACTGTTCAGCGCATCAAACCGAAGTACACCATCGACCGCAGTGCGGAATACTGGACAGGCTGGGCATTGGCCTATTACCAGTGGGAAACATCCCTGCCCTTTGCAGAGATTACCCGATATATACCCATTCACGATATTCAGGCTCTGTATTCCCCCTACCACGAGATGGATATCCGGCAGTTCAGTGACAAAATGAACGAGTTGTACAAGACTGCCAAACCTGAAACCAACCTCAAACTGCTCCGACAGAGCGCCAGTCTTACCCAGAGGGAATTATCAGAGCAGTCAGGTGTCCTCCTGCGCACCATCCAGCAATACGAGCAGCGGCAGAAGAATATCAACAAGGCACGGGCAGAGTACCTGGTCATGCTGACGCGGATACTATACTGTTCTGTGGAAGATTTGATGGAGAAAGTATTATGAGCATTCTATCCCTTGCCAGCGCACAGTCCGCCTATCGCGGCTACGATTATTTCAAAGATAAAAAGGTTCTCAGCATTGAGCAGTCCGGTGACACCGCCTTCACCGGCGTTGTTTCCGGCAGCAATGGCGCACGCTATGATGTGACAATCGACCTTGACCATCCCCGAAAGAGTCAGTGTATCTGCCCCCATGCCGCAGGGCGGCGGGTGATCTGCAAGCACATGGTTGCCCTGTATTTCACAGCTTTCCCCGAAGAAGCAGCAAAGTACATGGCTGACCTTGAGGCTTGTTGGGAGGAAGAGGAGCAAGAACAGGAGGAAGTCCAAGAGAAACTGGTTTCCTATGTGTACCACATGAAGAAGTCTGAGCTTCAGGAAGCCTTGCTCACCCTTCTGATGGAAGGCCCGGAGTGGCAGTATGACCGTTTTGTTGATATGTATCTCGGCTTAGAAGACGAATAACGAAGCAATCCCCTTGCAGCCGATGGCCGCAAGGGGATTATTCTGTTTACAGACTTTTCAGATATTCTTCCACATTCAGGTATTGGACTTCACCGACCTGTCGGCTCTCGCCCCGGTACAGAACATATTTCCCAGTGATAGTTCCATAGCGATGTTCCGTGTCGGCGCACTTCTTTTCGTCAATCAGATGACGATACTGCTGCGTCACAATCTGGTCGCTGTGCTTGATCTCAAAAATCTCACAGGAGGCGGTGTCCGAATCAAATACCACCATGTCGAACTCACCGATGGCAAATTGCAGGACAAAAACCTGCTTCTTCGGGTTTGCCAGCTTGGTTTCCAGAAGAACAATATCCTCCATCATCCGGCCTTTGATTTCATTCAGAATGCGGTCGGTAACGAAATTGCGCTCCGCAAGAGAAAGGTCACTGAATTTCTCATCCAGCAGCAGGCTCTTCACCAGAGCGTCTGCCTGAGCATAGCGCAGACCGGGCTGTGCTATGACAGTTCTGGCCGCTTTCCGGTTGAGGTCTGCCAGAGTGACCACATTAATTTCTTGGGTCAGATCCAGCAGGTGCAAATATTCCTGAATCTCCGCACTGTGGACATCTTCCAGCTGTACAGTCTGTTCCGTCTGGTTGCGGATTTCCAGCAATGTCCGCAAACGGTCAGTGACCGCCGCCACATCTACCCGGTCGAGAATATCCGTAGGATTTTCTCTGTCCCGACGGAGGTTGCTTGCAGAAACACCAAGATCGTTGGAACGAAAATTTCTGGTCAGCACTTCCAACGTAAAGCGGTGGTTCATATCCTCGACCACTCGGTTGATGGCGCTGGTCAGCTCATTTTTGTTGTACAGTTCCTGTAAGTTCCGGAAATGCCCCTCGTACTGATAGCACCGAAGGGAGTGCTGGATATTCCGTGCAATGGCAGTGTCCACATACTCGTCAGCACTTTTCTTGCTGGCAAAGGTAGATTTCTCATTGTAATTGACTCCGCCAAGGCTCATGGTACCGCCGTAGCGGATGTACTCGTCAATGCCATAGATGTCCATGACACGCTCAAATTCCCGGTAGGGGATAAATGTCGTGTGGAGTGTGATGCAGCGGTCGTAGAGCTGCTCATCCTCTGTGAACAGGAAGCCAAGGGAATCTGTACCGGACAGCACGATCTTCATGCCGCAGGCTGCAAATACATCAGAAAAGAGGGCCGCACCCTCGATAAAGTCTTCCATCAGCGTCACTTCATCCAGGAAGACATAGCGATAACCATGCTGCTCAAGGTACTTCAGATCCTTGTTCACGTCGGCAAGGGTATTCTGGGCCGTAATCTGAATAAACGCAGCTTTTGCAAGGTCTGCATCGCTCATATCCGCAAGGATCTGACGGATCATCGTCGTTTTACCGGTGCGGCGTAGGCCATAGAGGATAAATACCCTGTCGGGGATGTTCCCATACACAAAATCATGCAGAGCCTGATAGCATTCGCGCTTTTGGTAGTTTCGAACGGATGCGGAGAAGGTGCGCAGACTTTCGCCAATGCGGACATTGGTAACAAAGTTATGTGCTTCCGGCTGAACAATCTTCTTTTTTCGGGGAGCTTTTTTGCGCAGCATTTTCAGCTCTGCTTCCAGCGCTTTTCTTTGTTCAATTTGTTCCTGAAGGGCAGGAACCTCATCAGCAAGAATGTACTGCTCTTTTCGTTTACGGTTCTCATACCAGCGATGGTAGTAATAAAGATTGCCGTTGACGGTTTTCGTGGAAAGCGAGCCAATGGGAAGATTGGCTATCTGATCTTCCAACTCTGCGATTTTCAAAAGGATTTCATCTGGCTTTATGTGCATACACCTCCTTGCTCTGGTAATATGATTATACCCTTTTATACCCTATTTAGTCAAGGGCGTAAAAGGGTATAAATTGCGATTATGAATTCACTACTTTCTTCACGATGTCAATAATATCTTGACCATAAAGCGTTAGCTGCGCTTCGTCCAAGCAACGTAAGGCCTTCAAATCTTCAAGAGAACATGGTGCAAATTTTGCGATTCGTTCACAAGAAACATTTCGAAATACTTCATAGGCTTTTATACGGTTTAGCTTATATGCTTTCGTCCTATACGCAACTAAAGCCTCTTTTATCTGTGCAGAAATATTTTCGGGAATACCGCTGTCTGCTGCTGTATCAACATAAATCACATTCACATATTTTTCTAGTAATGCCTCGTCGCGCTGTTTATCCTCAGCGGATGCAGCATAAAGAATGGCGTTAAGTAGTCCCATATCGTTAGCCGGTATCCCCTCGCGATATTCGAATTCAATCTGTTTAAACACATATGTTATATAATTGTTATTGATTTTTGTGAAGTTGGAGTAGTTATTATACTTCTCCTTAAATGTTTTCAGAAATTCGTATCCGGGACGATAGAATTTGGCATAGCAATACTCAAATAGTGCAAAATACTGTTCTTTTTTCTCAATATCGCTGCGAAAAATCTGATGGTCAATATCGTGCTGAGCAATAATTTCAAGCTTCTGCTCAGACAGAACAGAGGCCGCGATCTGTTTTATAATTGCTGGACGATAGTAAACTTTACAAACAGCACCGATGATCGCAGTCATAAAGAACATACCGTTATTCACAAGCCCCACTTTGTAGACATCGGATCCGTCATCAGTTTTCTTTATGTAATTTGCCCAAAGCTTGTAGTATGCCTTGATCTTCAATAGATCGCTAAGGAAACCATTGTTGTATTTCTTCTCAAACAACAATGTGTAGCGCTCCTTGTTGCCGCATATGGAGGCTTTGCTGCCTCTAGCTGTACCGGGCTTCTGATATACAAAAGAAAGCAAAAACTGACCGAGTTCTTCGTTTGTTGTATTCTGCCATGCCGCAGGATAGAGTTTCTTATTGACTTTTTCACCGCGTTTAATTTGGCAATAGATACCCGCATCCGCAAGTTGCTTTTTCAGTAAACGTTGCTCAATACGGTTGGCAATTAAATCCTTGCCCTTTATTGGCTTCTGTGTATTGCTTGCCTCTGCAACATTTGCAATGAATTCCAGTCGGTCATCATCTGATTGATATTTGTTCTTTATAATCTTACATTGTATGCAAAAGTCCTGTGTAAAATCTGTCTCACCAACAAGTTTTGTAGTTTGACCTCCATTGACAATGGAGAAATTTTGAACAAGAATACTATTACCGTCAATGATATAATTATCGCAAATGAGAATTATACCGTTATTGTAGTACCAGAAATTCTCTGAATGCTCTTGAATTGATTCGACGATATTCCCGTCAATCTTAGCGTTTTTCACATAATACCTGAGGTTTTGCGCAAACAATCCTCTGTATCCATACTGTACATACAGATTTTTTGGAGATAGTGCAGATATATTTACGATCAGAGATTCTTCCGCTCCAAATCGCATAAAATTATTGGGTGCATCGAGCTTAATCACAGCTTCGTCCACATATTCCTTCGGATTCTCAATCTCCATAATTTCGTACTCAATATCTAGACCGAACGAAATATGATATGTGACATAATCATGTTCAGGTTTCATAGCCTGCAAGGCTTTGGTGATCGCCCGTTTATTTACAATCGTCTTTGGATTATGATTGGTTATTAAGCGGTTTTTCACAGGTTTTGTAGAAGATATTTTGTAGTCTTCATCACCGAAAATTGTTCCAAGCTCTTTGCGGCCATTGGATTTGTGTTCTTGTACTGCACAAATGGCAGCTTCGGCATCTTTAAATATTTTCAGGATAGCAGGAAAATTAAAACTATTGTTTTCTGAGTAAATCGCAATAACTGCATCCACATCCCCGTTATCCGAATCCTGATCGATATAGATACCAGATATATGATCCACCGCTCCTTGCAAACACACATTTCCCTGAATAATATCTGAAATTTTACTGCTATCCGCATTAAAATAGTGGTAGTAGGCATAGAGGTAGAGCAATTTCTCCGTGTCGGAACACTTTTCCACATCCTCATAAGATAGTCTCTTAAATTCATAAATAAGATTGCTAATATACATGTCAATATCGCTCATATCCCATACCCCTCTACGCCATTTCTACAAATTTGTTCTCAAAACCTAAAAACGGTATTTTAGTGCTTTCCCATTCTCCCGACAAATTGTTTGTTGGGATATACGGTCGTACTTCATCTGGAGTAATAATTGCAAGGAATCTTTTGCCACCAAACATGCACCACAAATGAAACACATATGCCTTGCTCGTCAATGCAACGCTCCACTCATGTGAAGTAACATGGAAACTGGCTTCACTTAATGCAAATGTCGAAGCTTTCACTTCGATAAGCAATATATCCGGATCATCTTTGCTCAGTCTTGATTTAATATCATATCCTGCCAAATTACTGTCAACAGACATCCATTTAGGCTCGGAATTTGTACGTTTTCTTTCGTACTTGATAGAGTTCCTTTCTCCGATACGCCCAATATCAGTCTTAGCATATTGTGTCAGCATTCGGATTTGACTTGCGATGGTATCCCACCAATTTATAATACTAGAATCTAACCGTTCAGAAAGCAAGCCCGCCTCTAAAAAACACGCCTTTTCATCTTTGGTCATAAAGATCGTAGCTTCAATTCTGCCATAAGAAATACGATTTGACCATATAGGAGCTACTTTTAAGACATAGTCCATCAGCATCTGTCTTTTTAAATCACTGAGCAACCCCTGATTCTGTAATCTCAAGAGTCCGTTTCCACGCTGAGTAATGGACAGTGTACTTTCGGTTTCAGAAACCCATCCACAGTTTTTAGAAAATAGAAATATGTCCTCGGCACTGATAGATGCAATTTTTGAATAAGAAAGTTCTGAAAGTGACAAAAAATGATAAGTATCAAGGCGTTTGAGCAATGCAATCGCCGATGTTAAAACATTTGCAGATAACCTAATCATTTTGACCACCACTAAAAAAGTACTCAATTACAGCTTTTGCATCATCTGTGGTCAGGCTATCATAATCCTCAGCCTCTTCATCATAGTCTACAGAACTGATTTCTACGTTCAATGATGAATCTTCCAACGCTTGAGCCATTGTTTTCACTTTGAGTTCAAGTCTGCTTCGCACAACCTGATCTATGCTGTCCTCGCATTCTACAAACTCTACTTGTGGCTTTGCGTCAGATGCAAGTCCTAATCTGTGAATACGATCCTCAGACTGCATATAATGGGCAGCATTAAAAGATCGATCTAAGTAAATAGCATACTGACAGACCTTGTGCAGGCTGATACCTTCCGAACAAGCCGCAGGATTTGCTACTAATACCTTGCAGTCAGGATCATCGTGGAAACGCTTGATTTTTCCTTCGCGTGTATCACTGTCGTTCTCATCACCAGCATCTACGCCGCCATGAATATACTCTGCGCCCAGATCACTCAGCCGCAAAGCAATCAATTCAACATTCTGTACAAAAGATGACCAAATAAGTACTTTCTGTCCTTCTGCAGCAAGTTCTCTGGCCCTACGGCATACATAATCAATCTTTGGGCCGTCAGACTCAAGTAGAATTGCACCAACTCTGCGATCAAAAGCATAGTCCATATCATTGGACAAAAGCGCAGGGTTAGATACGAACTCCATAACCTTCATCACGCACTTACCAATCCGACGTAGCTCATAGCGTGATGAATCAGAGAGCACAGGGTTGAGCTGCCGACGAATTTCAGATTTTAAAGTTTTATAGATTTCGCGCTGGAGATGCGTCATCGGAACCTGAACCACCTTATGATTGAGCTTCGGAATACCCAGTTGCCCCTTAGTTGTTCTAACAAAGATCGGTTGGATCAAGTCAATTACTGTAGTTTCAGATACATCTTTTGTTGGATACAAAAACAAAAATTGCGAAATAAGGTCCCTAGGGCTTTGTGGCATCGGAGTACCACTCATAATAAGTTTACGCTTCGGGAGATGTGCCATTTCCAAGATAGCGTCTGCTCGTATAATTTGTTTGCCACCCTTAATTCGGTGACTTTCATCAAGAAACATATAAACATTTCCAGAAGACAGCAAATCAACTATCGTGTTTTTTACACGAGGGAGCTGATCATAAGTAATAAGCATAAACCGTGGCTTTGATTGAAGCGCGGTTTGAATAGAAGCTTCTCCACCACGAAGACGCATGAAGCCTTCGTAAGTTTTCCCCATACAAGCAACCAACTGTTCATCCCATGCTCCAAATGCATTTTTAGGTGCAACAACCAGCAAACGATCTGCCTCTGTCGCATTAACAAAGAAAAACGCCAATGCCTCTGTTGTTTTACCTGCACCAGGAACGGAAAATGTTGCAGCGCCAGGCAAGTGTGAGATTTTTTTGAGATTCCGAATCTGATTATTTGTTAAGGTTCGCCTAAAACCGACATTTGCAAGTTGTTGCTTAATATCGGCTTCTGTCCGTCCGGAAAGCATCAGAGCAGCATTATATGAGGTATCATTTGCCGTTTTCAACATGGTTTTTGCCTTATCTGTAAATACAACCCTATACTGATCGCGATGCGCTGATAAATACTGCCCGATATAACCTTTTGTTGACAGGAAGTATCTCCAAGGAAAAGTAATACTCCAATCCGAGTAAGATACAACACTCATCGGCAAATAGTCACAAATGAAGTGATACAAAGCCTTCCATGCTGGTTTATTAGACGAATCATTTGAAATGTTGACTTGTTCGGTATATAACAAATAATCAATCCGAATGTCCATATTATTTAATCCAATCCTTTAGGACCGTACATGCTCCTTCAATATTTTCGAGTTGTTTTCCCACTCCATCTTTTCTCATCGAATCGTCCAAATTGGATACAGCATTCGTTAGTAGAGTAGCTGCCTTCATTACTTGATCAAAAATGAAGCTTTTTTTCTTCTTTTCTTTTTCAAGTTCATCCGTTGTATCCAACACTGCCTTTACAGTCTGTGCAACCAGAGTAGGATTGTCTGCCATACGAATACCAGCAGCAATTTGTGAATTAGTAGTATTCGTGCTACTGATGTCACCGCCAGTCAGCAAGTCCAAATCATCATTATTGTTATCTTGGATGGTAATGCCGAAGACTTCCTGTAATTTCGGAGCAATTGCCGTCAATCCAGTAACTACTTTGGGGATTTGCTTATAGAGCCGATCTCCCACTGCCGGAGTTTGAAGTAACGCTTTGGAGATTTCCTGAAACAGCTCTTTGTCTCCGGGATTAGAAATATTCTTGCGTCCGATTACAATTTGTTTGAACGCATACTCCTGCTTATCAACCAGCATCCATTCATCTGGATGACCAATGGACTCAAGATACTGAGCAGCATAGTTATAGCACTCAATGTATGCGTTGATCTCTTCTGGCTTCTTATTCTGCTTGGCCGCTAATACGCCGATATCCATACCAGAATCAAATTTCTCCTGATAATCCGCAGCGATTGCGTGCCATACATACTCCGCTTTCATGTCGGAGTGAATCTGCAACGCAACCTCAAGGTCATACATCCCCTGAGGATCACTATCAGGTAGTACTGCTACGCGGACAGTTTGAAAATGAGCATATTTGATTTTGTTGTTGTAATACAATTCACGCCATTTTCCACTTGGGGAATTATATTAATAGGCACTTTCATGACCTCCAATGTAAATTGTTACGGAGTGCACTGTCGAACTCCGTCAATAATTGTCATCAGAATAGACAATTAGGAAGAGTCGTAACCAAGGGAGAAGCCTGCCCATCTAACGGCTCACACAGTTGTTTATTATACTGATTGCGGTATCGATCGGATGCAATCTGCAATCTAAACAACCCCGTAGAAAAAAGCGTTCCACAATTTGGGTATGCAAAACGGATTTTTCAAAACCCGCGCCGCTTTTTGTACCGACAGAAGGAATACTTTTATTCAAACAAGGTTATTCCACAGCTTATATCCCGGCATCTGTCTTTGGCTTGATGTACTTTCCTGACTTGATTCTGGCATCGGCAGGCTTTTCTGCATCATCTGGAATAGCCCAAGAATAGCCGATACGAACTGCTCCAGGAACACGGCCTTCGCCACATAAAATCTGGATGCGTCGAGTGGAGATACCCCGCTTCTCAGCAGTCTGCGTTACGGAAAGATACTTCATCATAATACCTTCGCCTCATCTAGCGTTCGCCGCATATCTACAAAAATATATAATAATTCATTATATATTATACTCTTAAGAAACCGAATAAAATCAAGGTTCTGGTTGCCTTTGTGGAGAAAACTTTCGTCATATTCTCTGTAGTGGAAATATGACGAAAGTCAACAGAGGATCAGGGCTTGGGGTATCCCCAAAATCAAAAATGAGCGCAGAGGCAGCGATGCCAAAGCACTCATTTTTCCAGTGTGTACGGACATTGGATTTGCTTGCTATTCTTCCAAACCCCCGTAATCCACGTTTTCAATACAGTCCTGTTTATTGGACTTGTTCTGTAATATACTGGAAGAAAACGGTCAGAGAAGTATCGGAAGACGGTTTTCCTGAGCCGAAACGGAAACCGTTTACCTATATTGACGACGAGTATCAAACCCGCTCCATTCGCCGCAGCCACAGCTACTACGAATACGCAAAGGACATCTGCACAAATTACCGGATGGATCTTCGCCGCTACAAGCGCATCCGGGAGCGGAAACAGTTTATCGGCGTTGACAGTAAAGAAGACTACCGAGCCATGTGCGAAGATATGTGCTTCATTCAGCAGTCCATCAAGACCGTCCTGAAGGATTATGCAGGACTGTTTCAAAAGCGGTTCTCCGAGGGGCTGTCTGTCCGCAAAGCCGCTGACGTTATGCAGCTGAATCGGGGTGCAGTGAAACGCAGGCAAGCCGCTCTCTACGAAGCGTTTTCTCTGCTGTTGGAGCAGCGGGATGAGGCAGATGGAGTCAAACGGATTGCACCCGATACCTCCGACTTTTCATATCCCGATGACATGGAAAACGAATAACAAACACTCCAATTTTGAAGCACTTGCTGTCATGGCAGGCGCTTCTTTTTATTGGCCGTGTGACAGAAGCGGGACAGTCCGCTGTATTTTGTTCGTTGGAAAGTAGAAAGAGAAAATTCAGAGTTCTTCTGCGTAATGCCAGCGATGACAGAGCCGTGACACTGTGCATTGATTTGTCCGTTGGATTCTGAAAAGAGAATTTTCAAACTCGAGATAAAACCGACTGCAAATTCACTTAGTTAAGTAGAGAGGTAATTTCCCATACCACAGCAAACCCACTACACAAAGTAATTACCAATATTTTAAAATTTAAAAGAAGATCCTACCATGCTCCACATCAACCGCTATCCCATGACCGCTGTTCCCACCGAGCTTCTTTTGGACTCGGAGCTGTCCACTGAAGCCAAAGCCGCTGCCGCCATCCTGTACACATTCAATGACAGGAATCGAAACACGCTTGAGCTTGCCGCAGTGCTGAATACGCCTGAGGAAAAGGTGCAGCAGGTTTTCTCTGAACTCGCTGAGAGCGGATATCTGGACATCCGCAAGGATGGAGAAGTATTCGTTCTGGACTTGAAACTTTGACGGAAAGTAGATGATTTTCAATGCCTGACCGCACACGACCCATCCGAAAAGAAATCTGTCTGAACGAAACGGAGCTGCAGCTCATCACCCACAAGATGCAGCAGCTCGGCACCCGGAATTTCGGCGCTTATGCCCGGAAGATGCTGATTGACGGTTACATCATCAAGGTGGACTACACCGAACAAAAGAAGCTGGCAGCTGCCGTCAACCGGGCCGCTGCCAACATCAATCACATTTGCCGCCGCATCAATTAGACTGGGCATTTCTACGCCGAAGATATTGCCGAGCTGAAAGCGCGGCAGGCAGAGATATGGAAGCTTCTGAAGGAGGCTCAGAAACAGGAGCTATAACCGCAGCCGACTTTCCCGTCACCGGGTTTTCAGAGGGTGGATAGGCTGACGCTCAAGAGCGTACCGGATATGGATTTCTGGATGCCGGTTTTCCGAACCTTCATCGGGGATGAAAAGCAGTCTCTAACTAATAAGAAATAAATCAACTCTCAAAAAAGTCATCTATCAATTCAATCAATACTGGTTTTGGATAGGATGGATGGGATGGAGATTCTATGAAAGATTTTTGTAAGTTCACGATCCATAGTCCAGCAGCTTGCTACATCCCGCTGCCGAGATTTCTCTTGCAGGATGAAGACCTTTACGACATCACCAATGACGCCAAGGTGCTGTATGCCATGCTTCTGGATCGGGCCAGCATTTCCCGGCAGAACGGCTACATTGAGCCGGACGGCACCATCCGATTGTACTTTACCGTTCAGCAGGCCCAGGAGCGGCTGCACCGCAGCAGACAGTCCGTTACCCGAATTTTCCGTGAGCTGGAACTGTGCGGCCTCATCAACCGCAGAAAGCATGGCCTTGGCAGGCCTGCTGTGATCACGCTCAACTATCCGTCGGACGCAAAGCGCATTACCAAGGACGCTGAAAATTCCGGCAAGTAAATTTTCAAGAAATATCAGGCATGCATACCCGCATAGGATAAACCATCAGGAAAGGAGGGGCAGGCATGGAAGTATTTCTGATTTTACCGAAGACAGCCAAAGGCAAAGCCGAGCTCGGCAAGCAGCTGGCAAAATTTCACGCAGAGCATACACAGAAGATGATCGAAAATCTTCCCTGCCCCACCGAGCAGAAGCTGGAACTGGTGGATGCCATTGTACGGGATGCGAAGCAATTAAAACCATAAATACATAAACCCGCTCCAGCCATTCCGGGATACCGGTCGGCTGGGGCGGGTTGTCCGTTAACAGAATCACTCCGTCTTTTCCTTTACAGCGTCCTTGAAATATCGCTCCCAGGTTGCTTTGCTGATCTGAACTCTTTCCTGCTCCCATTTCTTAAATTTCCAGAGACTGACCCCTAGTGAATCTGCAAATTCCTCCTGTGTCGGGCCTGGTTTCAGGCGAAGTGCTTGTATTTGCTCGCCCTGTCCATGATAAAGGAAGGTATTGTACTCATCCAGTAGCTCGTCCACTGTCACTTCCAGAGGCACCGCGATTTTCACCATATGCTCTATCGGGTAATAGTCTCTTCCGTATTCTTCATAACTGGTGTAAGTGCTTCGATCTATCCCGGCAAAGTCAGCTACGTCTCGTTGAAGCAGTGCCTTCTTGTAACGATACCACCTCAGCTTGTCCGCAGTTTCTGTCATCTCGCATGAGGCTGTGAAGGTCAGATTGAACTTCTGTGCATCATATAGTTTCTTGGGAGCCAGCAGCGGAAACCGCAGAATCAAGAGAGGTGCAATCCGAACAACACCTGATAGGTTGGATATCATAATTTTTCTATGTCCGTCTAAGTGGTAAAGAATGCACCATCTTAAGCCAAAAGATACACGATCTGCCACCTTATGCCGTTTTGTTCCGTTGAGATAGAATAGCATTTTCAATACACCGGGCGGCATAAGTCGCAAGCTTGACGTTTTTATCCGGGCGGTAGGTATTTACCGCTTTGATCAGCCCGATCGTGCCGATGGAGATGAGATCGTCCTGGTCGGAGGGTTCGGCATAATATTTTTTGACGATATGGGCGACCAGGCGCAGGTTGTGCTCAATGAGCAGCGCGCGCGCCTGATCCTCTCCCGCAAGCATGCGCTGGACGAGATCCCGTTCCTCCTCGGCGGAAAGCGGGCGGGGGAACGAGCCGCCGCTGCCCTGAACGCGCAGGATCATATAAACCGCACTCAGGAGCAGGGCGGATGCAGCGGAAAACAACATAATACACCAGCCTTTCATCGGGTCTGCGGAAATCGGTCTGTTTTCAGTGTATGCGCGCGGACAAGGGTGAAATGCGGGCAATATGGGGGTGTCAAACGATTGGCAGCGGACTCGGAGGAAGAAAGCCGGCGCAAAGGCCGCATGGGAAAGCTGTTGGAACGACGGTTATGAATGGTTGCCTAACGAAGCCCTCGGAGGAGAAGCATGAATGACCGGAATAAAAGTGTTTCTGCTCCTCTTGGTGGCTGCGCTTCACCCTCCCGGGGGGATAGAGGCGGATCAGCTGGCGGCGGTCTTCCCGATGGGGAGGGAAGATGCCGCCTGCCCTTCGCTCTTTTATTTGTACAGGACGTATCATGCTCCTGTAATTATGCGGGATGTGAGCGCGGAAGAGGCTTGCTTTTTCGGCATAAATGGCCTATAATAAAGCTGTGCTGAGAGCAGTTGAGAAAAGCGCATGACAGAGGATGTATTTGTCATGTGCTTTTTATTTTTTTGAAAGAGGCGATCGTAATGAAAAAACCAATTCTTCTCGCGCATCGTGGTTTTTCCGGCGAATATCCGGAAAACAGCCCGCTTGCTTTCCAAATGGCGATTGAAAAAACACAGGTTGACGGCTTTGAAAGTGATGTACATATCACAAAGGATGGCCGGCTCGTTGTGTTCCATGACGCATCCGTGGAGCGGACCTCCAACGGCGCCGGCTTTATCAAGGATTACACTTATGATGAGATGTTGGAATTGGATATCGGCGCATGGAAAAGCCCGGAATTTGCAGGACAGCATATCTGGACGTTCGATGAGCTTTTAGATTTCTGCAAGGAGACCAAAATGCTGCTCAATATTGAGCTGAAAAACTATGAAGTGTTCTATGACGGACTGGAGCAGCGCGTGATTGACGCGGTCTGCGCGCGTCAGATGCAGGATCAGGTATTCGCGTCCTCTTTCAACCATATCTCCATGCAGCACTTCAAGAAGCTGTGCCCTGAAATAGAGACCGGCCTGCTGTATGATAAACCGTATTTGGATATGGACAAGTACATCGAACGTTCCAATGCGGATAATATGCACCCGCGCTATATGCTGCTGCAATACCAGCCGGAGCTGGTCGGCCTGTATCACAGCCGCGGCATGAAGGTCAATACCTGGACGGTGAACGATGAGGAAAATATGCGCGATATGATCGCGCGCGGCGTGGACTGCATCATTTCCAATCATCCGGATGTGCTCTGCCGGGTGGCGGATGAAGCGTGCGGATAGGAGGCCGCCCTTAAATTCCGTATACACCTTCGCAGGCAGGGAAACGGGCAACACAACGGACGCCGCAGCCGGACACTACCGGCTCCGGCGGAATACAGAGTAAAAATAGAGGCTTGCCGGTGCAAGCCTCTGAGGCTGTCGAAAAACTACGTTTTTCGAACAGCCTTCGATCGAAACCACGCTTTCGATCGAGTATTCCGGCGGCTGCGCGCGCCCTTATGGGCGCACTTGCCGTCGGTTTGTATAAAAACCCACGCACATGTCGCGAGTTTTTATGGATTTTGCCGCTAGCGGCGAAATCCTGTTTAAAGCGCGCTGCGGCGCGAAGGACTTTTTAGACAAGCTGAGAGGCTTGCCGGTGCAAGCCTCTATTTGTGATGGAACGCGGCCGGGATGGACGCTTGCCCGCGAAGCATGATGTTTCGGCGCTCAGACAATCTGAACAGCGAGCCGCGGCCCAAGGCGGCTGAGCAGCTCGTTTGTGATGGTGCCGCACTGTTCGGCAAGGTCTTCCGCGCGGATGCATGCGCTGCCGTCCTTGCCGATCAGCGTTGCAACGTCGCCGCTGCGTACCCGCGCTAGGCCGGTCACATCCACAAACATCTGATCCATGCATACCCTTCCGACCACGGGAGCCGCCTGCCCGTGCAGCAAAACCTGCGCGCCGTATGCCGACAGGTCACGCGGCAGCCCATCCGCATAGCCGATGGCGAGCACGGCAAGGTCGGTTTCCCGCTGCGCGGTAAAGGCGCAGCCATAACCGGCATGCTCACCGGGCGGGAGACGGCGGACCGTGGCGACGCGGGCGCGCAGCGAGAGCACCGGACGCAGGTCAAGCGGGGTTACAACCGGTGCGTTGCCGCTATATACGCCGTACAGCGCGACCCCCGCGCGCGCGAAATCACACGGCTGCGCAGGAAGATTGAGCAGCCCGTAGCTGGCCTGCAAATGCAATGCGCCCGGATGGAGGCTCAGCGCGCGCAGGCGGTTCACCGCCCCAAAAAAGGCGTCCCGCTGTGCGCCCGTGTATTCGACCGCAGCCGGTTCCAGACAGTCGGAAACACAGAAATGAGAAAATACGCCGTCGATGCGCAGATTCGGCAGGGCGAATACCCGCCGAAGCGCGCCGGTATCGAGGGAGGGAATCCCGAGCCGGTGCATGCCCGTGTCAAGGGCGAGATGGACAGGCAGCCTGCGTCCCTGCGCGGAGAGCGCCTGCGCATGCGCCTCGTCTACAATCGTCTGTGTGATGCGCCACCGGCAGAGCAGCGGCACATCCTCCGGTGCCGTATAACCGAGCACCAGGATTACGCCGCGGATTCCTGCCTTGCGCAGCACAATCGCTTCGCTGAGACATGCGACGGCAAACGCCCGCACGCCGCCCTTTTGCAGCGTGCGCGCCACCGGAACCATCCCGTGGCCGTAGGCATCCGCTTTGACCACAGCCATCAGGGAACAGCCCGGGCCGGCCTGCCGGCCGAGCACCGCTGCGTTATGCAGCAGCGCTTCGCGATTGATTTCCCGCCATGCACGCGCGGCCGGGCGCTGCGGCAGAGGGCGCAGCGCGTACAGCGTGACCGCGCCGGCAAGGCTGAGCAGGGCGACCGCAAAAAAATGCCCGAGGCTGTTTGCAATGAGCGGCTGCTCAGCATGCAGCGCTTTGGCAGCGCCGCGCACGAGCACAATACACCAGGGATGAATCAGATAGATGAGCATGCTCAGGCTGCGTGTTTTGCGGTTCTGTCCCGCATTGGCCTGGAGGAGCAGCGAGAACAGGAACAGCATCACCAGTGGGAGCGTCAGGTACATGCTGTCGTGCCGCTGCACGCCCAACCGGTGCAGCAGGAACCCCTCCGCGGTCATCAGCATGAGCATGCTCAGAAAGCCAAACATGGATCGGCGCGGATTCCATTTTCGCCCGGCCGCGCCGAGCAGCAAAAACAGCGGCGCAAAGAAAATCCCGTTGCGGGTATAGGAAAATATGTGAAAAAGCCCGCGGTAGAATGCTTTGAAGACAGGAATTTGAGCGATCAGGCCGTAATAGCTGTCCCCGCCCAGCCCGATCAAATATAAAACGCCGGCAAGGGAAAACGCGGTGCGGGGATGGAACCGGCTCAGCCCGCGTGCAATCCATACGCCGAGGATGACGGCGGGCAGATACCACAGATGATAGAATGTGCCGTCGAACAAAAGCTTCCGGGGCAGCTCGGAAAGCGGGAAACTTTCCGCGTACAGGTTCAGCGGCAGATACAGCAGGATGGACGCCGCGTACAGCAGCGCGGCATGCCGCGTAAAGCGGCCGGCGCCGCGCCAATCGTCTTTTGCGAGGAAATAGCCGCTCACCAGAAAGAAAAACGGCACGCCCACGCGCGCGAGCACACGGGTCAGCCAGAAATCGGCGTCTGCGTTCAGCGATGCCAGCGGGGAGGTATGGATGCAGACCACAAGCAGCGCGGCAAACAGGCGGAAACCGTCAAGGGCGGCCGGGCGTTTTTTCATGCCGCGCACCCCCAAACGGTGACAATGAAGCCGCCCGCGTTGTCACCCGACACCTGGAAGCAGCCGTCCGGCACGTCGATCGCCGTCTCTGCACCTGAGCAGGGCACATAGGAAACGGTCACGCGGCGGCCCCTGTCCAGTGTGACCGTGCGCGGGCCCGCGCGCAGGAAATCCGGATACTCCTCCAGGCACAGGCCGTTTTCCGTGAGCAGCAGAGCGTGCGGCGCGCCGACGTAGCGGAAATGCCATGGCTCGTGCGCAATGCCGGTCACGGCTTCGCGGCCGCGCGGATAGCGCTCAATAAAGCCGTACCGCGCCGCAAGGCGGCGGAACGCCCCGCATACGCCGTCCGTGGGGAAGTCCGGGCGGATAAAGTCAATGTGTTCGGACGCGCGTCCAAGATCGATGGCCAGGCCGGTCTGGTGCTCGCTGCACCCGGGCAGGGCGACGTACTGCCGGGTGAAGGCTTCGCCGCTTTCGGCCATCGCGCCGTCCCAAATCCGCTGCTGCTCGGCCTGGCTGCGCCAGCCGGATACGGGCACAATCTCTCTCGCGCCGCGGCAGGCGGCAATGCATTCCCCCAGCAGACGCGCCGCGTGCCGCGCGAGCAGGATATCCGGGTACCGCTCGTCGGCCGGACACAGCGCGGGAGGTTTTTGTTCCCGCAGCGGATAGCTGCGGTTTACCAGAATGACGGCGCCGCGATGCATGTCCGCAGCGCTGTAAAACATGGTTTTCATGCCTGTCCCTCCAGTCCGAGCGCGATCATACGGTCGAGCAGGGCGGGAAAATCCAGCCCGATTTCCTGCATCATGCGCGGGTAGCGGCTGTGCGCGGTGAAACCCGGGATGGTGTTGACCTCATTGAACACAATGCTCCCGTCCGGGGTCAGGAACAGGTCGACACGGGCGAAGACCCGGCAGCCGAGCGCGCGGTAAACCGCCTGCGCGGCCTGCTGGATGCGCGTCTCGGCGGCGCGGTCAATGCGCGCCGGGCAATGGATGCGCGAGGTGATGAGGTTGTATTTTTCGGTGAAATCAAAGAAGCCGTGCGCCAGCTCGATTTCATCCACGCGCCCCACCGTCAGCGCATCGTTCCCGAGCACCGCGCAGCCGACCTCGAATCCCTCGATCGTCTGCTCCAGAATTACCTGGCCGTCGTGCCGGAAGGCCTCCGCGACCGCCTCGGGCAGCGCGCGGGGGTCGGACACCTTGGCGACACCGAAGGATGACCCGGCGCGCACCGGCTTGACAAATACCGGATAGCCGAGCCGGGCCGCCGCCCGGGCGATGGCGTCCGGCTCCGCGGTGCGGCCAAACACCGCGCTTGCGGGGACGCGCACCCCGGCCAGCTGCGCGAGCTTGTGCGCGCGGTCCTTATCCATGGCGAGCGCGCCCGCCAGCGTGCCGCAGCCGATGATGGGAATCCCGGCCAGCTCCAGAAGCCCCTGTACGGTGCCGTCCTCCCCGTTTTTGCCGTGCAGCACCGGAAAGGCCGCGTCAAACGCCAGCCGGGTGATGCAGCCGTCCAACACCACCAGTTCATGCCGCCCGCGGTCCGGGGACAGCATGCAGGGATGCGCCTGCGCCGGGTCGTCCGCCCAGGTATCCGTTTCCAGGCCGGCCAGCGGGCCGGTGTAATGCAGCCAGCGGCCGCCCTTCGTGATGCCGACTGGAAGCGGCACATATTTTTGCCGGTCGAGGTGCTCCAGCACCGCGCGCGCAGACTGAAGCGAGATTTCATATTCGGTTGAGCAGCCGCCGAACAGGACGGCAATGACGTGCTTTTTCATTTCGATTCCCTCCATGTTTATCCATAAAAAACGCCTTGTTTCGGGCACTGTTATCGTACCAGAACAAGGCGTTTTGTTTTTTTGAATTTTCTCAGGGAAACTGCACGGTTTTTTTAAAAAGTCCTTGCAAAATTCTTACGGCGCCGGCGCAAGCGGCAGCGTGATCGTGAAGGTAATCCGGTTTTCCGCGCTTGCGGCCGTAATTGTGCCGCCGTGCAGCTCCACGATCTCCTTTGCGATGGCAAGGCCCAGCCCCGCGCCGCCCGAATGGGTACCGCGCGCGCTGTCCAGGCGGAAAAACTGTTCGAAAATGCGGGAAAGCTTGTCCTCCGGGATGGTTTTGCCCGGATTTTCAAAGGTGAGGACAATCGCGGCCGCATTTTGCCGGGCGCGCACCGTGACCGTGCTGCCCGGGAAGGAATAATGGCAGGCGTTGCGCAGCAGGTTGTCAAAGACGCGCGCCAGCTTGTCCGGATCGCACTCGTAGGGCAGCTTTTCGGGCAAATCGAGTGCATATTGCAGTTCTTTTTCGGCAAAGACCGGCTCAAACTCGCTGGCCACCTGCTGGAGCATGCGGGTCAGATCGACCGGCCCGGTCTCGAGCGTCAGGTGGGACAGGTTGAAGCGTGTGATGTCGAAGAATTCATTGATGAGGTCTTCGAGCCGCTCGGCCTTTTCAAGCGCAATGCCTGTGTAGCGGGCGCGCAGCTCGGGCGAGACATGCGGTTCGTCGCGCAGCAGGGACAGATAGCCGATCACACTGGTCAGCGGGGTTTTGAGGTCGTGCGCGAGGTAGACAATCAGGTCGTTTTTGCGCTGTTCGGCCTCCCGCGCGACCATGGCGCTGCGCAGCGCCTGCTGCCGCACAAGGTTCAGCTCGTCCTGCACGTTTTTCATGGCGCCGGGGAGGGTGATGGGGGTATCGTCCGGGGACGCAAGCTGCCCGGACGCGGCCACCAGCTCGTCAAGATAGCGCAGCGGCTTGCTGATGAAATAATAGGTGATCGCCACCCAGCCGGTCAGGATAAAAAGCCCGGTCACAAGCAGAATATATTCCCTGCACCAGCGCAGCAGCCGGTACAGCGGGCTTTCCGGATACCAGGTGAGGCTGCGGCAAAGCGACCATGCGGCCAGGACCAGAAAGACAAAACCCGCGGCAAACCCGATCAGCGCCAGCAGGTATTGCAGCAGCAGCTGCCGGGAAAGCTGGCTGCGATAGCGCCTCTTTTGCTTATTCAATGGTATAGCCCACCCCCCAGACGGTCTTGATAAACTTGGGCTTGCGGCTGGGTTCGTGCATCTTTTCGCGCAGCCGCGCGATGTGGGTCATCACGGTGTTGTTGCTGTCCATATATTTTTCGCCCCACACCTGCTCGAAAAGCTCCTCGCTGGACACCACGCTGCCGCGGTGGCGGCAGAGATACCACAGGATGGAAAACTCCAGCGGCGTGAGCGCAAGGTCTTCGCCGTAAAGCGTGCATTTGTGGGTGGATTTGGAGATGAAAAGCCCCTTGCGATCGTATTCGGTGATCTCGCGCGGCGCGGGCTCGCCGGGGTTGTAGCGGGTGTAGCGCCGCAGCTGGGTTTTGACGCGCGCCATCAGTTCCAGCGGGTTGAAGGGCTTGGTGATGTAATCGTCCGCGCCCAGAGTCAGCCCCATGATTTTGTCCATGTCCTCGACCTTTGCGGTCAGCATGAGGATGGGGAACAGGTGGCGCTCGCGGATTTTCTGGCACAGCGAAAACCCATCCATATCGGGCAGCATCACGTCCAGGATCGCGAGGTCGAGCGGGGTGCGCTCCACACACGCAAGCGCGTCCGCGGCATTGTAACATTTGTGGACCGTGTAGCCGTCGTTTGTGAGATAGACCTCAACGAGGTCGGCAATCGCGGTTTCATCGTCCACAATCAGGATCTGTGCTCCCATGGCAGCCCCTCCGCTTCAGCGCTCTTCAAGCGGGGTATAGCTGCGGCGGTTCGGGACGGCCATATAGGCTGGACGGATGATCTTGTCCACATTGATCAGCTCTTCCAGCCGGTGGGCGCTCCAGCCGACAATGCGCGCGGTGGCGAACATGGGCGTATATAGCTCAAGCGGCAGGCCGAGCATAGAATACACAAACCCCGAATAAAAGTCCACGTTTGCGCTCACACCCTTATAGATGCGCCGTTCTTCCGCGATGACCTTGGCGGCGAGCTGTTCCACCATCTCATAGAGCGCAAAATCGGCGTCGCGTCCCTTTTCATGGGCAAGATCGCCCACAAAGCGCTTGAAAATTGCAGCGCGCGGATCGGAAAGGGAATATACCGCGTGCCCCATGCCGTAGATCAGGCCCTTACGGTCAAAGGCTTCCCGGTGCAGCAGTTTGCGCAGATAAGCTTCCACGGCGCCGCGGTCGGCCGGGTCGGAGACATTTTGCTTGAGGTCTTCAAACATTTGCACGACCTTGATATTTGCGCCGCCATGTTTGGGGCCTTTGAGGCTGCCCAGGGCGGCCGCCATGGCGGAATAGGTATCCGTGCCCGACGAAGTCACCACATGGGTGGTAAACGACGAGTTATTGCCGCCGCCGTGCTCCATATGCAGCACAAGCGCGAGATCAAGCACCCGTTCTTCCAGCGGCGTATAGCGCATATCCGGCCGCAGGATGCGCAGGATGTTGCCCGCAGTAGACAGGTTGGCGGACGGGTAATGGATATACATGCTGCCGCCGCACTCATAATGGTTGTAAGCGTGATAGGAATAGGCCGCCAGCATGGGGAATACCGAAATGAGCATCAGGCACTGCCGCAGCACATTGGGCAGGCTGATGTCGTCGCAGCGCTCGTCATAGGAAGCCAGGGTAAGCACGCTGCGCGACAGGGTGTTCATCAGGTCGTGCGTGGAGGCCTTCATAACCACATCGCGCACAAAGTTGGTCGGCAGGGTGCGGCTGTTTGCCAGCAGGTTTTCAAAACAGGCCAGCGCATCGTGGCCGGGCAGTTCGCCAAACAGCAGAAGGTAGGTCGTTTCCTCAAAGCCCATGCGGTTTTCGCGGAGAAAGCCGCGCACGAGGTCGTTGACATTGTAGCCGCGGTAGTACAGCTCACCCGGGCAGGATTCTTCATGGCCGTCCACGGTTCTGCGCGAAATAATTTCCGAAATACTGGTCAGCCCCGCGACCACGCCATGGCCATCCACATCGCGCAAGCCGCGCTTGACGTCGTACTGCCGGTACAGCGCGCTGTCTATGGTGCTGTTCTGCCGGCACAGCGCCGCCAGCTCCTCCACAGCCGGCGTCACGGTAAGCATATTGTTCATCCATGTCCCTCCTGACAAAATCATCTTTCAAAGCATCAATCGTTCTCTTTATTTTAACAGGAAAATCCGGTGGTTTCCATACCGGTTTTGTGGAGAACGATTGAACAGTTTGTAAATTTTCGCCGAACGAAAAACACGCTTCCCGGTGGAAAGCGTGTTTTTGGGGCGGTTACTTGACGGCGATGTCGTATTTGCCTGACTCGCCGGCCATGATTTCAAGGAGCTGCTTCGCTGCCGCCTTGGCCTTGTCGGAAGCGTCAAACAGGACGCCGTCCGCCGTGGCCTTGGCTTCCACGACCGACTGCTGGTTTTCCTTGAAACCTGCAAAATCGGTCAGCTGGATGGTCTCAAACTTGCCGTCGTTCAGTACGGAAATGCTGTCCTCCGCGATTTCCCGGCCGGTGATTGCCGCCTCCGGCAGAGTGACGGTAATGGCCTTGCCTTTGATTTCCACGGTTGCCTTGGAAGCGTCCACGGCAGCCGTTACCGTGCCGTCATAGGACAGGGTAAATTTAGAAGAACCGGAGGCGTCCCAGCCGTAGAAGTCTTCGATATTTTCAAAGCGTTCGACGTTCGTAAAGTGGTAGGAGGTTTGCGACAGCTCAGTCACGGCGGCAAGCTGCGCGGTGATGGTTTCCTTGGTCAGTTTGACGCCGCGGCCGCCGCGCCATACCGCGCCGAGCGAGAAGCAGATCAGGAAAATACCCGCCGCAACCGCGAAAACGATCAGGCGGCGCTGAAGCAGGCGGATCCGCTTGCTTTTTTTCTTTTTCCGGGGAGCCGGGCGGCGTTCCGGATAAGGCGCCTGCGCCTCGCCATAGGCGGCTGCGCCGGGGGCGGAAACATAGGAGGGAGAGGCCTCCTGCCTGGGCTGCTGAGTGGTTTTTGTGTCTTCCATTGTGTTGCACCGTGTTCCTTTCTATCTGGGAATCGTTTTTCGAAATCAGGAGAAGCGGATTTCCCGCTGCCCCATGACAATGCCCTGCACCGCGCCGCGCAGCGGCTTGCCGGTAAACGGGCTGTTTGAGGATTTGGACTGATAGGATGTGTAGGTTTTGGTAGCGTCCCAGTCCAGGATGACCAGTTCGGCATGGTTGCCCGGCTCGATGGATTTGCCGGACAGGCCATAGATTTCCGCGGGGTTTTTGGACATGCGCGTGAGCAGCTGCATGCGGGTCATGCGCCCGGCCTTGACCAGCGCGGTGTTGCACACCGAGAACGCGGTTTCCAGGCCGATAATGCCCGAAGGCGCGGAAGCAAAATCACGGGCCTTTTCGCCGGCGGTATGGGGCGCATGGTCGGTTGCAATCATGTCGATCGTGCCGTCTTTGAGGCCCGCGATGAGCGCCTGCCGGTCGGCTTCGGTGCGCAGCGGCGGGTTCATGCGCGCAAGCGTGCCGTGTTCGAGGACGTCGTCCTCGGTCAGCGCCAGATGGTGCGGCGTGGCCTCGGCATAGACGTTTGCGCCGAGCGCCTTGCCGGCGCGGATGAGCGCCACGGAAAGCGCGCTCGATACATGCTGGAATACCACGCGCGCACCCGAGCGGAGCGCAAGCGCGAGGTCGCGCGCGATCATGACCTCCTCGGAGACCGGCTGCGCGCCGGGGACGCCAAATTTTTCGGCCGCGGCCGAGCCGTGGTTGACGCCCGGGGATGCGACGAATTCGGGCGCTTCCTCGTGGAATGACAGCAGGGTATGGCACCGCGCGGCCTGTTCCATGGCGCGCATGACGAGCGCGGCGTCGCCAAGCGGCACGCCGTCGTCGGTGAATCCGGCCGCGCCCGCGGCGAGCAGCGCCGGAAAATCGGTCAGTTCCTTGCCTTCCAGGCCCTTGGTAATCGCGCACGCCTGCAGGACGTTGATAAGCGGCTCCTGCGCCGCGGCCCGCTGCACATATTGCAGCGTTTCCAGATTGTCGCAAACCGGCTTGGTGTTCGCCATGCACACCACGGTGGTGTAGCCGCCTGCGGCGGCCGCGCGCATGCCGGTTTGGATGTCTTCCTTCTGGGTCTGGCCCGGGTCGCGGAAATGGACATGGGTATCCACAAAGCCGGGCGCCACAGTCATGCTCTTTGCGTCGAGCATTTTGACGTCCGGGCCAGAGGAAGCCCAATCGATGTGTTTTTCCACTTTGATAATGATGCCGTTGTCATCGATCAGGATGTCGCGCAGGCCGTCAAGCCCGGTATATGGATCCATAATATGCGCGGTGTAGATCAGCAGCATAGTGCCCCTCCTTTTTTCTCCTTTATTTTTTACATTTGATGGTCTACGGTGATAATCGCGTTGTAGCGCTTATCCCGTGCGCGCAGCACGCGCCGGATGTCGTGAACCAGCGTATCTTTTTTCTCCCCCTGGTATTCATACGGGGCGACCACGTCGAAAATCAGGTTGATCTGCCGGTCGCCGTCGACAATGCGGAAATCGTGCATGGTCAGGCGGGTATCCACCTCGGTAATGGCGGCGGCGGTCATTTCGCGCAGCGCACCCACGCGCGTGTCATCCACCGATACCGGATCCATATGGATGACGACAAAAACGCCCGTCTTTTGCCAGACCGCCTTTTCGGCTTCGTCCACCACCTCGTGGATGGCGACAAAATCGGCGGTGTCGGGCACCTCGGCATGCAGCGAGGCGAGCGACTTGCCGGCGCCATAGTTGTGCACAATCAGGTCGTGCACGCCGATGATGCCGTCAAATTCCAAAACCGTATCTTCGATGCTTTTGGCAATGTCCGGGTCGGCTGCCTGGCCGATCAGCGGGCTGAGCGTGTCGCGGGCAATGCCCACGCCCGACCACAGGATAAACGCCGCGACAATGAGGCCAATGTAACCGTCCACCGGGATGGAGGTGAACTGGGAGGCAATCATCCCCACCAGGACAACCGTCGTGGTGATCACGTCGTTGACCGAGTCCTGCATGGCGGCGAGCAGCACAGTGGAATCAATGAGGTGGCCAAGCTCACGGTTAAACGCGCCCATCCATAGCTTCACCAGCATGGACAGCGCAAGGATAACCATCAGGATTGCTGAAAAGCGGACGGAAGCCGGATGGATGATGCGTTCGAGCGAAGATTTTGCGAATTCCACGCCCACCACGCCGATCAGGAACGCGACCGCAAGGCCGGCGAGGTATTCGGTGCGGCCGTAGCCGAAGGGATGCTTGCTGTCGGGGGCTTTGCCCGCGAGCTTGAAGCCAACGACCGAGATGAGCGAGGACAGGCCGTCCGACAGGTTGTTGACCGCGTCGGCGGCAATGGAAATGGACGCGGTGGCCAGCCCGATACACAGTTTGACCGCGAACAGAAACAGGTTGCACAGCAGGCCGACCACGCCGGAGACCACGCCGTAGCGCTCGCGCACCTGGGCGTCCCGCACATTGCCCGCGTCCGGGATGAAATGATGGATAATAAATTGAGTCATGCTTTTGGGTCCTTTATTGAAGTTTGAAATAGTACAGCGCCGCTGCGGCGAGTTGGAGCACAAAAATTGCCGGGACGCCCCACATAAACCGTTTGTGCAGCGTTTTGTGCCGGCAGGCCCGCATGGCGAGATACACGCCCGGGCAACCGCCCAGCGCGCACAGCAGAAACAGCGTCTTTTCCGGGATACGCCAGCGGTGGCGCTGCGCTTTCCATTTGTCAAGCGCCACAGCCCCGGCGCCGGCGGCATTCACTGCCAGCAGGTAAATGAGTAAATAGTACACCGATCATCGCTTCCCCTGATCCGTTTAAATATTGAAAAAATTTTATGTTTTGCAAGATTTGCAGCGCATTCGTTTGCGGTATCATGCGGCGTGTTTTTAAATATGCCCTGGAAATAAATATCTTGTATTTACATTATACCATAGCGGCAGGCAGAATTTCAGCAAAATCTCTACTTTAGCGCCGCTATGGTATAATCGTGAAATAAATGTATAATGGCCGCTTGCGGTCATTATACCATAGCGGCAAGCAAAGTGAAACGACAAAAGGCGTATGAAACGCCGCTATGGTATCATCATGAAATAGGTGGTATAATAGCCGCCTTGCGGCTATTATACCATAGCGGCAGACAAAATTTCGGCAAAATCTCCGCTTTAGAGCCGCTATAGTATAATCATGAAATAAGCGTATAATAGCCGCCTTGCGGCTATTATACCACAGAGAGCAAAAACTTTGGAGGGTTTTTTCCGGTTTTCAGGAAATTTAAAACATTCTTTTGACGTGTGAAAATTGTGACGAAAGGCGGGAAATTGAAACAAAATTGTGAATTTTCCTGCACAGCTTGAAAGCTTTGGCAAAAATCGTGTATGATAAGAATAGAAACAGGCTGCATCCGCATGCAGCCCGGCGGAAAGAGGAGAGGGAACCATGAAACGAATCTATGCGCTGATCCTAGTGCTGATGACCAGTATATGCGGCGCCGCAGCGGCGGATGTACCCGAACTTGCGGGCAGGGAGGCAGCGCTCTACTGTGCGGAGAACGGCCAGGTGCTGCTGGACAAAAACATGGACGTGCCCGTGCACCCGGCGTCCATCACCAAGCTCATGACCGCGCTGCTCGTCCTCGAAAGCGGCCATGACCTGCGTGAAACCGTGACCGTGAGTTATGACGCCGTGCATTCCATTGAGCGCAATTCCACCCATATTGCGCTCGACGAGGGCGAAGAGGTCACGCTGGAACAGATGATGTACGCCATGCTGCTGACTTCGGCGAATGATGCGGCCAATGTGCTGGCCGAGGCTGTGGATGGCACGCAGGAGGCCTTCGCCGCGCATATGACCGAACGCGCGCAGGAGCTGGGCTGCCGTCATACCCATTTCGTGAACGCGCACGGACTGGACGACCGGCTGCACTACACCACTGCCTATGATATGGCAGTGATTACCCGTGCGCTCCTGCAGTATGATAAATTTGCGGAGATTTCGGGCACGCAGGTCTATGAGATGCCTGCAACCAACAAGCAGACCGAACCGCGCCAGTTTTGGAATAAGCAGAATATCCTGAACCCGCAGTCCAAGTTTTACGACAAAACCGCCATCGCGGGCAAAAACGGGTATACTTCGCAGGCGGGGCATACGCTCGTCACCGTCGCCCGGCGGGACGGCGTGACGCTCATCGCTGTGACCATGGGTTCGGTTGAAAGCAAATACGACAAACACCGGGATACGGTTGCCATGTTTGCCTATGGCTATGATCAGTTTGAAAAAGCTACGCTGAGCGCCGCGAACGTTGCGGCCGCGGCAAAGCAGGCGGGGCTGTCGCCGGACGAGGGCGCGATGGCCCCCACAATGGTACTGCTGCCCAAGGGGAAAAGCACTGCGGATTTGCAGTTTACCGCGCAGGAAAATGCGCTGTGCATTGCCTGCGGCGCGGATCGCCTGCTGACGCTGGATGTACCGGAACAACCGGCCGATGCGGCCGCTTTTGCGGAAGAAACACTACCGGCGGCAGAGGGGGCTGTCAAACAGCCCGCAGACCGGGTAAACGGCCTGCCGAAAGCGGTCTGGTACGTCGGCGCGGTGGTTTTGGCGCTGCTGCTTGCATTCCTGACCCTGCTGGCATACCGGACGGCGCGCATCCGCCGGCAGCGCAAACAAATCCGTGAAATGCGCATGCGTGCCCGCCGCGAGAGGAATTCGGAGTTCCACGAATAAAGAAAAAAGCTTCCCGGTCGGCGTCAACCGCATTCCGGTTGCGGGATGGTTCCGGTTGCCGTATAATAGAACCAATACCCACGGGAGGACAACACAATGGATACGATTCTTCATCTGCTGGCGCAGGAGCTGCGCCAGCCGGAAAAATATGTGGAAAACGTGGCCAAGCTGCTGGACGAGGGCAACACCGTGCCCTTCATTGCACGCTACCGCAAGGAGATGCACGGCTCCATGGACGACCAGACCATCCGGCAGCTGGCCGATCGTCTGGCGTATCTGCGCGGGCTGGATGCGCGCCGGACGGAGGTGCGGGAGGCCATTGCCGCGCAGGGGAAGCTGACGGACGCGCTTTCCGCCGCCATCGACTGTGCCGGGACGCTGGCGGAGATCGACGACCTATACCGCCCTTACCGCCCCAAGCGGCGCACGCGCGCGTCCGTGGCGCGGGAGAAGGGGCTGGAACCGCTCGCACAATTGCTGCGCAATACGCGCGGGAACGCGGTACCCGCCGCGCGGGCCGCCGAAGCGTTTGTGAGCGCCGGGAAGGGCGTGGATACGGCGGACGATGCGCTTGCGGGCGCGCGGGATATCCTCGCGGAGGAGCTGAGCGACGACGCGGAGGTGCGGAAACGGCTGCGCGGCCTGCTGATGCGCACCGGCGTGCTGAAAACAGCCGGTACCGACGAAGGCGTGTACGCGATGTATCGCGACTTTTCCGAGCCGGTGAAACATATGCAGAGCCACCGCGTGCTTGCGGTCAACCGCGGCGAGAAGGAAGGCAAGCTGAAGGTGACCCTGACAGGCGACGGCGCGGAAGCGCAGGCGCTTCTGCGCCGCGCGCTCATCCATCCGGGGAGCGCCTATGCGGATGAGCTGCGCGCCGTGTGCGAGGACAGCTACAGCCGCCTGATTTTCCCGTCGCTCGAGCGCGAGATTCGGAATGATCTGACCGAGGCGGCAAATGAGCAGGCGATCCATACCTTTGCCCTGAACCTGCGGCCGCTGCTGATGCAGCCGCCCGTGAAAGGCCGCGTCACGCTCGGCTTTGACCCGGCTTACCGCACAGGCTGCAAGCTTGCGGTGGTGGACGAAACCGGCAAAGTGCTCGAAACTGCGGTCATTTATCCGACCCCGCCGCACAAGAAGACTGCGGAATCCAAAAAGGTCCTCCACAGGCTGTGCAAAACCCATGGGATTACGGCCATCGCCATCGGCAACGGCACAGCGTCCAGGGAATCGGAAATTTTCGTCGCGGATTTTATCCGGGAGTACGGCGGAGACGTGCAATACATGGTCGTATCCGAGGCGGGCGCGTCGGTGTATTCGGCGTCCAGGCTGGGCGCGGAGGAGTTCCCGGATTTTGATGTGTCGCTGCGCTCCGCGGTCTCCATCGCGCGGAGGCTCCAGGACCC
>URFQ01000010.1 GCA_900547195.1 uncultured Butyricicoccus sp.
CAACCGCTTTATCCCCACGCTGAACACCTATCTCAACTACCGCGACCACCGCAAAATTACGGTGGTTGACGGCAATGTAGGCTATATGGGCGGCGCCAACATTGCAGATGAATACATCAACCGCAAATCCCCCTTTGGCCACTGGAAGGACACCGGCGTGGAGCTGCGCGGCGCGGGCGTCGCAAACATGACCGAAATCTTCCTTGAAATGTGGGAGTATGCAACCCGCGTGGCGGTTACCGACCATATGCAATACCGCCCCACTATCAGCCGCCCGGGCGATGGTTATGTGCAGTCCTTCGGCGACACGCCGCTCGATGATGTGAACGTGGGGGAAACCGTCTACATGCAGATCATCAACAACGCGCGCGACTATGTGTACATCACCACCCCTTATCTGGTGCTGGACAACGAGATGATCACCGCCCTGACCACGGCCGCGCAGAGCGGCGTGGATGTGCGCATCATCACGCCCGGCATCCCGGACAAGAAATATGTCTATTTGGTGACACGGTCGTTTTATCCCCAGCTGGCGCGCGCAGGCGTGCGTATTTATGAATACACCCCGGGCTTCCTGCATGGGAAAATGATTGTCTCCGACGACGATGTGGCTGTGGTCGGCACGATCAATATGGATTTCCGATCCTTTTTCCTGCATTTTGAATGCGGCACCGTGCTGTACGGCGGCAAGGTGATCGGCGATATCAAGCGCGATATGCTGGATACCCTCGCGCAGTCGCGCGAAATCGATCAGGACTGGTTCCGTCATGTGCCGTGGGTGTCTTCGGTCATGGCGTCCATCCTGCGCCTGCTTTCTCCAATGCTGTGAACAAAATCCCCCATTTTTCGGGGGATTTTTTATTGTCAAGGCATATCCAATCGGTTATACTGGGAAACAGGCCCAACGTTCACCAGAAAGGATGATTTTTATGCAGCACTCCATCCGCCCGGCCGGATATGGCCTTGGGTTTGTGATGGCGTTTGCCGGCGGCTGTCTTTGGGGCTTTTCCGGGGCGTGCAGCCAGTTCCTGTTTACCCGGTGCAGCCTGACCAGCGAATGGCTGGTGCCGTGGCGGCTGATGATCGCCGGCTCCCTGATGGTGCTGGCTTCCATCCTGCGCAAAGGGAAAGGCGCGTTTGCCGTCTGGCGTACCCCGCGCCATGCGCGGCGGCTGCTGGTATTCGGCCTGCTCGGTATGAGCGGCTGCCAATATACTTACCTGACCGCTATCCAGCACTCAAACGCCGGCACGGCGACCGTCCTGCAATATCTCGGGCCGGCGCTTATTATGGTGTATCTGTGTGTCCGCGAAAGGCGGCTTCCCAAAGCGTTGGAGGTGCTTGTGCTGGCGCTTGACCTCGCTGGTATCTTTCTGATTGCCACCCATGGCAGCATCCACACCATGGCCCTTTCGCGCGAAGCGCTGTTCTGGGGGCTGCTCAGCGCGGTTTTTGTCGCTGTGTACACGCTTTCTCCGGTCAGCTTGCTCGCGCACTATGATTCTTTTGAGGTGGTCGGCTGGGGCATGTTTGTGGGCGGTATTGCGATGATGCTGTGGAAGCATCCCTGGACGATGGGCGTGCAGCTGACAGGCAAAATTGCTTTTTATACCGGCTGCGTGATTGTGCTCGGCTCGGTCGCCGCCTTTACCCTGTATGTCGAAGGGGTGCGCCGCATCGGCCCCGGCAAAGGCAGCCTGGTTTCATCCATTGAGCCGGTGAGCGCCGCGCTGTTTGCCGTGTTCTGGCTGGGTGTGGCGTTGACCGCAGCCGATTTGGCCGGATTTGTATGCATCCTGCTCACGATCATCCTGCTCGCCATCCGAAAATGACAGAATCCCCCGCTCCAAGGAGCGGGGGATTCTGCATATCTGATTCGAATGAAGCTATAAGCTTACTTATCCTTACGGTTCATGCGCGCACGCAAGTTGTTCTGGCGCATATAACCGTAGTTTGCATCGCAAAGCATCTGGAAGAAATTATTCTTTTTCATAATATGATTCTCCTTCTATCAATACCTGTTAAAATGTTGTATATTTAGCGGTGGGCTCTCTGTGCCGCGCACCAGTGGGAAGCCTCCGCATGCGCGCCTGCATCGTTCATGAGCGCAAAGGAATAGCTTGCCGCGCAAAGCAAATGAAACAACGACTGTTTCTTCATTTGGATTCCTCCGTTCGTTAACATAAAGTCTGATTATTCGCTCGAAGCCTTTCGCTCCTTACAGTTCTTATTATAGCTATATCATACAAAAAGTCAACAAGATTTTTAGTCAATTTATCCAAGCAATTTTTCGATTGTTTTGTGTATTTACACAAATAATCTTTTTACTTATAGTGCATATTTCCCAATTTATATGCCGTTTCTCTGTAAAATCACATAAGCTGCGCAAATTTCTGATCTTATGAAAAGCCTGTGAACAAAATAACGTTTTTGCTGTTTGTCGCAGTCTTTGCATCTGCGATTTTTTTATGCCTGCAAGGCCGTTGTCCTCGGTTTGGATACAAAAAAGGATACCGTCCACAGGCGGTATCGTTTGCGTTGTGTTTCAGTCAATCCATATAATCCCCAACATTGTGATTGTTGTATTGCTTGCGGATTTTCACAATCACCGAACCATCGGGCTGTACGGCTTCTTCCTCGATTTTGTATGCCGTGCGGTTACGCTCCAGCTGCGCTTTATAGTGCGCCACCTCTTCGCGTACCACGCGTTCCGCCGCAGCCCGGGCAATATCGTCCTTGATCTGGAAGTGTACGGTCTGCAACAGGCAGGCCGATTTAATACGTTTCATCGGTTTCCCTCCTTTTTGTTGTCTTTATTGTATCATTTTCCGTGTTTTCCGCGCAAACGCAAATTTTTTAGTGCAAAAAAAGTTTGTGCATTCCGCGCATACCGGACCGATGCATTTTTGTCGAAACCGCCTTGCCGCGCTGCTCGCCCGGGTGTATCATAGTCTTGCAACACATCCAGGAGGCAAGCGATTATGTATAAAGCAAAACAACTCATCGTCATGCGCCGCGACCTCAAAATGCGCAAGGGCAAAATCGCGGCTCAGGCGGGCCACGCCTGTGTGACTGCCGTGCTGATGGCGCTCGAAAAAGAAGGGCGCCTTGGAGAAGTCCATGCCGCGGACGGCGGCATCCAGCTAGCCCCGTCGGACAAGGCGCCCACGCCGCTCAGCGAATGGTTCCAAAAGGGCGTGGCCAAAATCTGCGTCTATGTGGATTCGGAGGAGGAACTGCTCGCCATCCACCGCAAGGCAAAAGAGGCCGGTATTCTTTCCGCGCTCATCTGCGACAACGGCCTGACCGAGTTTCACGGCCAGCCGACCTACACCTGTCTGGCGTTTGAACCGCTGACACCGGATGCCGTCGATCCCATCACAGGCGATCTTCCCCTGTTCTGAGCGCAAAAAACGACTGCACTTCCTCGAAAAGTGCAGCCGTTTTTTTATTTTCCGAACTGTTCCCGCACCTTTAGGTAGGCAAGGATGGCCTCCACCGTGCCGTCAAAGCCCAACTTGGCGCTGTTGAGCGACAGGTCGTAGTTGCGCGCGTCCTTCCACTCCTGGCCGGTATAGTATTTATAGTACCGTGCCCGGTAGTCGTCGGTTTTTGCGATCAGGCGCACCACCTCGCGCTCGGGCAGGCTGCTGACCTTCATCGCCTCCCGCAGGCAGAAGTTTGCGGGCGCATGGACAAACACCCGGGCCACGCCGGGTACATCGCGCAGGATATGGTCGGCGCACCGGCCAATGATAACGCACGGGCCCTGCGCAGCCAAACGGCGGATAATCTTGGCCTGGTAGTTAAACAGGTTGTCGTCGCGTGTAAAGCCCGCGCTCTCGGGCGATACAATCTGGTTGCCCTGATAACCGCCGTGCAGCAGGGCGCGCAGGTCGACTTTTTTCTTTTCGTCCTGAAACAGCGTGGCGTTCACGCCGCTGTCCTCTGAGGCCAGCGTAATGATTTCGCGGTCGTAATACGGGATGTCCAGCCGCTTTGCCAGCATTTTGCCGACTGTACGGCCGCCGCTGCCATATTGGCGCGCAATGGTAATGATGGCCTTCTCCATACAAAACTCCCCTTTACTCTCCAAGATAGGCTTTCCGGATGTCCTCGTCGTCCAGCAGCACCTTGGCATCGCCGGACTTGACGATATACCCGGTTTCGAGCACATAGGCGCGGTTTGCAATGGACAGCGCCTTCTTGGCGTTCTGCTCGACGAGCAGGATGGTCACCCCCTGCCGGTTGACCTGCTCGATAATCTTGAAAATCTCGCCGACAAACAGCGGGGACAGGCCCATCGAAGGCTCGTCCATGAGCAGCAGGCGCGGATGCGCCATCAGCGCGCGGCCCATGGCGAGCATCTGCTGCTCGCCGCCCGAAAGCGTGCCCGCCAGCTGGCGGCTGCGCTCGGCCAGCCGCGGAAAGCTCGCATACACCATCTCCAGCGTATCGGCGACCTCCTTTTTATCCGAACGGGTATAGGCACCCATTCTCAGGTTTTCATATACGGTCAGGCCGGAGAATACGCGGCGCCCCTCCGGGACATGCGCCATGCCGTGGCGCACGATCTGGTGGCCGGGCATTTTGGTGATGTTCTTTCCCTCAAACGTAACCATGCCCGACTTTGCCGGCAGCAGGCCGCTGACCGTGTGCAAGGTGGTGGTCTTGCCCGCGCCGTTCGCACCGATCAGCGCCACAATTTCGCCCTCGTTGACCTCGAACGACACATCCTTGAGGGCGTGGATCATGCCGTAATATACATTCAAATCCTTGACGGTAAGCATTGCCATGGGATGTTCCCCTCCTTATTCGCCCAGATAGGCGGTAACGACCTCGGGGTTGCTCAGAACCTCCCCCGGCGTCCCTTCCGCCAGCAGCTTGCCGAAGTTGAGCACATACAGGTACTCGCAGATGCCGGTGACCAGCTTCATGTCGTGCTCGATGAGCAGGATGGTCACGCCATACTTCTCGCGCACCAGCTGAATGGTCTCCATCAGCTCGCCGGTCTCGTTCGGGTTCATGCCCGCGGCCGGCTCGTCGAGCAGCAGCAGCTTTGGGTCGGTGGCGAGCGCGCGGGCGATCTCCAGCTTGCGCTGCTTGCCATAGGGCAGGTTGGATGCCAGGGTGTCCGCCTGACCGTCGAGATCAAAGACCTTCAGGATCTCGAGAGCCTTTTCGTCCATGGCGCGTTCCTTCCTGCGATAGGAGCCGAGATGGAGCATACTCTCCGCGAGCGAATAGGTCACTTCATTGTGCAGGCCAACCTTGACGTTATCGAGCACCGGCAGCCTGGAAAACAGGCGGATGTTCTGGAAGGTGCGCGCCACGCCCAGCTTGCAAATCTCGTGCGGCTTTTTGCCAATCAGGTTCTGGCCGTCCAGCCGGATACCGCCGTCGGTCGGGCGGTACACGCCGGTCAGCATATTGAACGCCGTGGTCTTGCCCGCGCCGTTCGGGCCGATGAGGCCGACCAGCCCGCCTTTTTCGATCTTCATGCTCAAGTCGTCCACGGCGCGTAGGCCGCCGAACGAAATGCCGAGCTGTGTTACCTCAAGCATTGCCATCGCTATGTACCCCCTTGCGTTTCCGCTTCTCCAGCAGGTTTTCCTTGAACTTCGAATTGTTGAAGAGCATCATGGCGATCAGCAGGACCGCATAAATGAGCATGCGGTAATCGCGCACCGCGCGCAGCAGCTCGGGCAGCACGGTCAGCAGCGCCGCCGCAACGACCGAGCCCCAAATATTTCCGAGGCCGCCAAGCACAACGAAAACCAGGATCAGAATCGACGTGTTGAAGTCGAACTTGGCCGCCGTGACGGTCGAAAAGTTCATGGCATACAGCGTGCCCGCCATGCCCGCGAGCGCCGCTGAGATGACGAACGCCAGCAGCTTATAATGGGTGATGGAAACGCCCATGCTCTCCGCGGCAATCGCGTTGTCGCGCACGGCCATGACCGCGCGGCCGGTGCGGCTGTGAACCAGGTTGAGCACCAGGAACAGCGTGATGAGGATGAGCACAAAGCCGGTGGTGAATGTGGATAATTTCATAACGCCCGACACGCCCATCGGCCCGTTTATGATCATTTTCCCGCCGTCAGTCAGCTCAAATTTCTGCTCGAGCAGGCTGAAATGCAGGCCGGACGCATCCCGGCCAATGTAGAGGACGTTTACAAGGTTCTTGATGATCTCGCCAAACGCCAACGTGACAATGGCGAGGTAGTCTCCTTTCAGGCGCAGCACCGGCACGCCGACAATCACGCCCGCGACCGCGGCCAGCACGCCGCCCACGACCATGGCGGCCGCCAGGCGCAGGGGCGCGAACGGGATCGCATCCGCGAGCGAGGTTGTGACCACAATGCCCGCAAACGCGCCGACCGACATAAAGCCCGCATGGCCGAGCGACAGCTCTCCAAGGATACCGACCGTCAAGTTCAGCGACACCGCCATGACAATGTACGCGCAGATCGGCACCAGCTGGCCTTTGAGCGAGCTGGTGATGCTGCCGGTCGCAATCATGGCCTGCACAATGGCAAAGGCGGCAATCACAATGCCGAAGGAGACCACATAATCGCGGTTCCCCGCAGACAGAATCGTTCTCTTTTTCATGGCAGCCACCTCAAACTTTCTCGCTTACACGCTTGCCCAGCAGGCCGTCCGGCTTGACGAGCAGCACGACAATCAGCACGCCGAACACAATCGCGTCCGAAAGCTGGGTGGAAATATACGCCTTGCTGAAAATCTCGATGACGCCCAGCAGGATACCGCCCAGCATGGCGCCCGGGATCGAGCCGATGCCGCCAAACACGGCTGCCGTAAACGCCTTGATGCCAGGCATGGAGCCGGTGGTCGGCATCAGGGTCGGGTACGCGGAGCACAGCAGCACGCCCGCGATCGCCGCAAGGCCCGAGCCGATGGCAAACGTCACCGAAATGGTGGTGTTGACGTTGATGCCCATGAGCTGCGCCGCGCCCTTGTCCTCGGATACCGCGCGCATCGCGGTGCCCATCTTGGTGTGGCCGGTGAACAGGGTCAGCGCCACCATGATGACCACGCACACCAGAACGGTTACAATCGTGACCGGTGAAATGCTGAGCGCGCCGTCAAACAGCTTGACCGAATCGCCGCCCACGACCGAGGCAAAAGTCTTGGGGTTGGACGACCAGATCAGCAGCGCCGCGTTTTGTAAAAAATAGGACACGCCGATGGCGGTGATGAGCACGGCGAGCGCGGGCGCCTGCCGCAGCGGCTTGTACGCCAGCCGCTCAATGGCCATGCCCAGCACGGTGCACACGGCAATGGCCATCAGCACGGACACCAGCGGGCTGGCGCCCATATAGCTGGTCGCGCAAAAGGATATGTATGCGCCCACCATGATGACGTCGCCGTGGGCAAAGTTCAGCATTTTTGCAATGCCATAGACCATGGTGTAGCCGAGCGCGATGATTGCATACACGCTGCCCAGGCTGATCCCGCTGATCAGATAGGATAGAAAGGTCATGCGATACACCTCATTCATTCTTGTTGCCTATGATGTGGGGCGGAGGCTCCGCCCGCGGCAGGGCCGTCGCCCCGCACCATAGGGAAAGGGCAAAGGAGGGCGCCCAAACACGCCCTCCTTCCCATTCACTTCTCTGTTCCTGTTACATGCCGACGTAAGCGCCGTTCTGGATGACCATGCCCTTCGGGCTCTTGGAAACCGCGCCGGTGCTGTCCCAAGTGATGCCTTCGCCGTCGCCGGTCAGGCCCTCGAAGGTGATGGTCGGGAAGGTTTCAATCAGCTTGTCGCACAGCTCCTCGCCGCTCATGTCCGGGGTGCAGCCCGCGGCCTCGAGCGCCTGCTTGTAGGCATAGACGCAGTCGTATGCGTCCGCCGCAAACTGGTTCGGGGTCTCGCCGAACTGCGCCTTATACTTCTCAACAAACGCCTTGGTCTTTTCGTCGGTTGCGTCCGCGTTGAACGGGGTCAGCAGCATGACACCCTCGGCGAGCGTGGTATCGAAGCCCTCCAGCGTCAGGATGCCGTCCATACCGTCCACGCCGAAGAACTTGGGCGCATAGCCCATATCCTTGGCCTGCTTGAGGATCAGGGACGCGGGCTGGTAGTACATGGGCAGGAACAGGAGGTCTGCGCCCGCCTTCTTCGCTTCGCCCAGCTGCACCGAGAAATCATTTGCCGAAGCGTCGGTGAAGGTGGTTGCAGAGACGATCTCAAGCCCCTTGTTCGCGGCCTCCGCCTTAAATTTGTCGTAAATGCCCTGCGAATACGGATCGTCATTTTTATAAATGACCGCAACCTTGGCGGCCAGGTTCTGATCCGCAATATACCGCGCGGAAGCAAGGCCTTGGTTCGGATCCGAGAAGCACATCTGATAAACGTTGTCCTTCCCCTCGATGACCGACGGGCCGGAAGCGGACGGGGTCAGCGCAAAGATACGGTCGGCGTAGTTCTCCGCCGAAGTGGCCTCGCCCGGCTTGGTGGTAACCGAACCCAGCGAGATCTGCATGCCCCAGTCCTTCAGGGCATTGTATGCGTTGACCGCTTTCTCCGCGTCGTGCTCGTCGTCCTCATACTTGAGTTCAAACTGGATCGCGCCGCCCTCGGCGTTGATCTCATCCACCGCGATCTGCGCGCCGTTCTTCGCCGCGTTGCCGTAAATCGCCGCGCCGCCGGTCAGCGGGCCGGTGCCGCCGAGCTTAAATGCCGCGCCGGACGCAGTGTTTTCCGCGCCGCCGGCGCTGCCGTTATTTGCCGCATTGCCGTCCCCGCCATTGCTGCCGCAGCCGGCCAGCATGGCAGTGCACATGGCCGCCGCAAGAAGCAAGCTGAATGCCTTTTTCATGTGGATTTCCTCCCTAATTTTTGGTGCCGATTACTGTCTACGCCAGGGATACACCTGTCCGCGTTCTGTAATCTGCTAGTATTATACACCCACTGCCGGAAAATGTGTAATGTTTTTTGTGCTTTCCAGACATTTTGGCATTATCACAATTCTTTTTTTCAAAATACCCGCACATTTCGTCACTCTGCCCGAACCCAAAGCACAAAATGCACGAGGATCTGCACACCAACGCGGTTTTTGCCTTTCCAAACCATCTCGCCTTTGCCAGCGAAAATGTCCCTTTGGCAGCTTCCCGATTTCCGCGTCCGCCTTTCTGTGCCCCGCATGCGCACAAAAGCCGGGCCTCCCTGTGGGAAAACCCGGCTTTACAAATCAGCGTTTATGCCTGCCAGAGCCGATCGATGGATTCGCGCATGATCTGCACGGCGCGCTGAACCTTGGAGATGTCGTTGTGGATGGTATATACGTCGCGGACTGTCATTTCCAGCTTGCAGCCCGCCGCGCAGCGCAGCGTGTGTTCGATATGCCCGCGCCATGCATCCTCATCCAGCGTCTCGCCCACGCCGAGGAAATTCGGGCTTGGCTTGCGCTGATAGATGGTCTTCGTGCCGCGCAGGAATTCGCCCATCTTTTCCTCGTTTGCCCATGCGGAAACGGACGCCTTGCGCAGGTTCGGGAACTGGCCGACCAAATCCCAGACCGGGTCAAGCGGCTCGCAGCAGCCATAGGACAGCAGGCCGAAGGTCTGCCCAAGGCGCCAGTAAGCCGGCCATACGATTTCTTCAAACATATCGTGGGACACGCCGACGGTCTCCTGCGAGTCCATGAAGCCCCAAACCTGGCCCACCGTGACCGGGCCCTTGTCCGGCAGCTCGCCGGTGAAGCTCAGCGACCCCTGATTGGTCTCTTCAAAACCGGTGGTCGGCATCAGATAGCCGTCCCTTTCCAGCATTTTATGGTGCGCGATGTAGCCGTCCGCAATCAGGTCAATCATTTTTTTCAGCTCTTCCGGATAATCGTACAGCGCGTACAACATGTTCTCAAGGCCCATAATATGCACGACATCCTGCGTCAGCGGGCAGAACAGGGATTTCATCACCCGTTTTACCGGCATGATATCGCCGATCAGCTCGGTTGCGGTATCGAAATGCTCCTGGAATTCATCGTCCTTCATCTGAAACTCGGAATTTTTGATTTTGTCAAATTCCTCGCCGAGATCCTCGATCAGGTGATCGAACTGATGGCCGAGGCCGCCGTCCGCCGCCTGATGGGTGTGGATCTGGAAGCCCAGCGGATTGTATTTGCGGTCTACCCAGATGCCGAGATAATCGGGCACAACCTTGTCATCGTCGAACTCGGTCAGGTTGATCATACTGTGGCGCAGGCGGCCTTCGATCCAGCGCGCTACCGGATCCTCACACAGCATGCGCGGGACAATGGTTTCTTTCACAAAATTGTCCACCTCAATGTGGATCACCGGGCGCTCGCCTTTCAGCGCATTGTGGCGCTTCCACAGCGCGATACGCTCCTGGTTTTTCGCGCTGTTCGCAACTTCCAGCTGCTTTTTCGCCAGGTCGCGGATAACTTCCCGTTCTTTCCTCGTGATCATGGTTGTTCTCTCCTTTGGTAAAGTGAATTCCTATCCCGAACGGGCGGATCACCCGTTTTTTGGATTTTTGCCGGCCAGTCTGGAGGCATATCAGACCGGCCGCCTCAAAAGAAAAGATTCAAGGTGCTTTTGGAATGCATCTTCATTTTACCGCCGCTTTGCGCGCAAAACCATCTGAATTCTTGCGCATCAGTTTTTTTAATTTGCTCAAAAGGAAAACCGGGGAAGGGCAGGATTAAAGCGGGAATTCACGGAACGCCTTGGGAGAAAGCCCGGCTTTTGTCGTGAAGGCGGAAGAAAACGTGGATGCGTTTACATAGCCCACCTGCTGGGCGATGACTTTTACAGGCAGTTCGGTGGTTTTGAGCAGGTGTTTGGCTTTATTGATGCGTGCAAGCAGCAGGTACTCATACGGCGAATAGCCATAATGCTTTTTAAACAGACGGGAAAAATGGTACTGGCTCATGTTGACCTCGCCCGCAATGTCGGGCAACGTGATTGGCTTGCCCAGGTTGTGCTCAATGAAATGCAGGGCGGATTCGAGCGCAGAAATGGCCTTGCCATCCTCTTCGGCGGCCGCGCTGCCATCCACCAGATGCATCAGCATGGCATAGATCTGTCCGGATTTCTCGGCTTCATTCAAAAGCTGGCCGGTCTGATAGCTGCAAAATAGGCGGTCGAGCTGGGAGCGGATTTCCCCGGAGCGGCGGTGGCTGAACACAAAGCCGCCGTACATTTTTACGATATGCTTATAAAATTTGGCTGTGTTCCCGCCGTCCAGGTGCACCCACAGGAATTCTGTATTGCCAATGGTGTGGTATTCGTGCGGTACATGGCAGTTGAGAAACCCCACCTTGCCCTTGTCCGCAATCATGGTGCGCCCTTCGCTCGTCACGGACAGGCGGCCGTTCAAAATATAGAACACCATATAATTATGGTAATCCGCCCGCTCGATCTGGTAGCCATACTCCGTGAAAAAACGTCCACAGGATGTAATATAATACAGCATGTCTTTTGCGACGTCGGACGGGGTATCGACAAACATTTCCGAACCCGAACAAATCCCGGGGTCATCACAACGCATAACATCCGCCTCCTGCAAAAAATCCTGTCTTTCGGAAGCCGGAACATATCCCAGCCCCTTCCACAATAAAAAAGATGATATTATTATACCATGGCGGCAGGCAAAATTCCGGAAAATCTTGCTTTAGCGCCGCTATGGTATAATCATGAAATAAGCGTATAATGGCCGTTTGCGGTCATTATACCATGGCGGCAGGCAAAATTCCGGCAAAACCTCCGTTTTCGAAAAGCAAAAGGCCCGGCAGTTGCCGGGCCGCAGAGTACGGGGGATTGGAATCAAATTAAAAGCCAGATTTGGCAAGGTTCTCCCGGCCGCGCTGCGCAATAGGCAGCGGCACATCGAACGACTTCACCGGGAACAAGTCCTGTTCGACGACCACCCAGCCATCGTAACCGTTTTCTTCCAGCGCTTGGTGCATCTCGGCAAAATCGATGCTGCCTTTGCCCGGCTCAACCATGATATCCTCGGTGACCGCCTTGGCAAATGACCACCTGTTTGCATCCATTTTGGCCTTGACTGCAAGATCACAGTCCTTGAGGTGAATGTAGGGGATTCGGTCCGCGTGCTTCCGGTAGAAGGACACCGGCTCGCCGCCGCCATAAACATGGTGGCCGGTATCGAAGCAAAGCATCACGTCCGTATCGTCCAGCAGGCGCTCAATCTGCGCCTCCGTCTGTACGTGGCAATCCACGTGCGGATGAAAGACGCCGACAAGGCCATGGGACGCGACGCGGTCAGCCGCGCGCTGCACGTTTTTGCAGTAAGTCGCCCACTGTGCGTCAGTCAGGTTGGGGTCGCACACCGGTTCGCCGGTTTCAAGGTCGGTGTACATGGCGGGCAGAAGAACGATGTACTTCGCTTCGTCAAAATCCTTCAGCAGCACCGCGATGTCGTCAATGGTCTGGCACATGGCGTCAATCGAGGCGCCGTCGAGGAAATCGCCGCCGACCGTACCCGCCACGAGGGACAGCCCGCGCGCGCCCAGCGCGTTCTTCAGTATGGGATTCTTGTTCGGAAAATAGCCCCACGGGCCAAGCTCCACGCCGTCATAGCCTGCGACCTTCATCTCATCCATGCAGCGATACCACGGGGTCTGCTTTTCGTGCTCCGGGAACCAAACGCCCCAGGAATCCGGCGCAATACCTACTTTGATTGCCATTTCTGTGTCCTCCTTTACTTGACGTCAACCCACATATGGGTTTTCGCGGATTCCAGAACCGCCGCGACCGTGCGGTCGATCTTATAGCCGAACGCAAAGTTGCAGGCATACGGGGTGCCCTGTGTGATGGCGGAGAACAGCTCATGGACCTCGAGGATCTTCATGTCGTTGTAGGCGATGGAAATACCGCCCGCCGGCTGAAAGGCCGAGTAACCCTTCATTTTCGGGTTGAGCAGCACGGTGCGGAAGCCGCGGTCGCGCTCGTTGTCGCTCTGGAAGTAAACCTGTACCTCGCCCATGCGCTCGAGGTCGTAACGGACCGAGCCCTTGGTGCCCTGGATTTCATAAGCCAGATAATTCTTGCGGCCGGTCGCCACACGGGAGCAGGCAATGGTTCCCACTGCGCCGTTCGCGTACTCGGCCAGGAACGTCATGATGTCCTCGTTTTCCACGTCCACCATTTCGGTGGAACCTGCGGCCTTCGGGCGCTTCGGGAATACGGTGGTGCTCATGGCGTTCACCTTGCTGATGTCGCCCATGATGAACTGCGAGATGGACAGCAGATGGGAACCGAGATCGCCCAGTGCGCCGCAACCCGCCAGCCTGTTGATGTGACGCCAGGTGATCGGCAGCTGCTCGTCGAGCAGCTGATCCTGATCGTAAGTGCCGGTGAAGCGCATGATCTGGCCAAGCGCACCGGACTGCACCAGCTCGCGCACATAAGCATTCGCCGGGTTCATGGTATTATTAAAGCCGACATAATTGACGACGCCCTTTTTTGCAGCCAGTTCCGCCAGCTCCTTGGACTCTTCGGCGGAGATGGACAGCGGCTTTTCGCAGTAGACGTTCTTCCCGTTCTCAAGCGCGGCCTTGGCAACCGCATAGTGGAATGCGTTCGGGGTGGCGATGTCAACCAGGTCTACATTGGGGTCGGTCACGACGTCATTCCAGTTGGTGGTAACGCGCTTGAAGCCGATTTTCTTCTGCGCAGCCTTCGCCGCCTCCTCGTTGGCGTCCGCGACGATCTCAAACGCCGCCACACCGTAATCCGGGCCGAACAGCATCTGTGCATCCGCCAGCGCCGAAGAATGCGCCTTGCCCATCCAGCCGGAGCCGACCAAACCGATACGAATTTCCTTCATGGCAATTTCCTCCTCAAGGCATAACATAATTTTTGCATTTTAGCTTTTAAGTTGTTATTTGCAACTGTTTTTGGTTTTTCAGCAGGTTTTCCTCTGCTGATGATTGAATTATAAAACAAAAACCCAACCATGTCACTTCACGTAATTTGCATGTTCTATACAAAAATTACTTAACTCAAAAGCATTTTCCTTTTTTCTGCGGTTTGCCTGGGGTTTTTTCCGGATTCTGTGCTATAATGGCAGGGACGAGAGAGGAGGGCCCCCTATGAAAATCATGGACGCGGGTGTGTCTGGTGAATCGTTCATGGACTTCACGATCCCGACCGAATTTGCGAAGCGCGCGCTCTATTATATCCCCCAATACGGCCATTTCCTGTGCGACGGCGATTACAACATCTCCCGGCAGACGCTGGACTGGTTTCTCATGATCTACGTCTGCGCCGGGACGCTGCACCTCGAAAGCCGGGGCGGCAGCGCAGCCGCGCATGCCGATCAGATTGTGCTGCTCGACTGCCGTTTTCCGCACCGCTATTACTGCATAGGTACTACAGATTTCCTGTGGTTCCATTTCTGCGGCAACAGCAGCGAAGCTTATGCCGAAGCCCTCTATGAGCAGGCCGGGATGGTTTTTCCGGCTGGACGCACCGAAAGCCGGATATTCCAGCGCATTTTTTCGAGCGCCCAGCTTGTTCCATGCGATGAACACCTCATTTCCTCCAGTATCCACCATCTGCTCGGTTGCCTGGCTTCCCCGAAGCGGAGCGAAGCCTACTATCAGCCGCTTGCGCCCGCCATCGACCATATCCGGAATCATTTTGACCGGCCGCTCCCGCTGGACGAGCTTTCCGCCCGGTGCAGCATGAGCACCTCGCACTTTATCCGCAGCTTCCAAAAACACCTCGGCCGCACGCCGCACGAATACCTGCTCGCCTACCGCCTGCGGCAGTCCAAGCAACTGCTGCTCACCACTGACCTGACCATGGAACAGATTGCGGAAAAATGCGGTTTCAACAGCGCGTCGCATTTTGCACGCGCTTTCCGTGCCAGCAACAACCTCCGCCCATCTGAATTCCGCCGCATGCAGTTTTGATCTCCCCGCTAAAAGGAGAAGGCCCCCGCTTCCGGAGAAGGAGACCGGAAGCAGGGGCTTTCCCTATGTATGACCAATCGGATTTGAAGAGACAAAGGAATTGTGTCAGCTGTAGCTGGCAACCATTTTCAGGTATTCCTCGCCGTTTTCGGCCGTGATGACTTCGGCACCGGTGTCGATCCGGGTTTCGATCTGCTCGCCCTTTGCGGCCTTGACCGCGTTTTCCACGCCCATTGCGCCCATGTTATACGGGGACTGGGCCACCGTACCCGCCATTTTGCCGTCGAGAACCAGTTCTACCGCCGGGTTGGAACCGTTGAAGCCCATAATTGCCGTGTCCAGGCCAGCGGCTTCCACCGCGCGCTGGGCGCCCTGCGCCATATGGTCCGCAGTCGCGAGGATGGCGTCGATCTGGGTATGGCGCTGCATAATGTCCTGTGTGATGTTCATGGCCTTTTCGGCGTCGGAGTCGGCTGCCTGCACCTCAAGGATTTCCCAACCGCCTGCTTCCAGGGCAGCCTTGAAGCCGGCTTCGCGTTCGTCATGCGTGGTATCGCCCAGACGGCCGCGCAGGATGACGGCTTTCTTGCCTTCGCCCATCTTTTCAACCATGTATTCGCCGCCGAGTTTTGCCGCGGCTTCATTGCCGGTGCCGATAAAGGTCAGCTTTTTCTCATACGTGGTGTCGGTATCGACCGCAAGGATCGGAATATTCTGCTGGGTGGCATGCTCAAACGCGGTCAGCACGGTATCCGGGGACGACGGAGCCACGCACAGCGCGTCCACGCCCTCGCCGATCAGGTTCTCGATCATATCCACCTGCTGCTGCACCTCGCTCTCGGAGTTCGGCGCAATGAACTTGACGTTGACGCCCAGCTCCTTGGCCTTGTCCTGCGCGCCCGCCTGCATCTGTACCCAGTAGGTATCGTTCAGCGCCTTGACGACAAAGCCAACCGTAATGTCACCGTCCGCCGCCGCGCCGCCGGATGCGGAGCCCGAATTTGTCGGGGCGTCGCTGCCGCCGCACGCGGTGAGGGAAAGGGCCATCGCCCCTGCCAGTACTGCCGATAAAACCTTTTCCATGATTTTCCTCCTTTTCTGCCGTGGTTCACGGCCCTGCATATCACAGATTTCTTCTCTATCCCGGAAAGGCGGTGAACGCCTGCCAGACCATATCGAATGCCGCACACGCTTTGCCCCTTTCTTGTGTGCCTGCGCGGAAATGGGCGCGCCCAAGTTTCAGAACCGTTCGTCCAGGGCTGCCGCATTCTGAAATTTTTCACCAAAGAGTTTTGAATTTTTGCACCGTGCTCAAAACGAGGCACACGCAAAACAAAAAACAAAAAACTTTTTTGCCCATTTTTTGCTGTTTTTCTTTGTTTCTGATGGTATTTTATCATTTTAATTTCAATAAAAACATCTGAAATCCTGCTGTCTGCTTTTGGATTCTTGCTGCGTTCCAGACTCCTTTAGCCATTGTATACAAACGAAATCCTTGCCATCTGTGCAACATAACCCCCGTACCAATGTATCCTGTAGAGCATCCGCTGCGGCCAAGCGCAAAAAAATCCCGTCCGGGCTGGACGGGATTTTTTTGAACTCGCCTTGTGCGGGGAATGCGCAGGAGCAGAGCAAGCCATGCAGCCTGCTTGCGGAGCGCCGTATTCCTGCTTGAACACATGCGCGAGGAAATTGCGCGCATGGACTGGCATGCAACTTGTTTTCGTTATGGGCAGCGCCTGCCGCCAATCTCCGACGGCAGGCGCTGCTTTTTCCGTTTTTCCGGCAAAATCCTACATGCGCGGCATAAATTCTTTTGGGCTTTTTCCAAATTCCCGTTTAAAGGCCTTGAGGAAATTGGAATAATCATTAAAGCCGCATTGCAGGCATGCATCCATGACCTGCACCCCCTCGCGCAGCATGTTGCGCGCCACTACCAGCCGCTTTTTAATAATGTACTGATACAGGGTCAGGCCGGTGAACTCCTTGAACCGATGGCTCAGGTGCGATTTGCTGACATACAGCACCCCGGCCAGCCGGTCAAGCGAAAGATCCTCGTCCAGATGGTCGTTGATAAACGCCACCGCCTGATTGACCTTCTCGTTCTCGGTAACATCCTGCCGGATGGCGCTCGGGGTCGCAAAATACGCGCGGTTGAGATAGACGAGGAACTCGATGAGATAGATGAACGACAGGGTGCTGCTGCCGAAGTTGGTCTCGTTTCGGCAGTAGAGCATTTTCTCGCACATTCCGCGCAGGCGGGCCAGCACCGCACTGTCCGGCCGGATGAGTTTATATTTTTTCTCCGCCGCATCCACAAAGCAGGCCGACAGATCGGTACCCAGCCGGCGCACATCCTCGATCACATCCGGCTGCACCCAGATGACATACCGCTCATACGGTTTTCCGGGGCGCACATCCGGCCGATGGATGTCCCGGTTGTTCGTCAGCAGGATATCGCCCGGCCGCAGCTGATAGGTGCGGCCCTCGACCGTATACAGCACATTCCCGGACATGAAAAAGAAGATTTCGTAAAATTCGTGCTCATGGAAATCCACCACCGGGGGAACCGCGTCGCAGTAGTGGTAGCATTCAAAGTCCGGCTGCTGCATAGTCTGGCGCAAAGTAAATTCGTCCCTATGCAGATTCACCAAAAACCCCCTCCCATCCTTATGCATATTTAAATTATATAGCAGTTTTCACCTGTTTTCAAGCGCAATATGCCGCGCGGTGGGGAGGCCACGCTTGTTATACTAATGTCAACCAAAAAGTTTCCGGCGTCTGCCGGAACGCACACTCAAAACACACGAAAGGGGAGTTTTCTATGCGAAGCTTTATCACCGAAGATTTTCTGCTCTCGACCGGTCCCGCACGCAGGCTGTACCATGATTACGCCGAAAAAATGCCGATTTTCGACTATCATTGCCACCTGGATCCGCAGGAGATCTACGAGGACAAGCGGTTTTCCGACATCGGCGAGGCCTGGCTCGCGGGCGACCATTACAAATGGCGCCTGATGCGGGCAAACGCCGTGCCCGAGCAGTATGTCACCGGCAGCGCATCTTTCCGGGAGAAATTCGACCGGTTTGCCGCGATCATGCCCCGGCTGATCGGCAACCCCATTTACCACTGGTCACATCTGGAACTGAAACGTTATTTTGCCGTGGACGAGCTGCTGGACGCGCAGAGCGCACCGCGCGTCTGGGAGCAGGCGAACGAGACGCTCACGGGCGGGAAGGGTTCGGCCCGCGCGCTCATCCGGGAAAGCAACGTGCGCGCGCTGTGCACCACGGACGACCCGGCGGACGACCTGCGGTATCACCGCCTGCTCGCGCAGGACTCGGCATTTGACGTCACCGTACTGCCCACCTTCCGCCCGGAAAAGGCGCTCAACCTCGTGGACGCCGGATTCCCGGCCTATCTGGAAAAGCTGGGCGCCGCCGCCGGCGTGAAAATCCGCGCGATGGACGATGTGAAGGAAGCCCTTGCCCGCCGCGCCGACTTCTTCGCGCAGGCCGGCTGCCGCCTGTCCGACCACTCCTTCGGTTCGCCCGATTTCACCGTTTGGGACGAGAGCGCGGCCGAAGAGGCCCTGAAGAAAGCGCTGGCCGGCGAGCCGCTGCTCGATTACGAAATTGCGGCTTATCAGTCGCTGCTCATGGATTTCCTCGGCGAGCTCTACTGCGGCCGCGGCTGGGCGATGCAGATACACCTCGGCGCGCAGCGCAACCTGTCCACCAAACTGTATCGCGCTCTGGGCGCGGATGTGGGCGGCGACGCGATTGGCAACACCATTTCGGCCGCCTCCCTGGCCGCCCTGCTCGACCGGCTCGCCTGCCGCGGCAAGCTGCCGAAAACCATCCTCTATACCCTGAACGCAGCCGACAACGACAAGATCATCGCTGCGGCGGGCAGCTTCCAGGATGAAAGCGCGGCAGGCAAGGTGCAGTTTGGCTCAGCCTGGTGGTTTAACGACCACTTCGACGGCATGACCGCACAGATGCGGTCGCTCGCCAACATCGGCGTACTCAGCCGCTTTGTCGGCATGCTGACCGATTCCCGCTCCTTCCTGTCCTATCCGCGGCATGAATACTTCCGCCGCGTGCTGTGCGAGCTGGTCGGCGGCTGGATCGACAAAGGCATGGCGCCCGCTGATTACGACGCCATCGGCAAAATAATCGAAGATATTTGTTTTAACAACGCATGGGCCTATATGGGCATGGATTAAGGAGGAAAAATTATGAAAATGTCATTTCGCTGGTATGGCCAGGACGACCCGGTCACGCTCACGAACATCAGCCAGATCCCGGGCATGCGCTCCATTGTCTCGGCGGTCTACGACGTAAGGCCCGGCGAGGTCTGGCCGGAGGAGAGCCTTGCAAAGATGAAGGCCGATTGCGAAGCGCACGGCCTGGTGTTCGACGTGGTCGAGTCCATCCCGGTGTCCGAGGACATCAAGCTGGGCACCGGCAAACGCGACGCGCATCTGGAGGCGTATTGCGAAAACATCCGCCGCTGCGCCAAGTACGGCGTCAAGTGCGTGACCTACAACTTCATGCCCGTGTTCGACTGGACGCGCACCCAGCTCGACAAGAAGGCCGATGACGGCTCGACCAGCCTGGTCATGTACTGGGAGCAGATGAAGGGGCTCGATCCGCTCACCGATGACATCAACCTGCCCGGCTGGGACGCCAGCTACACGCAGGACGAGGTCCGCGGCCTGATCCGCGCGTATGGCGAGCTTGGCGAAGAAGGCCTGTGGAAGAACATTGAAGTGTTCCTCAAAAAGGTCATTCCGGTGGCTGAGGAGTGCGGCGTTGTGATGGCCCTGCATCCGGACGATCCCCCGTACCCGATCTTCGGCCTGCCGCGCGTCATTACCAACGAGGCAAACCTTGACCGCTATTTGTCCATCGTCGATTCCCCGTCCAATACCCTGTGCCTGTGCACCGGTTCGCTCGGCTGCGCCAAGTGCAACGATATCCCGGCCATGGTGCGCAAATATTCGGCCGCCGGGCGCATCGGCTTCATGCATATGCGCAATGTCATGATCCTGGACGACGGCTCCTTCGAGGAGCGCGCGCACCTGTCCTCCTGCGGTTCGCTCGACATGTATGAGATCGTCAAGGCGCTCGTTGAGACCGGTTTTGACGGCTATGTCCGTCCCGACCACGGCCGCATGATCTGGGGCGAGACCGGCAAGCCCGGCTACGGCCTCTACGACCGCGCACTCGGCGCCACCTATCTGAACGGTTTGTTTGAAGCCTGCGAAAAAGCAGCGAAGTGATAGAGAAAGGAAGAGAACATCATGAAAAAGAACGTACTGAATACCGATCTGACCGGCAAGGTCTGCGTTGTCACGGGCGCGGGCGGCGCGATCTGCGGCATGTTTGCCGAAGCGCTGGCCGCAGCGGGCGGCAAGGTCGCGGTGCTCGACCTGAATGAAACCGCGGCGCAGGCGGTCGCGGACAAGATCACCGCAGAAGGCGGCATCGCCAGGGCATACAAGGCCAACGTGCTGGAGCGCGAAAGCCTGGACGCGGTTCATGCGCAGGTGCTGGCCGACCTCGGCCCGTGCGACGTGCTGATCAACGGCGCAGGCGGCAACAATCCGCGCGCGACCACGGATAACGAGTTCCACTTTGAGGCCAAGGACATGGAGGGCTGCAAAACCTTCTTCGATCTGGAGAAATCGGGCGTGGAATTCGTCTTCGCCCTCAACTGGCTGGGCACCCTGCTGCCGACGCAGGTCTTTGCCGCGGACATGATCGACCGTAACGGCAACATCCTCAACATCGCTTCCATGAACGCCTACACCCCGCTGACCAAGATTCCGGCATACTCGGGCGCCAAGGCGGCCATCGTCAACTTTACCGAGTGGCTGGCAACCTACTTTGCCAAGTCCGGCATTCGTGTCAACGCCATCGCCCCCGGCTTCTTTGTCGGCAACCAGAACCGCGGCCTGCTGTTCAACGACGACGGCGCCCCGACCGCGCGCACGGCAAAAATCCTGGCCGGCACGCCCATGGGCCGCTTCGGTGAGCTGGAGGAACTCGTCGGCGCTGTCCTGTTCCTGCTGAACAACGACGCCGCCGGCTTTATCACCGGCGTGTGTATCCCGATCGACGGCGGATATGCGGCATATTCCGGCGTATAAATACGCATCCTAAAAGAAAACTTTTTGACTGACGAGATGAGAAGGAGGAGGACATGAGAAAGTCCATGCGCTTCACAGCGCTTGCCCTGGCCGGCATACTGGGACTTCTGTCCGGCTGCGGCAGTACCGCCGCGGGCGAGCGGCAGATCATCCGCATCGGCCACAACCAGTCCACAAACCACCCGACCCATATCGCACTGACCGCCTTCGAGGATTTTGTGGAGGAAAAACTCGGGGACAAGTACAATATCGAGGTCTTTCCGAGCGAACTGCTCGGCTCCCAGAATGAAATGGTGCAGCTCACACAGACCGGCGCCATCCATTTCTGTGTTGCATCCAATTCACTGCTTGAGACCTTCAGCAAGGACTACTCGATCTTTAATCTGCCCTATCTGTTCGCGTCCAGCGAAGCCTACCACGCCGCCATGGACGATGAAAGCATCACGGAGCCGATTTTTGAATCGACCAAACAGGCCGGGTTTGAGGCCGTCACCTGGATCGACGCGGGTACCCGCAACTTCTACACCGTATCCAGGCCTGTCAACAGCCCGGCTGACCTTAAGGGCCTCAAAATCCGCACCCAGCAATCCCCGACCAACGTGGAAATGATGCGCCTGCTCGGCGGCTCGGCCACGCCCATGGGCTTTGGCGAGGTATACACCGCGCTCCAGTCCAAGGTCATCGACGGTGCGGAGAACAACGAAATGGCCCTGACCGATAACGGCCACGGCGACGTCTGCAAATACTATTCCTACGATATGCACCAGATGATCCCGGATATCCTGATCGGCAACATCGCCTTTCTGGACAGCCTGCCGGCGGATGAGCGCGCGGTGTTTGAAGAGGGGTTCGCGCTGGTGAACCGTGTCGAACGGGAAGAATGGACCAAAGCGGTGGAAAACGCCAAAAAGCGCGCCGCGGAAGAGCAGGGCGTGCAGTTCAACTACCCGGATACCGCGCCGTTCCAGCAGGCGTGCGCGCCGCTGCATGAATCCATGCTGGAAAAGAACCCAGATCTTATCCCGATTTACGAGGCAATCCAGGCATACAATGCCCAGTATCCCTCGTCCGGCACATAAGGAGGAACGGATATGACAGCTTTACGAAATGCACTGAACCGCATCCTGCACGTGCTGGCGGGCGTCAGCTTCCTGGTCATGGTCGTGCTCACCTGCTGGCAGGTCTTTACCCGCTACATCCTCGGCAGCCCGTCTACATGGTCGGAGGAACTGGTCTCCTACATGTTTGCATGGGCCAGCCTGCTTGGCGCGTCGCTTGTCACGGGCGAGCGCGGGCACATGAACATCCCGATTGTTGTGGACCGTATGAACCCCATACTCAAAAAGGCCTTCGGCGTGCTCGGGGAAGGGATCGCTTTCCTGTTCTCGGCCGTCATCCTGGTCTACGGCGGCGTTCAGATTTCCAGCCTTGCCATGGGACAGATGACCTCGTCCCTCGGGGTGGCAGTCGGCCTTTTCTATGTCGTGCTGCCCCTCTGTGGCGTGCTGAACATGATCTATACGGTGCTCAACATCGCAGACATCTGCCTGGAAAAGAAGGAGGCGTAATCCACATGGCAATGGAATCTTTGCTGATCATCGTCGGCGTGCTCGTCGTGCTGCTGATCTTTGGCGTGCCGATTTCCTATTCCATCGGCATTTCTTCTCTGGTGGCGATTTTGCAGACCGTGCCGCTCGATATCTCGGTGGTCACGGGCGCGCAGCGCATCTTTGTGGGCATGAGTAAATTCAGCCTGACCGCCATCCCGTTTTTCATTCTGGCAGGCAACCTGATGAACCAGGGCGGCATCGCCAAACGTCTTGTGGATTTCGTCATGGCGTTGCTCGGTAAACTGCCCGGCGCTCTGCTCGTCACCAATGTGGGCGCAAACGCACTGTTTGGCGCCATCTCGGGCTCAGCGTCCGCGGCGGCGGCCGCAGTCGGCAGCATGGTGGAGCAGGGCGAAAAGGAGCAGGGCTATGACCCGGCGCTCTGCGCCGCCACCAACGGCGCGTCCGCGCCCGCAGGCCTGCTCATCCCGCCGTCCAATGCGCTGATCACCTATTCGCTCGCTGCAGGCGGCACTTCGGTGGCAGCCCTGTTCCTTGCGGGCTATATCCCCGGCATTCTCTGGGCGCTCGCCTGCACCCTCGCGGCTGTTTTCTTTGCGAAAAAGAAGGGATACAAGGGCATTCCGGGCAAATTTGACTGGAAAAGCCTCGGGATCTGCACCCTGCGCGCCCTGCCGTCCCTGTCCCTGATCGTGGTCGTCATCGGCGGCATCGTCGGCGGCGTATTCACAGCCACCGAAGGGTCGGCGATTGCGGTCGTTTATGCGCTGATCCTCGGCATCTGCTACCGGGGCATCACCCTGCAATCTTTCTGGGGCATTGTGGTGGAATCCGCCAAGATGAGCGGCATGATCGTGTTCCTCATCGGTGTATCCAACATTCTCGGCTGGGTGATGGCCTTCACCCAGATCCCGCAGGCAATTTCGGCGGCGCTGCTCGGGCTGACCAGCAACCCGGTGATTATCCTGCTGATTATGAACGTCATCCTGCTGATTGCAGGCACGTTTATGGACGTCACCCCGGCCATCCTGATCTTTACCCCCCTGTTCCTGCCCGTGGTTCAGACCTTTGGCATGAGCCCGGTGCAGTTTGGCCTGATTCTGGTGTATAACCTGTGCATCGGCAACATCACCCCGCCGGTCGGGAACACGCTGTTTGTGTCCATCAAAGTGGGGCGGTCGTCGCTCGCCAAGGTGATGCCATACATGCTGGGATATTACCTGATGATCCTGCTCGGCCTGCTGCTGGTCACCTATCTCCCCGTGGTCAGTCTCGGGCTGCCGCAGCTCGCCGGACTCATTTAATCCCCCTTTGCACGTAAAAAAATCCCGCTGCCCCATTGCAGGCAGCGGGATTTTGGCGTTTTGTCACCGATATGATATGCCGGGATCAGATGCCGGCAGAAAGAGGGGATTTCCGAGAAAAAAGCGAATGATTGTCCGGGTATGTATGGATGCCCGGCGCCGCTTTGGAAAGCACGGCGCTGTGTCTGATGCAACGCACTTTCCGCCGCATAACATCCTGTGCGGCATTCTCCGCGATTTTGAAATACACGGAAGCCGAAAGCGGTCTCGCGCTGCGCCGAAATGTCTTGTTTCCCTTTGCAGGCGCAAAAAGAAGGAGGCCGAAGTCCCCTTCTTTTTGCTTTCATGCAGGAAACCGCCGCTTATTTCAGCTTGGTCCAGTCCTCCACGCTATCCTTCTTATCGTAGTTGTGCGCGTTGGTGGCCTCCATGATGTTGTAATATGCCCAATGGCTGTCCTTGAGGTCGGTGAACTTTGCAATCGTGCTGCTGTGGCTGTCGACATAGTCCTGATCGGCGCTGCGGCCAAGCATATTGTTGACAATCGTGACCACTTCGGCACGGGTAATCGTATTATTCGAACGGAACGTACCGTCGCCGTAGCCATTGACCCAGCCGTATGCAACCGAGCCGACGACCGCATCATAATACCATGCGCCCTTGTTCACATCCGAGAAGATGTTCTGCCCGCTGGCGTCCGACTTGGCAAAGCGCATCGACATCGCGGTAAATTCCGCACGGGTAATGGATTTGCCCGGCTGGAAGCGGCCGTCGCCATAGCCGTTGATCACGCCCATGCCTGCCAGCGTGCGGACCGCAGTCGCATACCACGCATCGTCCTTCACGTCGGTGAAGCGGACGTTGCCGGACGTCTTTTTGTCCAGCAGCAGGTTATAGAATATCTGCGCAACCTCTGCACGGGTCATGTTGCGGGACGGGCCGAACGTGCCATCCGGATAGCCAACCATATACTTCATATGGTTTTCGGTATCGAGTTTGGCGGATACGCCGGTGTCGTCCGGATCCGCAACCGCACCCTTGCGGGCGAAAGTCGCACGGATTGTATGGGTTGCGCGGACATCTTCAAAGACATACTTGGATACCGCGCCCACGCTCTTACCATCGACAAAAACGTCCTTGACCACATAGTTCTTATCCGCTGTGATGGTAAAGGTCTTATCGCTGCCACGATTTACGTATGTGTTTCCACTTGGAGTAATACTGCCATTGGCGTCCGCGGAAGCGGTGATCTTATACGTGGTCGAGCTGCTGCTGCCACCGGAAGACTTCTTGGACCAATCTGCATACAGAGTCGTGTTTCTGGTCACAGTGTCCGTGGTAAAGTTCCATGCATTCTTGCATTCGGCCTCTTCATACCAGCCTTGGAAACTGTAGCCGCTGCGGGTCGGGTCTGACGGCTGCTCCACCTTTTCGCCGCGCTTGACGGTCTGGCTTGCAACTTTGCTGCCGCCCTGGCTGTCGAACGTTACTGTGAAGCTCTCGCCGGTCTCGCCTTCCTTCACAATAACCGGACGGATTGCAACATGGCCATCGTTCGCCAGCGCCGCAAGGCCGGACAGTTCCTTGATATCCTTTGCCATGGCGGTCGTGGCCTTGCCTTCGACCTGCCAGCCAGTCAGCTCATAGCCTGCTGCAACCTTCAGCTCCGGGAATACGACCTTGTCTTCTGCCGCCGCGACCGCGACATCGTAATACTTTACGCTCTCACCATTTACGATATAGTCGCCGGACTCCCAGTTTGCAAGGTAGAAATGGACGTTGATCGTGCCATCCGGGTCAACCGGGGAATCCTTTTTCACCAGGATCGGGGTAATGGCCAGGTCGCCGGAATCGCTTGCCAGGCCTTCAATGCCAATGGCTTCCTTGGAATCCGCGTCCCAAACTGCGCTGTATTTGCCGTCAACCTGCCAGCCCTTAAGTTCATAGCCATCGTTGACTGTCAGCTCCGGGAACGCAACCCTGTCGTTGGCCTGCACGTCATGCGAGGTTACCTGCTCGCCATCGACCGTGTAGTAACCGCCATTCAGGTTTGCAATGTAAAAATGGACGTTGATTTTCTGCTGCTCTGCATCCTTCTTCACGATATTTGCCGTGATGGAAACATAGCCGCCCTCGTCGTCCTCGACGATCAGTCCGGTCAGGCCAAAGGTCTTGGCCGCTGCATCCCAGTAGTTGCTCTCCTTGCCGCTGACCGCCCAGCCCTTCAGTTCATAGCCGTCCTCGATGGTCAGCTCGGGCAGGACAAACGTGTTTTCACGGTCATCCCAGCTCATGGTTTCCGTCCAGGAATCCTTGCCGTTATCCTTGAATACCGCATGATTGTCCGCTGCCCAGTAGATCTTCAGCGTCTTGCCCGCCGGGGTCTCGTTTTTCGTCCACTGTGCCCATACGGTCATATCCGCATTGACAATGGTCGTAGCAGCGAACTCATCGCCCGAACCGTCTGCCTCGATGTTCCAGCCTGCAAAGGTATAGCCTTCGCGGGTCGGTGCGGACGGCATCTTGAGCGCCACGCTCTCGCCCGCCTTCACGGTAACCTTGGCATATTCGCTCGTGCCGTTGTTGAAAGTGACAGTATACTCGGCGGGCTTCACCGCCTCACAGGTCCAAACGCCGGTGAAGTTCAGGCCGCCCTTGACCATCGCAACCTGGGTGTTGGGGGCAACATTAACGCCGTTCAGCTGCCAGGTCTGGAACTTCCAGATATAATCGCCAACAGCAACGTCATCAGGCTTTGCAGCTGTCGTGACCTTCTGGCCGACGGAGTAGGTGTAGTTGTTGGTAGGCAGCGTGGCCATGACCTCGGCGGGAACGCTCTTGTCATAGCTGTAGGTAACGCTGTACTCAGCGGGTTCTTCCGGCTTCTGAACCGTCACGGTAGGATCGCCAATCTCATCCTTGGCAACCTCAACCGCCTTTCCAGCACTGTCCTTGTATGTCAGCTTTACATCTGCATTGGTATGCAGCTCACCGAAAGCACCCGCCTTCGGCTTTACCTTGAAGGTAACAAAAGCGTCGTCCTTCGGGATATCACCGATATTCCAAGTCAGTGTTTTGCCGTCTGCATCCACGGCCAGGTTTGTATCTGTGATACTGTCCGCAACCAGTTCAAATGCATCCGTATTGATGGTATCCACCATCTTCGCTTCTGTACCAGCCGGTACGGTTTTAATCTCGCCGGCCCACTTGGACAGGACGTCCTTGAGTTTGTCGGCATAATCCTTACCGGTTACATTCATATAATCCTGTGCGTCCGTTGCCAGGCTTTTCAGATATGCGCCTTCCGCGTCCTTAAGGGAAATACCGATGGTGTACATCGTGGTTCCGGCATCCTTCAAGGCCTTAGCCTGTACAGAGCCGTTCCAATTGATATCCTTGATGGACTCGCCCTGTAAGCCGGGAGCGCCGTCCGAAATGAATACTACATAGGACGGACGGGTCTTCTCAGCTTCCGGGCGCGCGCTCAACCAGTCTGCTGCCTGCTTGAGTGCCGCGGAGTAGTTGGTACCGCCGTCGGCCTTCATTTTTTCGATGCTGCTTACAGCTTCACCAACCTGCTTGGTCAGGGGCTGGACGACCTTGTTGGCCTTCGTGTCGTTTGCCCCGCCCTTATTGCTGTTATGCGAGAAACCGATGACTGCAATCCGGTTGTCGCCTTCCTTCAGGATATTCTGCGCAAATTCCTTGCCGACCGCCTTTGCAGTCTGAATGCGCGACTCGCTGCCGGTCTCACCCTCGCACTTATCCGGAATAAACGGCCACAAATAAAGCGCGCCGCATTTCGGACAAGTATGGATTAGGAAACCATTGTCTTCAATGTCTTTTTTCGTAGCGCTGCACGGCTCGCCCACGCTGCTTGCCATGGAGCCTGAGTTGTCTACGACCAGTACAACGTCCGCCGTAGAAGCGTTCGAAACCTCTTTCGGCTCTCCTTTCACAGACAATTGAATGGTATAATTTCCATCCGCGTCCGGGGTCTGGCTTACAAGCCCTTTTGCAGCCTGCACGTCGCCCGGATTCAGCGCGGTACTGTTTGCAGCCAATGCAGTAACAGGCATCATAGTTATTACCATAATTATAGTCAGCAATCCTGCCAACAATCGCTTTTTCATTTTTCATCCTCCTTCATATTGTCTTAGGATTTATGCTTTGTCCGCCAGCAGAAACGGACAAACCAAAAGAGAGCATTGCGCCCGGGAGTTTTCAATGCCCGCTTTCAGCCTATTTTAACGTTAGAAAATTATACCACGTTTTTATTGTAAGTACAAGCAGTTCTTTGGATTTGTAACAATTACTTTTTTGTAACAACCTCCTGCTCATGCAAGTTCTCCAACCGCTGTATGGTGCGCTGAAAGAAAATATAAACTATATCAACCTCTGCTAATTCTCGCAAGGTATTGAAAGGGAAATCATCATACCGGGTCTTTTGCAAAGGACAGCAACAGGTACAAAGTATGCCTTTCCAGCGGGAAATACCCTCTTGCGGCGTAAAAGTCAAGCATAGTTTTCAAAATAAAAAATGGGCGGATTCTCATGCAAATCATGAAAATCCGCCCAAATTATGTTGATCGCTACACGCCAGCGTCAGTATGGAATATAAGTTGATCTACTTCTGTATTTTCACCATAAAACGCCTCGTTGAAATATACAAAAAAATCGAAACCCTTTTAGCAAAAATAAATACATCGTTATCAAATAATAAAATAATGGAACGCCTGCATCCAACTTTATCAAATGTTCTGTATTGAAGCTATTGAAAAAATGCAGAAACAACGATATACTCCAAATATCAAAGGAAAACAGGATTAACACAGGGAATATCGTTAGAGACAGGAGGGGGTTGCATGCGAAAAGTAGTAGGTGATCCGAGACTGATCTATAAATGCTGCAAGCTGTATTATGAAGAAAACCGTGGCCAGCATGAGATTGCGAATATGCTTGGTATCTCGCGTGTATCGGTGTCCCGCCTGCTGAACGCGGGGCGGAAATCCGGCATCGTTCAAATCCAGATCGTTAGCCCCAACCACCTTACATATACCAGACTGGAACAGGAACTCGAGCAGCTTTATGGCCTTAAAGAGGCTGTCGTAGTCGAAAACAGCCCTCTAACCACAAGATACGATCACATTTCCACCCTGAGCACCGAAGCGCTCGGCCTGATGGAAACCTATCTCCATGATGATGATGTGGTCGGCGTGTCAATGGGCATGACTCTGCATAATATCTGCCACGGCGCCCGTAAAAACACCAATAATGTCAACTGTACCTTTGTCCCTATGATGGGCGGAATCAGTACGGGCCATGGCCAGACAGTCAACATTCATTCCAATCAGATTGCCCAGAATTTTGCACAGCTCTTCGGCGGACGCTACGTTGATTTCTTCGCGCCCGCGATCTTTTCAGATCCGATTGTGCTCAAAGGATTCATAAAAGAAGCGCCCATGCAGCATGTATTGCAATATTATAAAGAAATCAAAACCGTTATCATGGGCATCGGCATCCCAAACCGCGCCGGTTCGACCATGATCCGCGCCGGTTACATCACCCGGGAGCAGATGCACGGACTTGTACAGCAGGGTGCTGTCGGCGATATTTCGCTCCAGTTTTTCGACCGGAACGGCGCGTTCGAGCAGTTCCGCGAATTTAATTCCCGTGTCGCCGGCATGCCGCTGGCGCAGCTGCGCGAAGTGGAAAATAAGATCGGCGTCAGCAGCGGCGTACACAAGGCCGAAGCGATCTATGGCGCGCTGCGCGGTGGATTCGTCAATATTTTGATCACCGACCAGGAGTGTGCGCTCAAACTTCTGGAACTTGGGAAAGAGGGGACGGCATCATGAAAAAGGAATGGATCCTCCTGTTTTTGATCGCGCTGTCTCTGTTCACGATGCAGGCAATCGGCGGTTATTTCCAAATCAAGGATTATAAAAAAGCGATTCGCCGCGTGCACCGGCTGGGCAATGTTGGCGTCGGCCAGAAAAAGGGCGGCCTGCTCTCCGGGTATCTGGTACTGATCGCCTGTGATGCAAATGGCGTCATCACCGGCGCCGAGGTCATGGAAGGCCTGACCTTCCTGACAAAGTTCCGTCCCTGCGATGAGGTCCTCGGCTATCGGCTTATTGGAACCCATATCCAAGAGTTTCTTGCCTTTTCAAGGCAACTTGACAAGAAGAAGAAAAAGCGCCTCAAGGGATATATCCAGGCCGTAGAAGCGCTTGAACTGCGCCTGTCCTCTGACGGACAGGACGTGGATCCAGTGCAGCCCACAGCGGGCTAAACGGATTACTGTGTATTAGAAGGCTGCACGTTTCGGTGCGGGCCCCGCCGGAAAGCGGCTGCAAATGGAGCAGCGGTGAGGCCTTCTGTACATAAAATGGGTGCGCCGATGCAGGCACGCCCAAAAAGAGATGATTTGAAAGGGGTAAAACCTAATGCAACAATTTATGGAGTTTGTCACCTGGGTGGCCAATGGCTTCATGTCGCTGTTCCAGGCTGGCGGGGAAACCTTCCTCGGCTGGGTGACCGGTATTATTCCGATGGTCGTTTGCTTGATGACCGCGATCAACTCGATCATCAAGCTGATCGGCGAGGACCGTGTCGAGCGCTTCGCAAAAAAGATCACCGGCAATGTTTTCGGACGTTATCTGCTTCTGCCGGTGCTGGCAGTCCTGTTCCTTGGCAACCCGATGTGCTATTCGTTCGGCCGTTTTGTCGACGAAAAGTACAAGCCCGCATACTATGATTCCTGCGTTTCTTTCCTGCATCCGGTCACCGGCCTGTTCCCACACGCAAACCCTGGCGAGCTGTTCGTTTACATGGGCATTGCAGCCGGTATCACCGAGCGCGGCCTGTCGCTCGGCGACCTCGCGATACGGTATTTTGCAGTCGGTTTGATCGTGATCTTCATTCGCGGCGTCTTGACCGAAAAGATCTATCTGAACATGCTCAAAAAGGTTGGAAAGTAAGGAGGCAGCACCCATGTATAAGGCAGTAAAGATCACCCGCGGTTCGGGCGGCTGGGGCGGACCTCTGGTCGTCAAGGCGGATTCCAAGCGCAACAAGATCCTGAGCGTAACCGGCGGCGGCATCCATCCGGTTGCTGCAAAGCTCGCGGAAATGACAGGCGGCGTGGCCGTAGACGGCTTCAAGGGCGGCGCGCCGGACGAAGAAATCCTGGTCGCGGTTGTCGACTGCGGCGGCACCGCACGCTGCGGCGTCTATCCGAAGAAAAAGATCTTCACCGTCAACCTGATGCCGGTCGGCAAGGCCGGCCCGCTGGCGCAGTTTATCACCGAGGATATCTATGTATCCGACGTCACGGAAGCAAACATTTCGTTTGCAGGCAAAAACGAAGCCGCCGCTCCGGCTCCGGCCACATCCGCAGCGCCGTCCAAGGACAACGCACCGAAGAGCAAGGATCAGGCCAAGGCCGAAATCGCAGCCATGCGTGAGCAGAAGGAGCCGGGCATCATCACCAAGATCGGCATCGGCGTCGGCAAGGTGGTCGGGAAGTTCTTCCAGGCAGGCCGCGAGTCCATCGATATGGTCATCCGCAACATTCTGCCGTTCATGGCGTTCACCGCAACCATCCTTGGCATCATCAGCGCCTCGGGCCTTGGCGATGTCATCGCAAATACCATCGCCCCGTTGTGCTCCACACTGCCCGGTATGCTAGTGATTTCCATCGTGTGTGCGCTGCCCTTCCTGTCCCCGGTTCTGGGCCCCGGCGCGGTCATCGCGCAGGTCGTCGGTACGCTGCTCGGCGCACAGATCGGTCTGGGCAATATCCCGGCACAGTATGCCCTGCCCGCGCTGTTCGCAATCAATGCGCAGGTTGGCGGCGACTTTGTTCCGGTCGGCCTGTCTCTCGGCGAGGCGGAAGCGGACACCATTGAGCTGGGCGTTCCGGCTGTCCTCTATTCCCGCATCGTCACCGGCCCGCTTGCTGTTCTCATTGCGTTCGCACTGAGCATCGGTCTGTATGCTTAAATGAAACAACCGCCGCAGGCGGCGACATAAGGAGGCTTTTCCATGAAGTACTGTTCCACCATCACCGGCTGGGGGCCGGACGCCCTCGGGTTCCTCGAAGAGGAAGATTGCAATTTCCTGATCCTCTTTAACGAGGACGCGCCGGAAGAACTCGCGGAGATCGCGGTGCTGCATACCAAGGCCGAGCTGGCTGCCGACCCTGCGCCCGGCGATACCTTGGTTTTATGCGGCCAGGTCTACGATGTGACCGCCGTAGGCGACGAAGCTCTGCATACTTTGCGGGAGCTTGGCCACTGCACGCTCTCTTTTAAGGGCGGAAGCGAACCCGAGCGCCCGGGCTGTATCATGCTGACGGGCGAACCTTTGACGGCCGCCGTCATCCAAAAGGGCGGCACAATTGAAATTTACTAACACCATTCACCCCATTTCATTTACTGCACCGGCATGGCGGGCAGCGGTTCGTGAAAGGGCCGCTGCCCGTTTTATGCCGGAATCTCAGAATATTTTAACATATTTACCGTTAATTTTCAACCCCAAGGAGGCTGTACACGATGTTAAACATGAACGAAAAGCTCCTGAAGCGTCAGGAAGAGGGCAAAATCATTCGCACCGGCATTGTCGGCGCAGGGCAGATGGGCCGCGGTATGGTCACCCAGATGGTGCTCATGAACGGCATCACCCCGGCGATCGTTTCGGACATCAACGTGGAGAATGCGATTCATGCATTCAAGTACGCGGGCGTTGCAGACGACGATATCGCGGTTGCACACACCATCGAGGAAGCAAACCGCTTCATGGAAGCAGGCAAATATGTTGCCTGTGAAGATGCAAACTTCATCTCTCAGGCGAACCTGGTCGAGTGTGCGATCGACGCGACCGGCGTGCCCGATGTCGGCGCACGTGTTGCAACCGAGTCCATTCAGAACGGCAAGCATGTCGTTATGCTGAACGTCGAGACCGACGTTGTCATTGGGCCTTACCTGAAAAAGCTGGCGGAAGAGAACGGCGTGCTGTACACCGGTTCCGCAGGCGATGAGCCGGGCGCTGTTATGGAGCTGTATTGCTTTGCCAAGGCCATGGGCATGGATGTAAAGGTCATGGGCAAGGGCAAAAACAACCGCCTGGCACGCGACTGCAATCCGGATACGGTTCTGGAAGAGGCAACCCGCCGTAAGATGAGCCCCAAGATGCTCTGCGCATTCAAGGACGGCACCAAGACCATGGTTGAGATGACCGCGATGTCCAACGCGACCGGCCTGGTTCCGGATGTGATCGGCGGCCACGGCATTGCCTGCGATGTCAAGGGCCTGAACGATATGTACCGTCTGAAGGAAGACGGCGGCATTCTGAACAAGCACGGCGTTGTTGAGTTTGTCAACGGCATCGCACCCGGCGTATTCGTTACCGTATCCACCGACAACGAAGAGATCGCATATCAAATGCAGTACCACTCCATGGGCCCCGGCCCGCTGTGGACGCTGTACCGTCCGTACCATCTGTGCAACCTTGAGACCCCGCTGACCGTTGCCAAGTGCGTCATCGACGGCGAGACCACCATCGTTCCGAAAGCCGGGCTGGTTTCCGAGTGCATCACGGTTGCCAAGAAGGACCTCAAGGCGGGAGAGATCATCGACGGCATCGGCGGTTACACCACCTATGGCTCAATTGCGACCAAGGCAGAATCTGACGCCAAGGGTTATATCCCGTACGGCCTGGTCACCAAGGGCGCCAAAATGCTCAAGGACGCAAAGAAGGGCCAGCTGCTGACTCTCGACATGGTCGAGCTGGACACCAGCACGCTCATCTATCAGCTGCGTAAGATTCAGGACGGTATGACGTTCTAAGTCACGCAAACGACACTGAAACCGAAGTCTCTCACATCTCTCACAAACTTTCTATTGCGGGATCGCCGCTGGACGCAGTGCGTCTGCGGCGGTCCCATCTCCCTTATCTATGGAGGAATGAGCATGAAACAGCAGCCCGGTATCCGTATGGTCTTTGTCGATCTGGACGGCACGTTGCTGCAGGGCGTGGACACTGTCTCGGCGCGCACGGTGCGCGCCTTTGAGAAGGTGCGCGCAAAAGGCATCACGCCGGTCATTGCGACCGGACGGCTGGCCTATGAGGCCGATTTTGCCAGCCGTGCCATTGGTGCGGATGGGTATCTGATCGCCATGAACGGCCTGGCCGTCTATGAGGATTACCGCACCGGGGCGATCTTGTACGAGGCCTATATGCCGCAAGACGCGGCGACCTATATTATCCGCTGCCTGCTGCGGCAGGATGTCTTTTTTCAGGCATATGCAGGAAATCGCGCCTACTGTCAGGCAGACCGCGCCGGTCATATCCGCGACTGCGGCATGGATGCGGAACATGTGCGCTTTTTCTCCGGCACGCAGCAGGTTGTGCCCGATCTGGCCACATACCTCACGGAAAAATCACTGCGCGTCAACAAGTTCTTTGTGAGTGTGGCTGAAATGTCCAAAATCCCGGCGCTGCGAGCCGTGCTCGATGGCATTCCGGGCGTCAAGACCCTGTCGTCGGGGGAACACTATATTGAGATTGTACCCAAGGATGCCGATAAACAGCGCGCGGTGCGGGCCGTGCGTGATGCCTGCGGGCTGACCCGTGAACAGATTATGGTCATTGGCGACAGTGAAAACGATCTTGGTATGTTCGATGAGGCATCCATCTGTGTCGCCATGGGCAACGCATGCCCAGCCCTGAAGGCCAAGGCGGGCTGCATTGCGCCAACAAATTTTGAGGATGGCGTGGCCTGGGTGCTGGAAACGCTGCTGCTTGGCGGGCAGGAGCCGCGTTTCACCGGGCACATTGAGACCCTACGTGCGGAGGACATCGAGCAGGCGCTCAAGCATAACTCCCGGCAGTATCTTGCAGGCGATCTCAAACTGCCGCAGCAGCTCGCTTTTCTGCGCGACGAAGCGGTCGAGGCGGGCATCAGCAGCTATCCCTGCTACAAATGGGAGCAGCCGCATTATCACACGATTACGAACGAATACTGCTATATCCTATCCGGGGAAACCAAATATATCGACCTGTCCGACGGCATGGAATACCATTTTGGGCCTGGCGATTTTTATATTTTGCGGCAGGATACGCCGTACATTCAGAAATGCAGACCCGGCTGCCGCCTGTTTTTTGTAAAAGCGCCGGGTGTAAACGATAAAGTGACAATAGCCATGAATGACCGGCTGCGCACATGGTGCGCAGACTGGGACGCACCATGGATACCTGAAAAACAGGAGGAACCAAAATGAAGCAGATCACCTTTACCGTAACCGATCCACAGGGTGTGCATGCCCGGCCTGCGGGCGTGCTCATAAAAAAAATCAAGGAATTCCAGTGTGCAGCCACGATCTCCAAGGACGATAAGACCGCTGATGCGCGTAAGATGTTTGCCGTTCTCGGTCTTGGTATCAAGTGCGGCGAGAGCATCACGCTGACCTTTGACGGTGCAGACGAGGAGCAGGCCGCCTCCGCGCTTGCGCAGACGCTGGCAGAGCATTTCTAAGTAAGATTCCCTGTAAAAGGCAGGATGGAAGCTCGTCAATAGGGAACCATTTTCTTCTGAAATCCCGCACAAACACCCCTGCTCTTGAAAAACATACGCCAAACCCCAACAGGGCGGCAGCCGCGCAAGCCGGCTGCCGCCTTTTTGACGTCATAATGCCGGCGGGGCAGGATGCCAAGGGCAGCCATTTATCTCCTCCCGGCATCCGGAGCCCGCGGTATTGTTCTTCCTGGGGGAAAGACTTCTGGAACGATTATGCACGGCTGCCGTGGTAAAATCCCTGCGGCGGTCTGCTCTGATATTCCCACTTAAGGAAAATAAAATTTTTAATTTGGGGTTTGATATCCATTGGCAGGTTTAGCAGGTGTTCCGGAGAATAGTACGCGCTTATTGAGGAATCCTATTTTTAAATTTTATTTTTCCGAGGGGAAGACTTATGAACTCGCTATGGGAACAGACGTCAAAGCATTCCGGCTTTGACCACTTAACACAAGATATAAAAACAGATATATTAATCATCGGCGGCGGTATCGCCGGAATTTTGTGCGCATATATGCTGCATCAGTCCGGTATGCCATATGTGCTGGCAGAGGCTGAAACCGTATGCAGCGGTATTACGAAAAACACAACCGCCAAAATCACCTCGCAGCATGGGCTCATTTACGATAAACTGATTCGTGAGTTCGACGCGGAAAAGGCAAAACAGTACCTGGAGGCCAATGAAGCGGCGCTTGGAAAATACCGTGATTTGTGCCGGAACATTGACTGCGATTTTGAAGAAAAGGCTTCTTATGTCTATTCCCTGGATGACCGGAAGAAAATAGAAAAAGAACTTCTGGCTCTGGAAAAGCTTGGGGGACATGCAGAATTTGCAAATGAGCTTGCGCTGCCTTTTTCCGTGGCAGGCGCGGTAAAATATGAAAACCAGGCGCAGTTTCATCCGCTGAAATTTGTATCCGCCATTTCAAAAGGGTTACACATTTACGAACATACGGCGGTACGGGAGCTTGCCGGCACGACAGCGATGACCGATCACGGTACCATTACGGCAAAGAAGATAATTGTGGCTACGCATTTCCCGTTTTTGAACAAACATGGCAGCTATTTTCTCAAAATGTATCAGCACCGCTCTTATGTCCTAGCCCTTGAAAACGGCCCGGATGTGGGCGGCATGTATGTGGACGAGGCGCAAAAAGGAATGTCCTTTCGAAATTATAAAAACCTGTTGCTGATCGGCGGCGGTGACCACCGCACAGGAAAAAAGGGCGGGAACTGGGACGAGCTTCGGGGCTTTGCACGGCAGTATTATCCGGATGCAACAGAAAAATATCACTGGGCGACGCAGGACTGCATGACGTTGGACAGCGTTCCGTATATTGGCGCTTACTCAGCAAGCACAGAGAATTTATACGTTGCCACTGGATTTCATAAATGGGGCATGACCTCCTCCATGGTTTCAGCAATGATCTTATGCGACATGGTTCAGGGAAAGGAAAATCCTTATGCCGGGGTATTCTCACCATCAAGAACAATACTCCGTCCGCAGCTGGCAGTCAATGCCTTTGAGGCCGTTGTCAATCTGTTCACCCCTACAGCCAAACGCTGCCCCCACTTAGGCTGCGCGCTGAAATGGAACCCGCAGGAGCACACCTGGGACTGCCCCTGCCATGGCTCACGCTTTACAGAGGATGGTAAGCTGATTGACAACCCGGCAACGGGGGATTTCAAAAAGTGAGGTGGAAAAATTGAGCAATCATCTGAAAAACCAGACAAGTCCCTATCTTTTACAGCACGCGGAAAATCCCGTGGACTGGTATCCCTGGGGCGCGGAAGCCTTTTGCAAGGCAAGGGAGGAAGATAAACCAATCTTCCTCAGTATTGGCTACAGTACCTGCCACTGGTGCCATGTGATGGCGCATGAGAGCTTTGAGGATATGGAAATTGCTACAATTTTGAACAAGCACTTTGTATCCATCAAGGTTGATAAGGAAGAGCGTCCCGACATTGACAGCATTTATATGGCGGTCTGCCAAGCATTCACCGGGAGTGGCGGCTGGCCCACAAGCATTTTCATGACCGCCGGGCAAAAGCCCTTTTTTGCCGGAACCTATTTTCCCAAAACCGCTCGTTACCGGTCTGTCGGTTTCAAGGAACTTCTTCTGACCATTCACGAAAAATGGAGGGACGACCGCGCAGCACTGCTTGAATCTGCGGAACAAATCACGGCGGCGTTAAATCACGAGCAGGTTTTCGCTTCCCAGGCAGATGAAACATTGCTGGGCAATGCCATAGAATTGTACAAACAAAGCTATGATGAAACGTTCGGCGGATTCGGCAGCGCGCCGAAATTTCCCGCGCCACACAATTTATTGTTTTTAATGCAGCAATACGGCAAGCGCGGCGACCGCGAAGCCTTGGCCATGGTGGAAGTGACGCTGCGTCAAATGTACGCTGGCGGCCTGTTCGATCATATTGGTTACGGATTTTGCCGCTATTCCACCGATCGCTTTTACCTGGTTCCACACTTTGAAAAAATGCTCTATGACAATGCCCTGTTGACGCTTTCTTACTGTAGGGCTTACGAAATTACAAATCAGCCGTTTTACAAAAACGTTGCCGAAAAAATTGCCTTTTATATCCTGACGGAAATGACATCCCCGGACGGTGGATTTTACAGCGCGCAGGATGCGGACAGCGACGGCGAAGAAGGAAAATATTATGTGTTTACCCCGGATGAAATCATTCGGCTGCTGGGTGAAAAAGACGGCGCGGCTTTCAATACGCGCTTTGGAATCACCCCCGGCGGCAACTTTGAGAGCAAAAGCATTCCCAACCTTCTCCGCACGAAGGATTTGAACGAAGAACGGTTTGACAAATTTCTGCCCCAAATACGCGACTATCGCCGGAGCCGCGCCCGTCTGCACACGGATGATAAAATCCTGACAGCGTGGAACTCGCTGATGATTGCGGCGTTCTGCGCGCTGTACAAAAGCAGCCGTATTTCCAAATACCTTGCGGCGGCAAAAAAAGCACAGCAGTTCATTGAGGGCAAGCTGTGCGATCAGGACACGCTTTATGTCAGCTTTCGCCGCGGAAAGCGCGGCGAAAAAGGTTTTCTTGACGACTATGCAAGCTATATCTTTGCCTTGCTTTCCTTATATGACGTAACCTTTGACCGGTCATATCTTGACCGTGCGGAGCAGATTACAAAAAAGGTGATCCTTCATTATTACGACATAGAGCATGGAGGCTTTTACCTTTATGGAAAAGAAAATGAAACGCTGATTTTCCGTCCAAAGGAATGCTACGACGGAGCAATCCCCAGCGGTAATTCTTTGATGGCATATAATCTTGTGCGGCTGAATGCGCTCATTCCGAGCGAAAAAACGGAAGAAATTCTGAAAAAGCAGCTTGCGTATTTGTCAGGGGAAGCGGAAACATATCCTGCCGGGTATGCCATGTCTTTGATTGCACTTTCCGATTATCTGGAACCGCCAATCAGAATTACCGTTGTCAGGAATGAAGATGATTTGCGCGAGCTTCCTTTTCTTGTCCCTTCCAATGGCGTCGTCCGGATACTTGAGGAAGCGACAGAGGAATATAAACTGCTGGATGGACAAACCACTTTTTATGTATGCCGGAATCATCGTTGTCTGCCGCCCATGGATCAGCAAAAATTTATGGTAGGATTAAAACAGGAGAACGCTTAAAGTTCTTTTGAGGATGATACAAACTCGCGAAACTTTTTGCAGCATATGCCGAAGAGGAAACATTGCACGTCTCAAAACCGCTTGCTGCTTTTCTCGGGGATGAGAAATAACCGAAAATCCGACTGCTTTATATTGCACGGCTCCCCATTTGTTACACAATATTCGGATAACAAACGGGGAGTTCCATGCCAAGGGGGAGCCGCAGAAGAAATGGTAGGATTCCGGTTACAATGGCGCTTTGGCAGCGCTGCCGCGCGCCGGTTGCTGAAGCCGCCCTTGATTGCTTCTTCGTTTCGCTGTACAATTTTTTCGGACATGGTTTGCCGTCTCTTTTCCGAATGCCTGTGTGGTAACTTTCATTCGGAGCTGAGATCTGCAAACCGTGTCTTTTTTTATCCACGTTTCCATTTGCACAATTTATTGGACCGTATCGATTGCACCGCCGTTGTGTCAAGCCGTATTTAGATTCTTAACAATGCGGAATGAGAACAACGGCCTACGGGAATCCTTTTGTTTCTATCCCGCCCGGTCTTTTTTCCTGCGGCATGATCCCTACGCATCCGTATCCGACGCTGGAAATGACGGGTCTGTGGTGTTATGATAATAGAGACACTTTAGGAGGGATGTGGCATGCTCAAGCAGATCGCGCGCCGCTGGGGCCGGTTATCGATTCAACATAAAATCAGTCTGCTGTGCGCGGTATTTATCCTGCCCATGCTGATTGTAATCAGCGCGCTGTTTTCTGAATTTTATTTTTACCACGAACAAACCCACCAAATTCTGTCCGAATACAGCAGCTGCATCGACTATTCAGCGGCCATTCGGAGGGAAACCGAGCAAATGGAACGCATGGCCTATTTGTCTGCCAGCGATGCGGTGCTTTCACGTTGTACGGAGATGCAGCAAAAAAGCGACCAATGCCTGCTTGCGCTCACAGCCGATGCGTCCCGCAGCAGCGAGGATGCCGCGCGCATCAAACAAGTGATCCGGCGTGCTATGAAATCCTATCGCGCGCGGCAGGCAAACTTTTTTCAGGCGCTGGCTCAGGGGGTTTTTGATGCGCGGACGTTTTCCAGCTTACAGGCGCAGGGAGAATATCTGCGCAATTATGCGGACGAATTGACCGATACCCTCCTGCGCGAAGGGCAGGCCACCTATCTGGGGCTTGGCCAGCAGCTCGCGCAGCGCAACATGATGCTCATCCTGATGACCGTACTGTGTGCGCTTGGTATGACCGTTGGCATGACCCTGCTGGTCTATAACATCGTTTCTCCCGTGCGGCGGCTGAGCGATGCGGCGCAGCAGGTAGCGCGCGGCGAATATGACCAGCCCGACCTCCAGTACCGCCAGACCGATGAGATCGGCCAGATGGCGGCGTCATTCAATGAAATGAAGCATCAGATCACCAAGACGATCCATGCGTTGGAGTCAGAGGCACAGATGGAAAAAGACCTGCGCCGTCATGAGGCGGAAGAAGCGCGTCTGAGCCAGCTGGTCGAACACAGCCGGTTTGCCCAGCTGCAAAGCCAGATCAATCCGCATTTTCTGTTCAATACCCTGCAAAACATCGCGAACATGGCTGAACTGGAGCAGGCCACAGTCAGCGAGGACATGATCCTGCGCCTGTCCAAATTTTTTCGGTACACGCTTGAAAACGATGAGGCGATTGTCACGCTGGCACGCGAGCTCGATCTGCTGCGCGACTATATTTCATTGCAGGAACTGCGTTTTGGCGAGCGGATGGGGTTTGAAATGGACTGCGAACCCGCTTGCGACGGCTTCCAGGTGCCGAAATTCATTTTGCAGCCTCTGGTGGAAAATGCAATCGTGCATGGAATGCGCCAGCGCAGCACGGGCGGGCGTATCCGTGTGACCAGCCGATGCACGGCAACGGGTTGCTCGGTAACGATTACCGATAACGGCTGCGGGTTTGACGCCCATTCTGTACGAAACCATGCCCGGGCCGGGCGCACATCCATCGGCCTCGATAATATCGCTGCACGCATTCATATGATGGGGGGTATGCTGCGGGTTTTCAGTTGTCCCGGACTGGGTACAACCGCCCGCATCCGTATCCCGAAGGGGGAAACGAACCATGGTTAAAATTCTGGTCGCTGAAGACGAACCGCTCAGCCGGAAATCGCTCACCGGACATCTGCGCCGCAGGCTTGGGCCGGATGCACTGATCGAAGGCGCCGCCAACGGCCGGGAGGCTGTGGACCGCGCGGCGCAGCTTGCGCCTCAGCTCATCTTTATGGATATCGAAATGCCGGTGCTGAGCGGGCTGGAAGCGGCGGCAATCATCCGGCGCAGCAATCCACAGGTGCGCATTGTGTTCCTGACCGCCTTCGACCGTTTCGATTATGCAGTGGGCGCGCTGCGTGCAGGAGGAAGCGACTACCTGCTCAAGCCCTTTGACAAAACGCAGATCGACGCCTGCCTGCGCGCCTCCTTCCCCCTGCCTGAAAAGGACGCGCCGCAGCAGGAAAGCGAACAAACCCCGTTCCAAACCCGGTTTTCAATTTGGATCCAGCATCATTATGCCGAAGATGTGTCGCTCGAACAGGCCGCCGAAAGCATGGGGATGAGCGCATTTTACTTTTCCCGGCTGTTCCGCACCTCGTATAACCAGACGTTTGTCGAATACCTCACCGCTTACCGGATCGACCGTGCGGCCGAACTGCTGCGCGCGACCGATATCCCGGTGCGCGAGGTCGCCCCGCGGGTTGGATATATGGATTCCAACTATTTTTCCAAGGTGTTTAAACGCCGCACCGGCGTCACGCCTACCGAGTATCGTCAGGAAAATAAAGGGGAATAATTGTACAATCTGTACAAAATTTTAACGAAATATTTTTGTTTTGTGAATTTATTCCCTGTACAAGCGCAAGTATTTACGGTTTCTGCCGGAAACTGCTGCCGATATAATAAAGACAGGAGGACAATATGGCTTCCATCCGAAGATCAGCAATGGCCGTGCTGCTGGCCATTCTTCTATCTGGCTGCGCAGGCGGCAAAGCCGCGCAGAGTGCCCGCGAGACGCGGTATTTCCGTCTGGCGAGCAGCCAAAGCGAAAATTATGTCACCAATCAGGCATGCCTGCGGTTCTGCGATGCGGTTCGCAAGCGGTCGGGCGGCTCCATAATAATCGAACCATACTTTGACAGCACGCTTGGCCAGGATACGCAGGCGCTGGAACAGTGCTGCTTTGGCGGCGTGGATTTCGCCCGCGTTTCCGCAACCAGCGCGGCGCAGTATGCACCGCAGCTCACCGCATTGCAAATGCCTTATGAATATACATCGGACAAGCATCTGTTCCGCGTGCTGGATGGCAAAATCGGTCGCAGCGCGCTCGATTCGCTTGAAGCATCCGGCCTGACTGGGATTACCTATTTTTATGCCGGTTACCGGTGCTTCTTCAGTGCGGAAGAAGTGCTGGGTTCGGTTGAAAGCATGCGCGGCCTGCGGCTGCGGGTGGATGAATCTCCCGTGATGACCGGGCTGGTCGGCCTGTGGGGGGCACAGGCGGTGCCGCTTGCAGAAGAGGATTTGGCCGCCGCGCTGCGCAGCGGCCAAGTGGACGCGGCGGAGGGCAATCTGCCAACCTACGTGGACAGCGGCTACTATCGGCTTGCGCCTTACTGGGTGTATGACCGGCATGCCTATAACGCGGATGTGCTCGTGGCCTCCTCCCAAACCATGGGGCTTTTGAGCGCAGAAGAACGTAAACTGATCGCTGACTGCGCAGCCGAAGCAGCCGCCTGGCAGCGGGAGCACTGGATGAACGCCGAGGTCCGCGCGATGATGCACGCATCGCGCAGCGGCTGCTATATGATGCTGATGGATGACGCGGAGGCGGCGCGCTTCCGCGCTGCCGCCCAGCCGCTTTACGACAGCCTGACTGCGCAACAGCAGCAGGTTGTTGAGGCGGCCGGCCGGCTGGCCGACCCGCTGGGGGCATAAGCGCAGGATGGCCTCCACGGCATTGGAATCGAATGTGTCCGGGGGACGCTTTTCGATAGAGAAATTGTATCAAGAGGAGGCTATCTTACAATGAAAGTCAAACGATGGATCGCGGGGGTACTCTGCGGTGTCCTGAGCACGCTCAGCCTGGCCGGCTGCGGCGGCGCGGACACTGGCATGATGGATGCGGCGAATGCAAATGCCGTTGCGGGCGGCGACAGCAGCCTGCCGGTGATTACCTGGAAGATGGGCTCAACCTGGGGCAGCGGCAATATCCACTACACCTGTGACGAGCGTTTCTCCGAACTGGTCAGCCAGCTCACCGGCGGCCGCTTTACGATCACAAACTATCCGGAAGGCGCGCTGTGCGCGGCCAACCAGCTGTTTGATTATGTGCAAAAGGGCACCATTCAGTGCGGCGGCGACTGGGGCGGCTACTGGAGCGGCAAGGATACCGCATTTGAACTGCTTTCGACCACCATGGACAACTTTTCCGGCCTGGATTACTATGTCTGGATCAACCAGGGCGGCGGCCTGCAATGCTATCAGGATCTGTATGGCCAGTACAACATGACCTATTTCCCGATTATGGTGAACCATGCCGAGTCCGGCATCCGTTCGACCAAGCCGATCACCTCGATCGCGGATATGAAAAAAATGAAGATCCGCCTGGGCGGCGTCATGGCCGGCCGCGCCGCGCAGAAGCTCGGCATCAATATCACCACGGTTGCAGCAAGCGAGCTGTATGAGTCGCTGCAGCGCGGCGTCATCGACGGCGGCGAATTCTCCACCCCCTGCTCGGATGATTCGCTCAAGCTCCAGGAAGTCGCGCCATACTGGTGCTCGCCTGCATGGTATCAGTCGGCTGGCGTCAACGGCATTATGATCAACAAGGATGCATGGGACGCGCTGCCGGAGGAATATCAGCTGGCCATCCAGACCGCGGCGGAAACCTGTACCGGCGAGCAGCTTGCGCGCTATCTGTGGATGGACTTCGAATCCACCGAAAAGATGCTGAAGGAAGACGGATGCATTGTAACCGAACTCAACAGCGAGGACTGGCAGACCATCCGCGATACCTGCCGTGAGGTGTATGAGGAAGAAGCAGCCGCCAACCCGAATTTCGACATGGTCTACTCCTCCATGAAAGCCTATCGCGAAAAGGCGGACACCTATCGCGATATGCTCAAGGATTACAGCTTTGGCTTTAACTACGATGATTATGAAAACTGACCGACGGAGGAGTTGATACCATGAAAGCGCTCAAACGTATTTGCAGCGTGATCGACCTCATTGTTGACTGGATCGGCCGGATTGCCTCCTTTGCTGTTTTGGGGATCCTCGCGGTCATTGTCACAGAGGTTGTGCTGCGCCGTATTTTCCGCAGCCCGCAGATTTGGACGATGGATGTCATCTGCATGACCTTTGGCTGCTATATCATCCTGATTTGCGCCTATGGCTTCCAGAAAAAAGCTTTTGTTGCCGTGGATGTGCTGTATGCGCGCCTGAATCCGCTGGCGCAGAATATCCTGCACCTGATCACCTATGTGGTGTTTATGGTCCCGTTTATTTTCGTTTTGGTGCCCGAAAGCCTCTCCTTTTTCCTCCAGTCGTGGATGAGCGGCGAGAAAGGGTATTCAGTCTGGGCGCCTCCGGTATGGCCGGTCAAGCTGTGCCTGTTTGCCGGGCTGGCGCTGCTGGCACTGCAGGGCATTTCCGAGATGCTGAAATGCGTCTCCGGCATTATGGACGCAGTGCATGCAAAACCGGAAGGGGGTGCCCGAGCATGATGCAGGTACTGACCGACTGGGTGGCTTCCACCGGCATCGGCGCCGACCAGATGGCCGCCATCATGCTGGGCGGGCTGTTCCTTCTGATGGTGATCGGGCTGGTAAGCGGCCAGGAACTGGCCTTTGTGCTTGGCGGGGCTGGCGTAATGATCGGCTGGCTGGCCTGGGGCGGACCCGGCATCACCATCGCGCTAACCAAGGTTTACGACCAGATGCAAAGCTATTCCATGGTGGCCATTCCGATGTTCGTGCTGATGGCGAACTTTCTGACCCATTCCAAAGTGGCGGACGGCCTGTTTCTATCCATCCGTTACCTGCTCGGCCCGCTGAAAGGCGGCCTTGGCCTTGCCGTCATCGTCGTATCCACGGTATTCGCAGCCACGACGGGTATCGTCGGCGCATCGGTTGTCACCATGGGCATGCTGTCCATCCCGGTGCTGCTGAAGTGCGGCTACAAGCCGTCGCTCGCGTGCGGCATGGTATGCGCGGGCGGTTCGCTCGGCATCCTGATCCCGCCGTCGATCATGCTGGTTTCCATGGGGTCGTATGCTGAGGTTTCGGTCGGCAAGATTTTCTTTGCCGCCATTGTTCCCGGCCTGTTGCTCTCCCTGTGCTACATGATCTATGTATTTGTGATCTGCCATATCCATCCGGAGTACGGCCCGGCGATGAGCGCTGAAGAACTCGCTGAAATGCCGTTCCGCGAGCGTGTGACCGGTTCGCTCATCAATCTTGTGCCGCCAGTCATCCTGATTGTCGGCGTGCTTGGCTCGATCTTTACCGGCTGGGCGACCCCGACCGAGGCCGCGGGCGTCGGTGCACTGTTCTCGCTGATCCTCGCGATTTTCTATAAGCAGTTCAGCCTGCAAATGCTGTATGATTCTCTGATCGACACAGCCAAAACCACAGCGATGGTCTTTATCATCCTGTTCGGCGCAGCTGCATTCACCGGCATCTTCATGTCGCTGGACGGCAATAAGTTGATCGCAGAGCTGGTGATGGGGCTGGGAATCGGCAAGTGGGGCGCGTTTGCCATCATGATGGTCATTGTGTTCATCCTCGGTATGTTCATCGACTGGTTGGGCATTGTAATGATCGTATTCCCAATTTTCCTGCCCATCATGGATATGTTCGGCTTCGACCGTCTGTGGATTGTTGCCGTCACAGCCGTCATGCTGCAGACCTGCTTTATGACTCCGCCGTTCGGTTTCGCACTATTTTATATCAAGGGCATCGTGCCGCCCGAGGTCAAAATCGGGGACATCTACCGCGGCGTCATACCATTTATCCTAATCGTTGTCGCCGTGGTGATTCTGGTCACCGCCTGTCCGGCGCTGGTACACTGGCTCCCTGCTTTGGTTGCAGGATAAGTAGCCGTTTCCCGCTTTTCTTCT
>URFQ01000011.1 GCA_900547195.1 uncultured Butyricicoccus sp.
GCGTGCTGCCGATTTCCTCTGAACTGGAGGAGCTTGTGCGCAACTGTCATCGCGTCGTGGTTATACGGGATGGGAAAAACATCGGGGAACTGGAAAGCGATATGCTAACGGAAGAAAACATCATGCAGACGATCGCACAGGACATTCTGGAGGAAAGGGGAACCTGCGTATGATGGATATCATTGCTGTAAAAAACGAGCGCACCCGTCTTGACTGTGGACAGAATATACGAAAGTATGGTACGATATACGCATTTTTATTGCTGTTTTTTTTCAATATCGTATTTACCCGCAACTTTGCCTCCATGGGAACTCTGTGGAACCTGACAATCCAGGTGCTCCCAACCATGCTCACCGCACTGGGAATGGTATTGGTGATCTCATCTGGAGGAATCGATATCTCAGTGGGTTCAGTCATGGCAATATCTGCCGTTACAAGCGGCTTGGTGTTGACCGGAAAAATACCGTTTTTGGGAACAAGCACTGGCATGGCTGTGCTGGCTGCGCTCGTTGTGGCACTGGCGCTGGGATTGTTTAACGGCGTTTTGGTAGCGTGCTTCCGGATACAGTCGATCATTGTTACCCTGATCCTTTATATCGCCGGTCGCGGCATCGCGCAATTGATGAATAATGGCGGCACGATCGTGTTTTATGGGAATACGTTTACAGAGATCGGCCTGTACCGCGTTGGCGGTCTGGTACCAATACAATTATTTGTATCCGCGCTTTTTGCGGCAATGATTGCGTTTTTGCTCAAAAAAACGACGTTTGGATATTATGTACAGGCGATAGGTGAAAATGCGAAAGCCGCAAGGCTATCGGGTATCCGCACGGCACAGGTTATGATTTCGGTCTATGTGATCTGCGCGCTGTTGGCAGGGCTGGCGGGCCTGTTTGAATGTTCTCGCGCAAGCTGTGCGGATCCCAACGCGATTGGGCAGCTTGCAGAAATGGACGCCATCGCGGCCGTTGCAATTGGAGGAACTTCCATGAACGGCGGCAAAGCGCGCGTCGTGGGTACAATATTTGGCGCTCTGATCATACAGATGATTTCGATTATGGTGAACATGAATAATATCCCGTTTGCTTATTCCCGCATTTTTAAAGCCGCCATAATTATCCTTGCGGTTTATCTACAGCGGGAAAAGCGCCGTTAAAAGGGGGAGCGTATGGAAAAAAAGAATATGCTTAGTGCGTTCTGCAAAAAACATGGCGTGGTATTCGCGCTGCTGGCGCTCATACTGGCCGCTACGTTGCTGTTTGCGGAATTTGCATCCTACGGGAATGTAACGAATATCCTGAACCAGAACAGTATGATCGGCATTATTTCTCTCGGCATGACCTTTGTTATCCTGACCGGCGGGATCGATCTTTCGGTCGGGTCGCTCGCGGCCTTGTCCAGCGTACTGACAGCGGTTCTGAGCCCAAAGGGAAGCCTGGCGATAATGTTTCTGGTTCCGTTAGCGGTCTGCACGGCAATGGGTCTGCTCAGCGGGCTCATCATTGCGAAACTGCAGATCGCGCCTTTCATCACCACGCTGGGGATGATGATGGCCGCGCGTGGTATCGCGCTGGTAATGACGGATGGGGGCGTTTCGGTCAGTGTAGACGCAGGTCTGGCAGAAACGTTTCGCCTGTTTGCGCGAAGCTACCTGCTGTGGATACCGACACCGGTATGGTTGTTTGTAATATTTTTGCTTGCGGGGCTGTATATCGCGCGCTGGACACGGCCCGGACGATACATCTACGCCGTGGGAGGGAACGAGGAAGCGGCTCGCATGATGGGGTTGCAGCCTGAAAAAATTAAGATCGCTGTTTATACGGCGAATGGACTGTTGGCCGGGCTTGCGGGATTGATTCTGGCCTCCCGCCTGGGAGCGGGCCAGCCTGTGACCTGCGATGGTTGGGAGATGACCGCGATCGCGGCGACCGCGATCGGCGGTACACTGCTTTCAGGAGGGCGAGGCGGGCTTGGCGGGACAGTGGTCGGTGTGCTTATCATTGGCGTAATCTCCAACATGATCAACCTGCAGGGCAGCCTGAGCTCGTGGTGGCAGTCAATCATTACCGGCCTGCTGCTCCTGTTCGTGGTTATGCTGCAATCCCGCGCACAGGCGCACAGCGCCGGTATTACGGAAAATGCTGGATAAGAAACGGGGAAAAGCATGAAAATTAGTTGTTTACCGGTCTCACTTTTCGATGAGATCTGTTCAGGGCGCATGAGTTTGCCGCAATGGGCACGCAGGGCAAAAGAGATTGGCTATGACGGTATTGATATCAGTATTATGTTCATAAAGAACCGGACGCCGACCTATTTGGATGCATTGAAGCAGGAGTTGCAGGAGATTGGCCTGCCGATCGTCATGATGACAACATATCCGGATTTTACCAACCCGGATCCGGTGCAGCGGGAGCGTGAATACCTGTATCTGCAGGCGGACATCGCGCTGGCCTCGGAGCTGCATATCCGTTATCTGCGTATACTGGCGGGGCAGGCGCATCCGGGGCTGAATCGTGCGCAGGGTATCGCGTGGGTATCGGACTATTTCCATCGTATCGCGCCGCTGGGAAAAACGTATGGCGTGGGCCTGGTGTTCGAAAACCACGGCAAGCCGGGAGCATGGCCGCATGTGGACTTTACATATGACCCAACGGTTTTCCTTGATATTTGCAGGCGAATAGAGGATACGGATATCCGTTTGAACTTTGATACGGGGAACATTACCGCTTTCGGCGGGGATCCGCTCAAGGTCGTTCCGTCGGTCGTAGACCGCTTGGAGACCATCCATGTGACCGATATGGAGCAGCGCGGCCGGTTTTCTCCCACGGTTATAGGGACGGGCGTGACGCCGAACCAACCGTTTTTCCAGTATATCAAGCGGCACGGCTTCGACAACTGGCTTTGTATTGAAGAAGCCAGCGGCTGCGGCCTGGCGGGGATCCGCGATGCCTATCATTATGTCAAGCAGGCTTGCAATGAGGCGTGAAAGGATGTGTTGCAAATGAAAGCTCTGGTGTTAACTGCGTATAATGAATTGCAGCTTAAGGAAGTTCCCAAGCCGGTACCTGAGGAAGATGAAGTGCTGGTACGTATCAAGGCGTGTGCTATTTGCGGAAGCGACGTGCACGGGTATGATGGGGCGAGCGGCCGCCGCCAGCCTCCCATCATTATGGGGCACGAGACGGGCGGCGTGATCGAACAAGTCGGGCGTGCGGTACAGGGCTATGCCGTGGGCGACCGCGTTACCTTTGATTCTACCGTGTTCTGTGGGAACTGCTGGTATTGCCGGCACGGTATGGTCAACCTTTGTGAAAAACGGGAGGTGCTCGGCGTCTCCTGCGACGAATATACCAATCCGGGCGCAATGGCGGAATATGCGGCAATCAAGGCGAGAACCCTGTTTCGGATACCGGATGCGGTCAGTTTCGAACAGGCGGCGATGGTAGAGCCTCTGTCCATCGCGGTACATGCGGTATCCAGTGTTGCACCGATTCACATGGGGGATCGGGCAGTGATCGTGGGCGCGGGGACGATCGGTCTCCTGCTCATGCAGGCGGTCCGGAATGCCGGTGTGACCGAGCTGATCGTAATTGATCTGGACAACCGTAAGCTGGAGCTGGCCAAGGCGCTGGGGGCGACACATGTCATCAATTCGGGACGGGAGAATGCAGCCGCCAGCGTCCGCGCGCTTTGCAGTGGCCGCGGTGCGGATATCGCTTTTGAGGCGGTCGGGTTATCCCAGACCCTGAATACTGCAATTGACAGCGTACGTCTGGGGGGAAGCGTGGTCATGGTCGGGAATGTGGCCCGTAAAGCGGAGCTGCCGCTGCAGAAATGCGTCACGCAGCAGATCACGCTGTATGGAAGCTGCGCATCGTCAGGGGAATACGATATTTGCCTGGATTTGATTGCGCACCAGATGGTCGACGTGGACAGCTTGATCAGCGCGTCCGCGCCGCTCGCAGAGGGGGCGGAATGGTTCGGCAGGCTGCATGCAGCAGAACCTGGCCTGATCAAGGTGGTACTCCGGCCGTAGTACAGGACGTCAGTTCGCTTCTTCTTTTTCTTCTCTTTTTTTATAAAGTGCAGCAGCACAATAAAAGGGCCTCGAAAGAGACTCTTTTATTGTGTATATTTACTACAGGTTGATCGTGACCGCATGCTCCTCCGGCAGAAATTCAGTATGCGTATGAAATCAGCCTATTTACCGGCACTTGGGATACCACCTTTGCCCCGAATGCGGCGATGAACCGTGCCATGTTTGTCACGGTTCTTTATCGCATGGAGAAGGAGTCGAAAGGCGCTGGTCGAATCCCTTTGCGGATCGAGAGCGGCGCCTGCCATAGCCTCGTTGCTTTAGACGCCACCAGAACTCAATCAGACCCAAGCGAGGATTCCTGCGGCGCATATCTCGGATCAGCTTCAGATCATCCTCGGTATGTTGATTCGGATGGCTGTGGGGCCGTTTGGACTGGCAGGCGAGGGATGCCACACTTCCATCTGAGCGGCTCCGCCAGAAGTAGATATAAGGCCGGCTTTTGTTATACTTCCGGCTGGCCTTGCTCACACCGTATTTCTCCGCATACTTCATCAGGGATTGCCGATATGCCATGTCTTGTGTTATACTTTTGCTCATGAAAGATGTGACCTCCTCTCGGCCCGGTTGTGTTGTGGTGACTTAGCCTTAACCGATGAGGTTCCATCTTTCATTTCTTTTTATTAACTTGTCCAACTTCTATTGTAAACCTACACCTGACAAGTTTTGTAATTGACAGCCTGTCATTCATCTGCTATACTATATATGTACGCCGCCATGGCGGAACTGGTAGACGCAAGGGACTTAAAATCCCTCGCTGGCAACAGCGTGCCGGTTCGATCCCGGCTGGCGGCACCAAAAAAATCCCCGGGTTCTTTATGAACCGGGGATTTTTTGTCTTTCCTTTTTCGACATAATTATGATCTAACTACATCTTGTTAAAAAATGTAGTTTTTACAGTTTAAGGCTCGGAGCATATCGCTCCGAGCTTTTCGCATTACTATAATATATAGTTGCAGGCTCCGTATTTTCAGTCATTTGACATCAATAATAAACTTCTATTTTTTTTGCAGAATAATTTGTCTATCATGCAGAATAATTTAAAACAGAGCAATATTTTTTTAAAACACCTCCATAAACGCACAAAACAGGGCAGCATAATTCATGAGTTTCCACGGATTATCGCTGGTGAATTTGTTGAAAAGCATCTATAATACAGGTATCGAGAAACAAACCACATGCGAATCATCAAAAAAATATTTGAATTATACCGCTCCAAATCCAGCTGAGCGGAAGCAGGATGATTTGGCCCAAAACAAACAGAAAAATTATTAGATGGAGGTAGCCATGAAAATTAGTGTCATTACAAACGGCATCAGTCAGGATTACAAGACCTGCTGCAAAGTCATGAACGAGACTGGCGTGCAATATGCCGAGCTTCAGGAAATCTACGGCAAGCGCGTTGAACTGCTCACCGAAGAGGAAGCGCAAAAGATCAGGACCCTGAATGAACAGTACGGCATCAAGCCGGTCAGCGTCACGACCCACGCTTTTGCGGGAGTTGACGTCATGAGCCTTGAGGTTGGCGACGCGACCTATGAAAAGCACATGAATCTGCTCAAAAACGGCATCAAAATTGCGCGGATCATCGGCGCGCCGCAGGTTCGTGCGATGCCCTTCACCAAGGCGATCGTGCTGCACGGCGCACATGGTTCCGATCAGTGGAACGCGGGCGGTAACAAAGCTTGGCCCAAGTTTATTGAACTGTACCGTCCGATCGCAAAGCTGGCCGAGGAGGAGGATATCACCATCACGGTCGAGAACGGCTTCAACGCTATGATCGTATCCGGCTATCAGTGTCGCAAGTTTGTCGAAGAGCTGGGCTGCGACAAGATCAAGATTCTGTGGGATCCGGCAAACGCGCTGTATTACGGCGACATCGCTTATCCGAATGCCTACAATGAGGTCAAGGACTATCTTGGCCATGTGCATATCAAGGATCTGAATTGCTCAATCGTCGAAGGCTGGGTGGACATCCGCAACATCGGTCACGGCATGATGGCGCCCTATTTGGACGACATCCGCGAAGCGCTTGAGCGCGATGATTACGACGGTTATATCTCGCTCGAAAACATTTACCGTCCGGACGGCGGCGATTTCATCGACGGCTACTACCTTGATATCCCGGAGCTGAAAAAGCGCTTCGAATAAACCAGATAACCCCTATTCTTCCTAGACGCCGCGGGGCGATCCCCGTCCCGCGGTCTTTCTTCTCAACGCATCACACCCCTTTTCAACGGCGGGGGCGCTCCACTCCCGCCGCTCTTTTCCAAACAATCTATTACAAAAGGAGTACATATTATGAAAACAGTTGGCGTAATCGGTCTTGGCAACATGGGCATGGGCATGGCGAAGAACTTCATCAAAAAGGGCTTTCAGACCAAGGGCTACGATGTATTTGCTCCCAAGCTGGAGCAGTTCGAGCAGGAGGGCGGTATTCCGTGCATCTCTCCCGCACAGGTCGGCGACGGCGCCGATGTCGTATTTGTCATGGTGCTCAACGGACAACAGGCGCTCGACGTTGCGTACGGCGAAAACGGTCTGGTAGACACTATGAAGCCCGGCTCGGTCTGTTTCCTGACCTCGACCATCGGCCTTGGCTATGCCAAAAAGATGGGCGAAGCGCTGGCGGCCAAAGGCATCGAGATGATCGACTGCGCGGTATCCGGCGGTCTGCCCGGCGCGCAGAACGGCACCCTGACGCTCATGGCGTCCGGTAAAAAGGAAGTCTACGACGACTGCGCAGACGTCATGGCGGCAATTGCCACCAACCCGAACCACGTGGGCACCGAGCCCGGTCAGGGCCAGGTCGTCAAGGCATGCCTTCAGGCGCTGGTCGGCGCGCAGTATACTGCGATCTTTGAGCTGATGGTCATGGGCTGCAAGGCCGGCGTGGATCCGCAGGTTCTTCAGGATGTTATCAGCACCTCGGTGGCAGGCAGCAAGCTATTTGACATCTGCGTACCGCTTATCATGGATCGTAAGTTCAAGGATACCGGTTCCTCGCTCGCTGTCATGAGCAAGGATCTTAACATCACCATGGATCTGGCACGCGAGGTCGGCTGCGCAATGCCGACGGTCGCCATCGCCCGCGAGATGGTGCAGGCCGGTTTCGTCCGCTTCCCGGATGAGGATAACTGGGCGGTTACCAAGATTCTCGAGGACATCGCGCAGACCGAGGTCAAGCGCCGCTAAATCCCTAAAATCAAAAAGAGAAGAGAAAAAAGAAAGCGCACCGAAAACCGGTCGGTGCGCCGGTATAGAAGGAGGAAACGCAATGAAAGCAGTAAAATGGCTGAACCGCCACGCGGAAGAAGTTGTGCTTGTGGCAATGCTCATCCTGATGCTTCTAATCGAAGTGGCTCAGATCTTCATGCGCCGCATCGTGGGCTCGTCGCTTTCGTGGGCGGAAGAGGTCGTGCGCTACCAGTTTGTCTGGTCGGGCTTTCTCAGCATCAGCTTCACGATCCAGAATCAATCTGCCATGCGTCTGACCATGGCGGTCGCCGCGTTGCCGCGCATGCTGCGCCATGTGTGCATCGCTGCGGTCTACATTATGCTGACCGTCTTTTTCGGCTACATGTCCGCGGTAGCATTCGTACAGCTCGGCTCCATGCATCAGACGAGCGCCGCGCTCGGCATGCCGATGGTTTACGTATATCTCGCGCCGCTCGTTGGCTTTGTGCTGACAACCGTCCGCAGCATGCAGGCGCTTGCGGTCATCTTCAAGGGCTTCGGCAAGCCCAATGACCATGATATCGTCATTAACACCAAACCCGAGGAAGGAGGCGCAGCCGAATGATCGGAGCAGTTTTCGCAGGCATGCTCGTGCTGCTTGTGCTCGCAGTCCCCATCTGCGTGGTCATCGCTATGATCTCGCTCATTCCCTATGGTCTGGACGCGACCTTTGCAGCCAGCCCTATGTTCATTCTCCGCAATATGGTGTCTGGTCTGGATTCCATCACGCTGATCGCCATCCCCATGTTCGTGCTTTCCGGTATCATCATGGCGCGCGGCGGCATTTCCAAAAAACTGTTCAACGTATTTTCGTACTTCATCGGCGATAAGACCGGCGGTCTGCCGTGCGCGGTTGTCATCACCTGTCTGTTCTACGGCGCCATTTCCGGCTCGGCTCCGGCGACTACTGCTGCGGTCGGCGCGATGACCATCCCGATTCTGGTCGGGCTCGGCTATGATTTGACCTTCTGCGCCGCGCTCGTTGCGATTTCGGGCGGTCTCGGCGTTATCATCCCGCCGTCCATCCCGTTTATCCTGTATTCGATGAACTCGGGCGCGTCGGTCGGCGAGCTATTCATCGCGGGCATTCTACCCGGCATTCTCATCGGTGTGTGCCTGATGCTCTACTCGATCTATTATTGCAAAAAGCACGGCGAGGACAAGGGCAAACTGCGCGAAAACATTAAGGATTTGCGCGAGCAGGGCTTCCTCAAGGTGTTTATGGACTCCTTCTGGGCGCTTTTGAGCCCGGTGATCATTCTCGGCTCGATCTACGGCGGCATCTGCACTCCGACCGAAGCCGCGGTCATTTCGGTCATCTACGCGCTTGTGATCTGCCTGTTCGTCTACAAAACGCTCGCATGGAATGAGATATACGCCGTCCTGCGCGAAGGTGTGGAGACCTATGCCCCCATTTTGTTCATCCTCGGCGCAGCGCAGGCATTCAGCCGCGTGCTGACCCTGACTCAGGCGCCGCAGATGCTCGCAGAAACCATGGGCTCCGCGTTCTCCTCCAAGGTTGCGCTCATCCTCATCATCAACGTGTTCCTGCTCTTTGTCGGCATGGTCATGGACACCGGCCCGGCGATCCTGATTCTGACCCCCATCCTCGTGCCAATTGTCAAGGCAGCCGGCATCGACCCGGTACACTTCGGTGTCATCATGATCGTCAACCTCGCCATTGGCTTCGTCACCCCGCCGATCGGCAACAACCTGTATGTCGCATCCACGCTCACCAAGTTACCGGTCACGTCTATCGCAAAAAAAGCAATGCCGTTTATGGCCGCGTTCTTCATTGCACTGATGATCATCACCTTTGTGCCGCAGGTTTCACTGCTGCTTGTGCGGTAAGGAGGAAGGAAATGAAAAGACTTCACAAACTGCTCGCCCTTGCGCTCACCGGCGGTATGCTGGCGACCAGCGCGGCCTGCGAGCCGCTGGACGCGGTTGCCAGCCCGGATGAAGAAGGCAAGCTGGTTGTCAGCGTCGCATACGACTCCCAGCCCGACTCGGTCACCGGCATCATCGCCTCCACGCTCGCCAATATGCTCGAAGAGAAGAGCGGCGGCAAGATCACCGCGCACGTTTATCCGTCCGGCCAGCTCGGCTCGGATAAGGAGCTGATCCAGAGCTGTATTTCGGGCGATGTAGAATTCGTCGTGCAAAACCACTCCGCACAGGTCAACGACATCACGGGCGCCAAGGTGCTGGACATGCCGTACTTATTCCCAAACATCGACATTGCCCGCGAAGCGCTCGACGACCCGGAATTCCGGGGAGTCTATGACGCGCTGTATCCCGAGGTCGGCCTCAAGCTGCTCATGATCTCCGATATGGGCTACCGCCAGACCTCGTCGAGCCGCAAGCTGGAAACCCTCGAGGATTTTAAGGGCCTGGATATCCGCACCATGGAAAACCCGATCCATATCGCGCTGTGGAAGGCGCTCGGCGCGAACCCCACCCCGATGAACCGCGGCGAAGTGTTCCTCGCCTTGCAGCAGGGCCTGCTGATGGCGCAGGAAGATCCGTATGTCAACTTTCTGCTCAACAACTATCAGGAAGTACAGAAATACGCGGTTGCCACCAACCATCTGTTTCACGACATCACGGTCATCACAAACGACCGTTTTTATCAGGAGCTGCCGGACGAATACCGAGGCTGGATCGACGAATGCTGCGAGGAATTGCTGCCCCTCTCTCGTGAAAAGTCCGACGTCATCAACAGCGAAGACGACCTGATTGCCGCCGGTATGGAAGTCGTCCATCTGTCCGACGAGGTCTTCAACCAGATATCCGCCCTTGAGGAAGAAAAGGTCTGGCCAATGATCCGCGCCGAGGTCGGCGACGAGCTGACCGACGCTCTGCTGGATGCGGTCGAACGTGCCAAGCAGAAATACGGCTACGTCAAGTAAAAAGCGTGAAAAGCGGCCCAGGGAAACCGGGGCCGCAATAAAATCAGGCAAACAGAGAGGATTCATCCGGTTTGACTGTGGTATATTGTTCACGGAACGCCTGCGGATGCAGTCCGATGTGCTTGGTAAACAGCTTGGTGAAATGGTACGGATTTTCATACCCGACCGCCCGCGCGATGGTGCTGACCGAATGGTTCGTGCGAATAAGCTGCCATTGGGCGTCCGACATGCGGCGGCTGATCTGATAATTGATTGGCGAGATGCCGAATTCGGTCGTGAACAGATGTGCCAGATGGCTTGCGCTCACGTGGAACTGCGCGGCCAGTTGCTCAATCTTGATCGCAGAACGATAGTTTTTGTCGATATAATGCAGCACGTCCAGCGCAGTCTGGCGGCGGGCGGTTTCTTTCTGCGTCATCGCCCGATGGGAGTCGTTGTGTTCGACCATGCGGTGCACGATCAGCAGCAGCGACAACCCGAGCACATGCGTCAGATCGTGGGTATAGTCGCTGGTCGAATCCTGCGTGTATGCGGTCAGAATACGTTCGAGCATCAGACGGATGGCTTCTCCGGACTCTCCCGATGTATTATAGTACGGATACGTGCCCGGTGAGATGATATATCCCTGCGGCAGATCGTCCAATTTCACGCCCGTCATGGTCAACGTCCATGCGTCCAGCGCGTCGTTGGGGTCGGAAAGCACCGAGTGAACGGTATTGGGATTCATAATCAGCACATCGCCCTTCCCGGCGTGAAACACCGAACCGTTTACCGTATAGATGCCCTGCCCACCCGCCACGTAGATGATCTCCGACAGGTTTTCGTGAGAATGGAAATTGAAGATCCAGTTCGGGTTACCAAACACGTGCGTAATCTCTGTGATTTGAAAATCCCGATTCTCTGAAAGAAATGTTGAAGGTTGTTTCTCAAAGCGCAGCTTGATCAAAGCATATTCCTCCCTTTGCATTCATCTCTGTTCCTGATTATTGTATTGCATTTGGCAAAAAGAATCAAGTCTCAAACATTTTTGCGAAAGGAAGCGATTTATTATGAAAAAGTCCATCTGTATTGAGAAAATTTTTCTCGAATATGATTTTTACGCCCGTTTCGCCAAAGTCGCGGAGGCGGGCTTCCAGTACGTTGAGTTCGGCTACTGGCCGGGCCGCGACATCAGCCGTATCAAGGCGGAGTGCGACAAGCACGGCCTAACCGTGACCACATTCTCGGCTGACTTCAAGGCTTCCCTAATCGTGCCGGAGGATCGCGCGGAGTTTGTCGATTATGTCGCAAAGTCCATCGAAGTGGCCAAGAAGCTGGGCTGCAAGAATCTTGTGATCCACTCGCAGGCCATGGACGATACCGGCAAGTTCACGCATGACGGCAGCGATCTCGACGAGGTTGTCAAGCTGTACAGCGCAGCGCTCGCTGCGCAGGACGCGGCCAAGCTGGCTGAGAAAGCGGGCGTAACTCTTGTGCTCGAAGCGGTCAACAACATCTCGAAGCCGGGTTACTACATGACCACCAGCAACTTTACCGGCAACCTGTGCAAGGTCGTCGGCTCTCCCAACCTAAAGATCTTGTACGACATCTGGCATATGCAGCAGATGGAGGGCAATATGGTCACGAACCTGCGCAAATACGGCGATGTGCTCGGCTATATTCACGTTGGCGACTGCCCAGAGCGTCATGAACCGGGTACCGGCGAGATCAACTTTGATAAGATCAAGCATGTGGTCTGCGATGAACTGGGTCTGGACATCGTGTGGGGCTTTGAGCTTGATCCTGAAATATCTTCAGCCGACTGCGTGGAAAAACTTAAGGCATTTTAAGCCATGCGCGCCGATTGGAGAGCCTGTTTTTGCCCTGCTATCGCGGTTTCCGCGTGGGGTAGCCTATATGTGGTCAGCAAGCCCGTTCTCGGCGTGATCCCGCCGTTCACGCTGGTGCTGCTGCGTTATTTGCTGGCGCTCACGGTCCTGCTGCCGCTGGCGATCCGAATCTGCCGCAGGGACGGCATCCGTATTGCGAGGGCGGATCGGAGCAACTTTCTGTTCATCGGCATCGCGGGCTACGGTATTGCGACTGGAGCGCAGTTTGTCGGCACACGCCTGTCCAGCGCCTCGGTTGCCTCGCTGATCAATTCCATGAATCCGGTTACCATTGCAATATTCGCCGCGTTGCTGCTGGGGGAACGCCTGACCCGGACGCGGCTTGCTGCACTCGCCGCTGTGATTGCGGGTGCGTTCGTCATTCTCGGCGATCAGCTCGCTTCCGGGCAGGCGGCCGGCATTGCGGTCTCGCTGCTTTCAGTCTGCCTGTGGTCGCTGATGTCAGTACGGGTCCGCGCACTGAGCGGTAAATATCCACCGCTTGTCATCACCGCCGCAGCGCTTCTGATTGCTGGAATCTGCCTGATTCCTGTATCTGCGATCGAACTGTCGTACGGTTTTGGAAACCTTTCAAGCTGGAGCTGGAAGCTTGCGCTGCCAGTACTGTATATGGGGCTGGTCTGTACCGCTTTGTCACAACTGCTCTGGAATCTCGGCCTTTGTTATCTTGAAGCCAGCCGCTGCGGCCTGTTTTATCCCTTACAGCCTGTAATCTCGACCATTTTAGGCGTACTCATTCTGCATGAACAGATCAGCATCCGTTTCTTTTTCGGTGGTGCGCTCATCATCGGCGAAATTTTATGCAATATTTTCTCAGATAAACACACCAAAACTTCAAGGAGGAATTTCTTATGATTGTAACGATTGCAAGACAGGTCATCAAGCCGGAGTGCTTTGACGCATACCACGCGCTGGCAAAGGAACTGGCCGAAGCATCCCGTACGGAGGCGGGCTGCGCAGGCTATCGCTCGGTGCAGGCTGAGGAGGACAATCGCGTGCATCTGTTCATCGAGTGCTGGAAGGATCAGAAGGCCATTGACATCCACTGCGCAACCGAGCATTTCACGCGCATTGTGCCGCGGTTTGCGGAGATGTTTGCAGACGCAGAGGTCGTGACCCGCTATCTGGTTAACGCATAACATGGAGATCTCTGCACGTACTAAATGGGTCGCGCTGCTTGGCAAACCGCTCGGATTCAGCAAATCGCCTGCAATGCAAAACCATGCGTTCGCCGCAGCCGGGGTGGATGCGGTCTATCTTCCCGCCGAATGCGAGGAGGATCAGCTTGCAGCAATCTTGTCCGCGGCGCGTTGTCTGCCGTTTTTAGGGCTGGCAGTCACCAAGCCGTATAAAGTTAAGATTTTGTCTTATCTGGATGCCGTCGACCCTGCTGCCATGCAGATCGGCTCGTGCAACACCGTGAAGCTGGAAAGCGGCCGCCTGATCGGCTACAACACCGACGGCATCGGCTTTGCAGACGCGCTCGCGGAACAGGCTGCGCTCGCCGGCAAAACCATGCTCATCCTTGGTGCGGGCGGCACGGCGCGAGCGCTCAGCTTTGCCTGCGCATCGCGTGGTATGGCGCGTATCCTGGTTGCAAACCGCACTGCACAAAAGGCGCAGACGCTGGCATACGATCTTTCGGCCGGAACAAGCGTGCAGGCCGAGGCCCTGTCGTTTGATTCTGATACGCTGGGGCGCGCGATGGACTGCGTGGATATTCTGGTCAATGCGACTGGCATTGGCATGCAGCCGCATGAAGGGCAATCGCCCATTGCCGCGAATTGTCTGCTGCCGCGCGTGCTTGTCTGCGATCTGGCGTATAATCCGCCCGCGACCCGGCTGCTGCTTGATGCAGAGCAGATCGGCTGCCGCATAATGAATGGTCTCAAAATGGCGGTTTATCAGGGCGTGCGCCAGTTTGAGATCCTAACCGACCGGCGCGCGCCGTTTGAAGAAATGCTTCAGGTCATGAAGCGGGCGTTACCGTAAAGAGACGGGCGGTTTGACCGTCCTTCTCATATTTTGGAGGGGAAATGACATACATTCTGTTATATTTTGCCTTTCTGCGGCTCGGCGCTTTTACCTTCGGCGGCGGACTCGCCATGTTGCCGCTCTTGCGGCAGGAGGCCGTCGAGCGGTACGCCTGGGTAACCGAAGAGGAACTCATTGACATGTACGCAGTCGCACAGTGCGCGCCCGGTATTATTGCGGTCAATACCTCGGTCATGGCCGGCTATCGCATTGCGGGATTCGGCGGCGTGCTGGCCGCGGTTCTGGGGCAGATCACTTCTCCCATGTGTGTGATCACGATCATTGCCGCGCTGTTCTGGCATCTCACCGATTCGGCAGCGTTTCAGCATGCGCTGGCCGGGATCGGCGCGATGGTTTGCGTGCTGTTGACAAACACGGTATGGACAATGGGAAAAAAGAGCATTCGGGATGCATTTACAGCAGTGATTTGTATCCTCGCCTTTGCCGCGGACATGGCATTTAATCTGCCGATAATACTGCCGACGCTGTGCGGCGGCTCGATCGCCGTGATCTATGCAATGCTTACCGGGAGGTGGCACGGATGACCGGTCTGGAACTTTTTCTGAATTTTGCACGTATTGCCGCCTGTACGCTGGGCGGCGGTTCGGCCACCATTCCGTTTTTGATGGAGCTTCCGGAAAAATACGACTGGGTGACCGTGGAACAGCTTGCCGGCATCATTGCGGTCGGTGAGAGTGCGCCCGGTCCGGGCGGCGTCAACATGGCGAGCTACATCGGCTATGAAGCCGCCGGCATTCCGGGGGTTTTGAGCGCGGTCGCCGGATTGTGTCTGCCGAGCATCGTGATTGTGAGCATCATCGCAATCTGTCTGCATGGTTTTCAACACCACCCGGCGGTGGGGCAGTTTTTCTATGGATTACGTCCTGCGGTGGTTGCAGCGATTGCCGTAGCTGTCATCAATCTCATGGGGCTGATGCTGGTGCGGGAGCATCTGCCGTATGGCCGCGCGCTTTGTGTTTATATCGCAGGCCTGATTATCACACATTTCCCGCGGTGTAAGCAAGTCCCATTGATCCTCTGGATTATAGCCGCAGGTGCAACTGGAGCAATTTTTCAGTTCTAATTTTTTATGGTACATCCCGACAAATCCTTTGTTTTTGCGTTTACGTTCCACAGCAAAGCTCCTGTTCTCAAGAAGGAAATCCCGGCATTCTTTACGAACCGGGGATTTCCTTCTTGGTCGGATACCGAAAATCGCATTTTTTGCTTGCCTGGATTTTACGTTTTGCAGATGAATCATGACTTCCTCTTGCACTTTCGGTGATTTTTTGATAAAATTACAAATAGAATATAATTTTTTCTTAGATATAAGGAGCGAACAAGATGAGTGGACATTCCAAGTGGCATAACATTGCCAAGCGCAAAGGTGCAAACGATGCAAAAAAGGCGAAAATCTTTACCAAGATCGGCCGTGAAATGGCAATTGCAATCAAAGAGGGCGGTTCTGCGAACCCGGATAATAATTCCCGCCTGCGTGATGTCATTGCAAAAGCAAAGGCGAACAACATGCCGAACGACAATATCAAGCGCACGCTCGACAAATATTCCGGCGCAAACGGTACGGTTGAATACGAATCCATTAATTATGAGGGGTATGGCGTCGGCGGTGTTGCCGTCATTGTCGAGACCTTGACCGACAACCGCAACCGAACCGCTTCCGATGTGCGCCATCTGCTGGATAAGTTTGGTGCAGGCATGGGCGCAACTGGTTGTGTTGGCTGGCAGTTTGATCAAAAGGGCGTCCTGATCATTGAGAAGGGCGATCTCGATGAGGATGAAACCATGATGCTGGCACTGGACGCCGGCGCAGAAGATTTCCAGGCAGATGAGGAGACGTTTGAGATTTATACGGCTCCTGAGGACTTCGGCACAGTGCGGGAAGTGCTGGAGAAGGCCGGCTTGGAGTTTATTGAGGCCGAAATTGAGATGGTGCCCCAAAACTATATTACTCTGGAAAAGGAAGAGGACATGGCTCAGATGCGCAAGCTGCTCGACAACCTCGAGGACAACGACGATGTGCAGGCAGTTTGGCACAACTGGGAGAACGAGGACGATTACGAAGGATAATCGTTTCTAAGCCATATGTTGCAGGATGAAAAGCCGTTTCGTGCCAAGCTGTACGAAGCGGCTTTTTAGATTGCAAAACGCAGCAGGATGGATGCCGACCTGTGCGCGGGTTGCACCGCCCTGAAGAAGAAAAAACCAGGCATACCGCTGCATGCCTGGTTTTGTGTTTATTTTTGTGCAATACGGATACGGTTGAGCGCTTTTTTGAGTTTGACGTTTGCAATATCCTGCTCGCGGTCGCTGGCCTGCTGATGGAGCAGCGCTTTTGCGCGCTCTTCAGCCTCGCGGGCGCGGTTAATATCGATTTCGTCCGCCCATTCGCAGGTGCGCGCCAGAATGACGGTGCCTTCTTTGGAAACGTCAATAAAGCCGCCCGCAATCGCTGCGACACGGGACATGCCCTCCGTAAGGATGGTCAGGCCGCCGATGCCGAGCGCTGCCAGATACTTGACATGGTTCGGCAAAATACCAACATCGCCCTGCGTGGTGCGCACCACAATGCGATCCACTTCACCGTCAAAGAAGACGCGATCCACGGTCAGGACCTTGAGATGAAAGGTAGACATAAATTACGCCCCCTTCTTCGCCTTCTCCACCGCCTCATCAATCGTGCCGACGAACAGGAACGCAGACTCGGGCAGGTCGTCGTGCTTGCCCTCCAGAATCTCCTTGAAGCCGCGGATGGTCTCCTTGACCGGCACATACTTACCAGCCATACCGGTGAACTGCTCGGCAACATGGAACGGCTGCGACAGGAAGTTCTGGATCTTGCGCGCACGGGCAACCGTCAGCTTGTCCTCGTCGGAAAGCTCGTCCATACCCAGGATTGCGATGATATCCTGCAGCTCCTTATAGCGCTGGAGGATGGACTGCACCGCGCGGGCGACCTCGTAATGCTCGATGCCGACCACGTCTGCGGTCAGGATGCGGGAGGTCGAATCCAGCGGGTCGACTGCCGGATAGATGCCCGCAGAAGCGATATCACGGGAAAGAACCGTGGTCGCGTCCAGATGGGCGAAGGTGGTCGCCGGAGCCGGGTCGGTCAGGTCGTCCGCGGGCACGTAAACGGCCTGTACGGACGTGATGGAACCTTTCTTGGTCGAGGTGATGCGCTCCTGCAGGGCGCCCATCTCGGTGGCCAGCGTCGGCTGATAGCCTACCGCCGACGGCATACGGCCAAGCAGCGCCGAGACTTCGGAACCCGCCTGGGTGAAGCGGAAGATGTTGTCGATAAACAGCAGCACGTCCTGCCCCTCTTCATCGCGGAAGTATTCCGCCATGGTCAGGCCGGACAGGCCGACGCGCATACGTGCTCCGGGAGGCTCGTTCATCTGGCCATACACCAGAACGGTCTTGTCGATAACGCCGGACTCCTGCATTTCGTTGTACAGGTCGTTACCCTCACGGGTACGCTCGCCAACGCCGGTAAAGACCGAGATACCGCCGTGCTGCTTGGCGATGTTGTTGATCAGCTCCATGATGATGACCGTCTTGCCGACGCCGGCGCCGCCAAACAGGCCGATCTTGCCGCCTTTGGCGTAGGGTGCGATCAGGTCGACGACCTTGATGCCGGTCTCGAGGATTTCAGTCGTGGACTGCTGCTCCTCATAGGAGGGCGCCGGACGATGGATCGGCCAGCGCACGTCGGATTTCACCGGCGGCTTGTTGTCCACCGGTTCGCCGAGCAGATTGAAGATGCGTCCCAGGTTCTGCGGGCCAACCGGCACCGTAATTGGTGAGCCGGTATCGACCGCCTGCATACCGCGCACAAGGCCGTCGGTGGACTGCATGGAAACGCAGCGCACCGTGTCCTGGCCGACATGCTGCGCAACCTCTGCGGTTACGACATGCCCGTCCTCAGCCTTGATGGTGATTGCATTCAGGAGCTTGGGAAGCGAATCTGCATCATATTTGATATCCAGTACCGGTCCAATGATTTGGACGACGGTACCAATGTTATGCTCACTCATTGGCAAAACTCCCTTGCTGTGAGTCCGAGGAGGAGGGAGAACCGCTCCTGCCTCCGAACTCCTACTTGTTTACGATCCAACCTGACCGGAGCCGGCGACGATCTCAGTGATTTCCTGCGTGATCGCAGCCTGACGCGCGCGGTTGTAGGACAGGTTCAGATTTTCGATCATCTCGCTGGCGTTGTCCGAGGCCGACTCCATCGCCATGCGGCGGGCGGACTGCTCGGATGCATAGCTTTCCACGACTGCGCCATACAGCACACCGTTGAGATATTCGGGGACGATGGACGAGAAAACCGCCTCCGGGGAGGGGTCGTATTCGGTCAGCGCCTTGGGCTTGCCCTTTTCGGTGCTCTCATCCGCAAAAGACAGGGGCAGCAGCTTTTGACAGCGCGCCTCCTGCGTCATGGGGGAGACAAACTCGGTATAGCAAATGTATGCCTCGTCAATTTCGCCCTTTTTAAAGCGGTACAGCATATCGTCCACAATGTCGTGCGTGTCCTGGATGCGCATGGTCTCAGCGATGCCGGGATAATCGGCCAGCACCTCGAAATCGCGCTTGGCATAGTATTCCTGCGCCTTTTTGCCCATTGTGATCACGCACGGGCGCTTGTCCGCCATTTGCGCGGCAGCCAGCTTCAAAACATTGGAGTTATAGCCGCCCGCAAGGCCGCGGTCGCCCGCAATGACGATAAACAGGCTCTTTTTGACCGTACGCACCTTGGTGTAAACCGAATCGCCCTCGCGGGTTTCCTTCGCGATGCGCGCCATGGTCTCGTACATGGTGTTAAAGTAGGGGCGCGATTTGATGACGCGCTCCTTGGCATGGCGCAGCTTGGAGGAGGCGACCAGCTCCATGGCCTTGGTGATCTGCATGGTGGACTGGACGCTCTTCATGCGGCGCTTAATGTCCTTCATATTGCCGGAAGCCATAAGTTATCCTCCCTTCTTCCGAAAAATCAGAATTATCTCTCAGAGAGGAACTTGACCTTGAAATCGACAATGGCCCCGGTCAGCTCGTCCTTCACAGCGTCGATGACCTTGGTGTCGCGGATGGTGTCCGCGATGTTCGGATGGTTGGCATCCAAATAATCAAACAGTTCATTCTGGAACTCACCGACAAGGTTCGCGGGAACATCGATCAGATGCTTGTTCACGACAGCGAAGATGATAATAACCTGCTTTTCGACGGGGATCGGGCTGTTCTGCGGCTGTTTGAGGACTTCTACAATGCGTTCCCCCTGATCCAGACGGGACTTGGTGTCCGCGTCGAGGTCGGAGCCGAACTGCGCGAACGCCTGTAGCTCGCGGTACTGGGAGTACGCCAGCTTCAGCGTACCGGCAACCTTCTTCATGGCCTTGATCTGCGCATTGCCGCCGACACGGGATACCGAAATACCGGGGTTTACCGCCGGACGCACGCCGGAGTTGAACAGCTCGGTTTCGAGAAAGATCTGGCCGTCGGTGATGGAGATAACGTTGGTTGGGATATAGGCGGAAACGTCGCCTGCCTGGGTTTCGATGATCGGCAGGGCGGTCAACGAGCCGCCATCCTTGAGGTTGGCTGCGCGCTCGAGCAGACGGGAATGCAGATAGAAGACGTCGCCCGGGTATGCCTCACGTCCGGGCGGACGGTGAAGTAGCAAAGAGAGTGCACGGTAAGCCACGGCATGCTTGGACAAATCATCATAAATGACCAGAACGTCCTTGCCCTTATGCATGAAGAACTCGCCGATGGTGCAGCCCGAATAGGGGGCGATATACTGCAGGGGGGCGGATTCGGACGCGGTTGCGGACACGATGATGGTATAATCCATCGCGCCGTTCGCAGCCAAGGTTTCAGCCACCTGTGCAACGGTCGAACGCTTCTGGCCGATCGCTACGTAGATACAGATCACGCCCGTGCCCTTCTGATTGATAATGGTGTCCAGACCAATCTGGGTCTTGCCGGTCTGGCGGTCGCCGATGATCAGCTCACGCTGGCCGCGGCCAATCGGGATCATCGAGTCAATCGCCTTGATACCGGTCTGAAGCGGTACGTTAACCGGGGTGCGTTCGATGATACCGGGGGCCGGCATCTCGATCGGGCGCGCTTCGTTTGCCTGAATGGGGCCCTTGCCGTCGATCGGCTGCCCGAGCGCGTCTACGACGCGGCCGAGCATCGCTTCACCGACCGGGACCTCTACAATACGCTTGGTTCTCTTGACCGTATCGCCTTCGCGGATATTCTGGTCGGAACCGAGGATAACGGCGCCGACCAGATCCTCTTCAAGGTTCTGGGCCATGCCGTATACGCCGCCGGGGAACTCCAGCAGTTCGCCAGACATACACTCCTCCAGGCCGTGGATATGGGCGATACCGTCGCCGACGGTGACAACCGTGCCGACGTTGGTCAGCTTGATCTGGCTCTGGTAGTTTGTGATCTGCTGTTTGATAATTGTGCTGATTTCATCAGGGCGTAATTCCATGAAGTCACCTACTTCCTTACGCAATCGTTTGGTTCAGCTGCTGTGCCAGCTCTTCCAGCCGCGTTTTGACCGAGGTGTCGATCTGCTTATTGTCCACCTTGACGACAATGCCGCCCAAGATTGAGGGATCGACCACGGTCTGCAAGACGACTTTTTTGCCGGTCACAGAGCACATTTTTTCTTTGAGCTTTTCAGTCAGCTCCGCGCTCATGGGCGATGCCGTGACCGCCTTGACTTCGCAGATGCCTTCCTCGAAGTAATACTGCTGCTTGTAGGATTCCGCCATCTCGTAAAGCAGGCCGATCCTGCGCTTTTCCGTGATGAGCATCAGGAAATTGAGCAGGAAGCCGTCGATCCGGCCGCCGAATACCTTTTCGAGCATGTCTTTTTTTTCAGGCAGCTGAATGGACGGGGTCTGCATGACCTTCATTAGATCCACGTTCTCCTGAAACACCTGCGCAACCGCCAGAAGCTCGTCGAGCATCTGCGGTGCCTTGCCGGCTTCCTTCGCTACCTCATAGAGGCTGAGCGCATAGCGTTCGCTGACAATGGATGCCATACTCTCACCCTACCTTGTCGATGAAATCTTCAATCATGCGCTTATGGTCGTCCTCGCTGATGTCCTTCTCAACGATCTTGGACGCGATCATAACCGATAGGCCAGCAATTTCATCCTTAATTTCATTCATGGCCTTCTTGCGTTCCTGCTCAATGGACTGCTCGGCCTTTTTCTTCATGTCGGTTGCCTGACGGCTGGCCTCGGCGAGGATCTCCTCGGAGCGCACCGTCGCGCGGCGGGTGGCGTTCTGCGTGATCTGGGTTGCCTCCGCCTTGGCGTTTGCGATGGAGTCGGTGTAATCCTTCTTCATTGCCGCGGCTTCCGCGCGGTCAGTCTCAGCCTGATCGTACATGGCCTGAACTTCTTCGGCGCGGGCAGCCAGCATTTTGCGCACGGGCTTAAACAGGAATTTCTTGACGATCAGGAACGTAATAATGGTGTTGCAGATCGTCACAACGATATTCCAGGCGCCTATGCTGACAAAGTCCTGAAACATTTCTACTGGTTTCCCTCCTTCCTAAAGTGGAAGCCCTGATTTCAGAACTCAGCCAACCCTGTTGATCAGCGGGTTTGCGAAAATCAGGAGCAGCGCGATAACCAGCGCGTAAATACCGGTGGACTCGGCCATTGCGATACCGAGAATCATGGTACGGGTGACATCGGACTGCGCCTCGGGCTGGCGGGCGATTGCAGAGCAGGCCTGGCCTGCAACGTAACCTTCGCCAATACCAGGGCCAAGGCCGGCGATCATTGCCATGCCTGCGCCCAGAGCGGACATACCTGCTACAAATGCTTTCGGATCCATAAAAAATTTCCTCCTAAACTTTTCTTCTGTGGTTTTTCCTATCCGTAATTATTCCTTTGCCGAACCAACATACGCCATCGTCAGCATGCTGAAAATGAACGCCTGAATGCAACCCGAGAACAGATCGAAATACAGGCTGAGAACGCCGGGGATACCGATCTGGAACAGCGGGAGCGGCAGGTGCAGAGCAGATGACAGGGCGCTGAGAGCGCTCAGCAGCAGCGTCGAAATGACAAAACCGCCGGCGATGTTGCCGAAATGACGGAAGCTCATGGAGACCGGGGTTGCGATCTCGCTCAGGATATTCAGCGGCGCCATCACAATGATGGGTTCGGTGAAGCCCTTGAGATAACCGCCGAAACCGTGGTACTTGATCTTGGTGTACGTAATCATCGCGAACGTGATGAGCGCCCAGCCGAGCGTGGTATTCAGATCCGCAGTGACCGAACGCAGCGTCACCAGAGAACACAGGGAACCGAAGACAGAAGACATCATCAGCGTAGCGATATACGGCGAATAGCCGCGGAAGTCCGGCCCCATGTTCTGGTCGACAAGCCCGTCGATCATGAGCACGATTTTTTCGGCAACGGCCTGTTTGCCTTTCGGGATTTTTTCCATCCTGCTTGTCAGGAAAACGCAGAGAAACAGGATGAAGACCATCACAATCCAATAGTTGACCATCGTTTCCGTAATGGGCAGGTTTGGATTATCAAACAGGTTCAGATATATTTTTGGTCCGTTTACTTGTGCCACTCAACTAACCTCCTTTCCTGTGGAATATGCCGGATGCGATGAGTATGAGCTTGGGAAAGAACAGCGGGATGGCCGCAGCGGCTGCGTTCAGCGGGGGGCATTTGATTGCCCCGGCCAGCAGCAGTCCGGTCAGCGTATACCGCATCAGGTACCGGCTGGACTGCATGCGCTGCGCGCGGACGGGATCGCCCATGAGAGCGGCCCGCACGGCGGTGCGCGCCATCAGGTTAAAGTTGAACAGCGTATAGGCTGTGCCGAGCACAACGCTCAGCGCCACACCCCAGTGATAGTATCCGGCGAGCGCGAACGCCGCATACGCGAGAAGCGCCAGCGGGATGCATCCGCGCGCCATGCGCCGCGTTTCTTCGCGGGCGACTTCAAATGCGTCCATGATGATCCTCCTGGTTTTGGTCGCGTTTTTCCGCCTCCTTTTGCATGAAGCGGAAAAATTTCAGCAGGTTTGCCGCCGCAGTGGCCAGCCCAAGGAAAATAGCCAGCGGCATGACCCAACCGCCAAGCGAAAAGCGCTGCTGCAAAAACATCGCGCCCAGGACGCACAGGGCGACCGGGCCGACGAGCGAGGCGGACAGGGCGGTCACCCAGACAAGGTATTTCCAAATAGTGGACTTCTTTCCCATGCCAGGCACCTCCATCCGATCCGCTTACGCTACCTCTTATTATACATAAAAGTGCCAGAATGCAAAACACTTTTTATCGTGTTTTTCCAAAAAAATTTGCATATTCTTGCGCACCCTCGGCAAAGGAGACAAAAAACCGAGCGCAATCTTGGTGATTACGCCCGGTAAATATTTGCTTGGATGTATATTCCAAATGTCGGTTACAGGTATTTCTTCATGCCGTCGGTAATCGAAGTCTCATCCTCGCTGAGCGCAACCGTAAAGTCCACGGCATGCTTGCTTGAGAATGCGTCGATTTCCTTGAGGAAAGCTTCTGCAACAGCCGGATCCTTGGAGTCCAGCAGTTTGTAGAGACTGTCGATATAAATTTTGGTGATGTCGTAGTTGCCTGCGTGGATGCCGGATACAAAACCGAGCAGACCCTTGTAACCTTCTACCATATAATCGCTGATGTTGACCAGGCGAGCGTCGTAAGAGATGTCAAACTTGAGCTTGTCGCCCTTCGCGATGCAAACCACGCTGCCCTTTTCTTCTTTTACAGCGGCATTCACCAGTTCAATGATGGTCTTGGTTTTACCGGTGCCTGTGCCGCCGACAATAAGTTTTACCATAATAATTTCCTCCCAACCTTTGAGGTTATACTTATGTTATCATAGAACGCCCAAAAAAACAATCACAATCACAAGATTTCTTATGAACTTTTGAGGACTTTTCTGGAAATGCGGCCACGCTGCCGGGCGGCATATACTGTCCGGCCGGCAGCGGAATGCCCGGCAGAAATGCAGGAAACGAGGGGAATGGGCACAAATGTGCGCAGAAAATGCGGATAACATCAGGCTTCCTTCATCAGTGCCACACGCAGGAAAGAACGGAACAGATCCTGAAAATGCAGGCGTTCCACGGCCTCGGCGGCGGTAAGACGCAGGGTGAAAAGGACGTTTTCGCCGTCGCGGATCTCCGCGGTGCCAAGCTCCTGCCCGGCTGCAACCGGCGCCTCGACGCTTGCAGGCAAGTGGATCTGCGTTTGTACGTTCTCAATCTTTTCTTTGGCGACCACGACCGGCGGGACCTCCTCGGCCTGCACGGCCACCGTTTCCGCCTGGCCCATTTTGACCGGAAGAGGAGTGAGTGCGTCCGTGAGATCGGGCGTGTAAGGGGCAAAATTCGCAAAACCGTAGTTTAAAAGCGCGGTTGCATCCGCCATACGGTCCTCCTTGGTGGGCGCGCCCATGACGGTCGCGATAAGCGTCATGCCATCGCGTTGCGCCGCTGCGGAGATGCAGAAGCCCGCTTCTGAGATGTAGCCGGTTTTGAGGCCGATCAGGCCTTTGTAGCTGCGGAGCATTTTATTGGTATTGGCGAGCGAAAACTCGCCGTTTCGGATGGTATCCATCCAGATGGTTGTGTAATCCAGAATTTTCGGATGTTTCAGCAGTTCGACCGAAATCAGCGCCAGGTCGCGCGCCGAAGTCAAGGTTTTTTGTCCGTCCGCATCCAGGCCGTTGGCGTTGATGAAGGTGGTGGAGGTGCAGCCGAGCTCTTTCGCGCGCGTGTTCATACGTTCGACAAACGCCTCCTCGGTGCCACACAGGTGCTCGGCGACCGCGACCGCGCAATCGTTTGCCGAGCCGACCGCAATGGCCTTAAGCATTTCATCCATGGAAAGCTGTTCGCCCTCTTTCAGCCAAATTTGGGTGCCGCCCATGGAGGCCGCGTGTGCGGTACCGGTTACCATGGTATCCAGCGTGACCTCGCCGCGGTCAAGCGCTTCCATGGCCAGCAGCATGGTCATGATTTTGGTGACCGAGGCTGGCTGAAGCGGCTCCTCGGCGTTCATTTCATAGAGCATCTGCCCGCTGGCGTCATAGAGGGCAGCCGATTTGGCGGTGAGGTCGCCCATGGCGGGCAGAGCGGCCGCGTTGGTAAACAGAAGGGCGGCGCTGAGCGCCACACCGAGCAGCTTTTTCATCATGTTCTCCACCTTTCCCTTTTGTTTTAAAGGGTATGATACGCCCGGGCAAAGTATGCCGTTGACAGCGGCAGGCCAAATGGCGTATTATAAAAAAAACGAATGCTGGGGGATAGGATGTTTGCAAACAGTGTGATTGTATTCAAGCAGATTGTCGTGATGTTTTTTATTATGATGCTTGGCTACTATGTTTTTCGCAAGGGGATTTTTAACAATGAAACGACGAAAAGCATGTCTGGACTGCTCAATCGTTACGTCATGCCATGCACGTTGATCCGGTCGTTTCAGCGCGAATTTGACCTGGAACTGATGCGTACTTTTTTGCTGACCGTTGTATGCGCGGCCATGACCTTTGTGATCTCGATCGGGCTGGCGCGGCTTATCTACCGTCCCGGACGGGCGGAAAATTATGCAGACCGCCGGGTATGCACCATCCTGACCAACGACGGCTTTATGGCGCTGCCGCTGCTGTCTGCGATGTTTGGCGCAGGCGGCGTCTTCCTGGGTTCGGCGCATATTTGCTGCATGGCAGCAGTGCTGTGGTCGTATTGTGTCTATGAGCTGTCGCACGGCCGGGAAAAGATCACCGTGCGGAACATTATCCTGAATAACCCGGGGCTGCTCGCAGCGATTGCAGGCCTGGCGTTGTTTGCATCGCCGGTTAAGCTGCCCGAGGTGCTGTACTCTGCTGTGGAGCTGGTTGGCGACCTGAACACCCCGCTCGCCATGATCTGCCTCGGCTGCTTTATCGCGCAGGTCAATCTCAAAGAATGCGTGGCGGATCGGTCGCTGTGGCGGCTGAGCGCCCTACATATGCTGGTGATCCCGCTGGCAGTGATGGGGATTCTATTGTTCATCCCGCTGGATCACATTGCAAAGCTGGTGCTCCTTGTGGGCGTTGCCGCGCCCAGCGCCATCGCTTCCGCCATGTTCAGCCAGGTATACGGGGCGGATTTCCTGTATGCGACGCGCGCCATTGCGCTGACAACCATTTTGTCGGTCGTAACCCTGCCTGCTTTGATTGCGCTGATGGAAGTGCTGATGCGTGTTGTCCCTTAAAACAAAAGCTCTTTTCCTGCAATAATGGCCCTTTGGCAACGATTAAAAGTAGCGCCAGAGCATCGTGATTTATATGCAAGCCATCTTTCGAGGGCAAGACTTAACCGCCTGCCGATGGCGCGGCTGCGCTGAAAACGTAAAGTTTTCCTTTCACCAGAATCTTATTTGAAGCGACGGTTTTTAGAAAATGGTTGCCGAATAAGGCGTATTTGCTTTTCGGAAATGAAGCATCTTTTTCATGAATATTCAACAAACAACACCAAAACCTCTGCCTTCCCATTCCCCAGGGAACTGTTCCGGCGCCTGAAAGATCACCTCGCACAGAAAGCCGCCCGCACCGGCTGCAAGATCTGTCAGCCGAAGTTTATCATTACCCTGATCGAGTAGCACTGAACGAAAATGAAGCGGCTTCGCCGTAGAACAACGAAAGCTTAAGAGCAAATCACGAGAGCCTCCCGGCGGCATCCCATTTTAATTTGGGCATGTCGCCGGGGGGCGCTTTTTTAGTTGCTATGGCAAATTCGTGGGTATTTGTCCAGATTGCCGGCCTGTGTGTAACGGCCTTTTTTGCTGCAAGCTCTGTCGTTGACGTTTCGAATGCTGCTGGAAGATCGCCTGCTTTTGTCTGTTGTAAGTTTTCACAAAAACATACGAAATTCTTTAGAGCTATTGCCCGATTGACAAACAGAGGTAGTCAGTTATAATTAAGATAACTTTTATAAAATATTTAATAAAACTGATTTTGATAGTTGAACTGCACAAATTAACATTGTAAAATAGGGCGAAATGAACAATATACCAGCACAATTCCAACGCTCAGAAAAGAAGCGAACCAATGAATTTCCGGCTTCATGCAAAAGGCAGCATTAAATCCATCATGGTTTTATCCTACAATAGAGCCATCAAAGAGATACGGCCTGAACAAAAAACAGGCACGGGTAAGAATGCTGCAAGGAGGAAATTTTAATGAGTGAAAACTGGTTGGGACTTGAAAAAAAGGTGGTCGTCGTTACAGGCGGCGCATCGGGCATCGGTAAGCATGTCGTGGATACACTGGTGAAGGCGGGCGCAAAGACGGTCGTCGTGGACATGAACGTCGAGACCGGCGCAGAGTTGGATGGCGCGTACTGCGTACAGTGCAACGTCACCGACCCGGTCAGCGTACAGGCCATGGCAGATGCGGTGGTCGCAAAGTATGGCCGGATTGATGCCCTTGTGAACAATGCGGGTATTAATCTGCCGCGTCTGCTGGTGGATACAGTGGGAGAAAAACCGCAATACGAGCTGAATGAAGACTCATTCAATAAAATGTTTGCCGTCAATGTCAAGGGGGTGTTCCTGTGTGCGCAGGCCTGTGCGCGCCAGATGCTCAAACAGGGCGGCGGCGTTATCGTCAACATGTCCTCGGAATCGGGGAAGGAAGGCTCGCAGGGCCAGTCGGCATACTCCGCGACCAAGGGCGCGGTGGACAGCTTTACCCGTTCGTGGGCCAAAGAGCTGGGCAAGCACAACATCCGCGTGCTCGCGTGTGCGCCTGGCATCATGGAGGCGACCGGACTGCGGACTCTGGCTTATAACGAGGCGCTGGCCTACACCCGCGGCTGCAAGCCGGAGGATTTGTCCACCGATTACAGCAAGGTGATCCCGCTCGGCCGTGATGGCAAGCTCGATGAAGTTGGCGATCTGGTCGCGTATCTGGTATCCGACCGTGCAAGCTACATCGCGGGTACGACGATCAATATTTCGGGTGGCAAATCCCGCGGTTAAGCTGTAAGAGAAAGGAATGCTCAAGGGTGAAGAGTTTATTTGGAGACAACCGAATTGCCAATCTGCTGCAGCTTCTGCGTCAAACGCCGGCGGCGGCAGTCAGCACCCTAGCATCAAAGCTTGAGGTCAGCGAACGCACGGTGCGCAACGATATCAAGCAGCTCAACGACGCACTGGACGGCTGCGCGGCGGTGGAAGGCACGCAGGGCAAATATATGCTGCGCATTTTCGACGCGGAGCGGTTTCAGAAGGTCTTTGCGGCACTGAGTGAGTCGGATGATTTCCTAAACTCCTCGCGTAACCGCATGGATTACATATTCGGCAAGCTGATGCGCTCGGAAAAGCCGCTTCTTACCGACGAGCTGGCCTACGAGATGAACGTCGGCCGAACAACACTGATGAGCGATCTCAAAAAGCTGCGCGGCGAGATCGAGCCATACCAGCTGCAAATCATCGGCAAGACCAGCAAAGGACTGATGCTGCGCGGACTGGAAAGCGACATCCGTAAATATGTGATCGACCAGTCTTTTCAGCAGATCTACCGTGCGTATCCGCTGGATCCTGAGATCCGTGAGGCCGTCTCGCGCACGTTCGCACAGAATGCGTTTGAAAAGAGCGTGCAGAACTCGTTTGAGCAGTTTCTGATTCTAATGCTTGATCGGTTTCTGACCGGGCATTACATCGGCACGCTGTCCGCACAGTATTACAATCTGGCCGTCCGTCCGGAGTTCGCCGTCGTAGACGGTCTTGTGGATAGCATCGCGGGTTTGCTGCATGTCAAAATTCCAGTAGAGGAAAGGCTGTTCGTATTCCTGCCCATCATCGGCATGCGCACTCCAGCCGACGCACAGACCATGCAGACCATTGAACTGGACACCTCCGTGTGCGGGCTGATGGATAAGGTGCTCCGGCAGATCAGCGCTGAGATGGGCATCCACATTGAAAGCGGGGAATTCACCGATGAATTCCTATATCATTTGATGTTTATGATCAACCGGCTGCGCTTCCATGTGCGCGTTGAGAATCCTATGCTCGACGATTTGAAGGGAAAATATCCGCTTGCGTATCAAATGGCAGGGATCGCCGCACGTGTGGTGCGGCAGGACTATGGCTTGACCGTGACCGACGCGGAACGCGGCTATCTGGCGTCCTACTTTGGGGTGTTTTTGGAGGAAAGCGAGAACCGCAAGCGTCAAACCTTCCGTGTCGCGGTGGTATGCGGCACGGGCCGGGTAACGGCGCGGCTCGTGGCCGCGCAGCTCAAAAAAGTGCTGGACAGTGCGGCGGAGCTGACGTTGCTGGCCGACGACAAGGCGACACATGACACACTGAATGCGTTCGATATCGTGCTGACCACTGTGGAGCTTTCCTGTGCCTGCGATCGGCCGGTCATCCGCATTCACGAGATCTTCAACGAGCAGGAGCTGATGCACAAGATCGAAAAGGCCAGGTATTGGGATCAAGTCGATGTGCCCATGCTGGACAACAACTGGTTTGTTATGACCGGTCTGCTCGACGACAGCCGCTTCTTCAAACTCGACGGCATGGCGTCCTACGACGCGGCGGTCGCACATATGGCGGCCAGTCTGACCCGTGACGGCCAGGTGGACGAGGGCTTCCACGACCGCATTCGCCGCCGCGAGCAAAAGGGCACGATGGTCTTTGACCACGCGGTCGCCATCCCGCACAGCGTGCAATACGCCGGAGACAAGCTGGTGCTCGCCATCGGCGTGTTTCACGAACCGGTGCGGTATCAGGATCACGAAATCCGCGTTGTGTTCCTGCTCGGATTGCCGCGGCAAACCAACGAAGAGGAGGGGCTGCTCATCCGGGTCTACGACGAGATCATTAGCATCACACAGGACAGCGGCTTACTGGACAAGCTCGCGCAATCAGACAGCTTCCCGGATCTGCTGCGGGCGTTGTACCGTCAGGCCGGGGAATAAAACGATCGGGGAACAAACGAAAGGAAGATCCTTTATGATGAGACTTGCATTGGCGCTTGCGGCTGCATTTATGGCGCAGGCGCTGCTCAGCGCGATGCAGATGCGGCATTTTTCCAAAGAATTTATGAAGCTGCGGCGGCAGGGCAAGGTCGCCTGCGGGAGGCAGGCAGGCGGGTTCCATGCGGGAGCGATCGCCATGTTTCTTATTGACGGGGACGGCATCATCCGGGAGGGCCGGAAGCTGGAAGGTGTGACCTGTTTTGCGCGGGTCAGGGATCTGCCGGGTTTTGCAGGCAAACATATCGGAAGCCTCGGTGAAAGCGACCTGCCCCGCGGGCACAAGAACCTGCGCAAGGCGATCCTCGATGCTTCGCTGACCTACCGCAAATTTACAGCCGGCGAAGCGATTGAAAGCCCGGCCTCGCCCTTCCAGCGTGCAGGCCGTTTTACGGCAGCGATCTTCCGCAAAAAACCAACGGTCAAACAGTAAGAAAAGAGGAAAAAGATTATGGATTTTATCATCAATCTTGCGTCCGGTTTTATGAACCTGTTCACGCTCGGCGGACAGCAGTTCATGAGCTGGGTCAGCGGCATCATTCCAACCATCCTGATGCTGTTGGTTCTTATGAATTCAATCATCGCGCTTGCAGGCGACGACAAGGTCGAGAAGCTGGCGCGCATCTGCACCGGCAACCCGATTCTCCGCTATATGGTGCTGCCGTTCGTCAGCGCGTTTATGCTTGGCAACCCCATGGCGCTGTCCATCGGCAAGTTCATGCCGGAATTCTATAAGCCCTGCTATTATGCATCGGCTACTTATCACTGCCATACCAACAACGGAATATTCCCTCATATCAATGCCTCGGAGTTGTTCATCTGGCTGGGTATCGCAAACGGTATCACGGCGCTCGGCCTGGACACCACCCCGCTGGCAGTGCGTTATCTGCTGGTCGGTCTGGCTGCAAACTTCATCTCGGGCTGGTCCACCGAATTCACCACGAAACTCGTAGAAAAACAGCAGGGCGTCAAGCTGAGCCGCACGCTCAAGATGGCGAAGTAAGAGGAGGAAAGAGAAAATGGCGGAGTATCGCTCCATCCGTGTGGAAAAGGGCGCTGGCGGCTTTGGCGGCCCGCTCGTCATCACCCCGACCGAACAGCGCAATAAGGTCATGTATATCACAGGCGGCGGCGCAGAGCCGGAATGCCTGCAAAAGATCGTAGGGCTCACCGGCCTGACCCCGGTCAACGGTTTTAAGACCAACTGCCCCGAGGAAGAGCTTGCGCTGGTCATTATTGACTGCGGCGGCACGCTGCGCTGCGGTATTTATCCGAAGAAGGGGATCCCGACAATCAACGTCATGCCGGTCGGCAAGTCCGGCCCCATGGCAAAGTTCATTACAGAGGACGTCTATGTTTCTGCGGTGACCTCCAAGCAGGTATCGCCGGCAGACGGTTACCAGCCTGCGGCGGGCAAGCTTGAGCAGGCCGCAGCCCCGGCGGAAGCTGAGAAGCCGGCAGACGGCCGCGTGAAGTTTACAGCAGACAGGAAGGTCTCGGAAACGCTAGCCAAGCAGGAAAATAAGAGCCTGATCACCCGCATTGGTCTGGGCGCGGGCAAAGTGGTCAACACCTTTTATCAGGCGGCGCGTGACGCAATCCAGACCTGCATCACTACACTGCTGCCGTTCATGGCGTTTGTGTCCATGCTGATCGGCATCATCAACGGCTCGGGCTTCGGAAATGCATTCGCATCTATCCTGACCCCGCTCGCAGGCAACATTTTCGGTCTGGTCATTTTGGGTGTGATCTGCTCCATCCCCGGCCTGTCCGCACTGCTCGGCCCGGGAGCAGTCATTGCACAGATTATTGGTACTCTGGTGGGCGCAGAGATCGGCAAGGGCAACATTGCTCCGCAGATGGCGCTGCCAGCGCTGTTCGCGATCAACTGCCAGGGCGCATGCGATTTTATTCCGGTCGGGTTGGGTCTCGCGGAAGCGGAGACCGAGACCATCGAGGTCGGCGTTGTTTCCGTTATGTACTCCCGCTTCCTGACTGGCTGGATTCGCGTGCTGCTCGCGTTCGCGGCAAGCTTCGGCCTTTACGCATAAAAACACCCCTTTTATTCCACAACTCCCACGGGACGGCAGTCCGGTCACGCCGGACTGCCTGCCTCCGGGGCGTTTTTGAACCGCTTGAACAAAGCGTCAGCTTTGCTGAATCGATTTGAAAACAAGAAAATCAGCCCGCATAGCGCGGGCAACATCAAAGGAGGAGATCCACCATGAAAACGATTTATGAAAACACTGTTAAGGCGCTGGGCAGCTGCGTAGACGAATTCAAAGGTGAGGGCATGTTCATCCTGTTCGGAGACAATGCTCCTGAGGAACTGCGCGATTACTGCTACTCGGTTCGTGTAATGCCGCTGAACGGCGCGGTTCGCGCGGGTCAGATCCTTAAGATTGGCGACAACATGTACACGATTACGGCGGTCGGTGAGGAAGCGCCGGTCACGCTGGCCGGTCTCGGCCATTGTACGGTCAACTTCAGCGGCCAGACCGAAGCCGACCTGCCGGGCACGATCTATGTGGAGAATAAGCCTATGCCGGATATCATTGTGGGCACGGTGATCAAGATCATGGAAGACTGAGGTTTTATACAGATCCAAGGCCGAAAAAGGAGAAGAGTCATGTCGATCAAACTGGATATTCAAACAGCGGGATCCGCGCGCATGCGCTTTTCATCCTGAGGCCCATGGCGGAGACCGCCTGCCACACGCGGCTGGACCACAGCGGTGCGGGGCTGCATTCTTAAAACGCTCTCCCAATTCTCTCTCCATTTCCGCCAAAGCTGAAATACGCTCCAGCTTTGGCGGAATCTTTTTATAAATAAATAGACTGTGCGTTTCCTTTGGGCATTGCACAGTCCGCAAAAATTTTGTATGATAACTTTAATAAAAGCTTTATGGAAAGAGGAAGTGTATATGGAAACCAGAAAAGACGACAATGCAGGACGAAGCAATCCCGAACGCATTTTTGAGCTGCTGCGCACAGAGGAGGCGCTAACCAAACAAGAAATCATGGCAAAGCTGGGCTTGAGCATGCCGACTACGCTGCAAAATGTCAACGGCATGCTTGCAGCCGGATTTTTGGAGGAATGTGGTGAGACCGCATCCACCGGCGGCCGCCGCGCCAAAAAGCTCCGCCTGAACCGGGAAGCTGCTTACGGTGTGGGCATGAACATCGCCTTGCGTCAGGTCGAACTGGTCGTGACCGACCTGATGGGCGAACCGCTGTTTTCTCATACTGTTCCACTCGTGTTCCGTGACGTGCCGGAGTGCTATGAGCAAATCGGCCGCGAACTGAACGGCTTTTTAGACCGCTGCGGCGTGAATGCTGAACGCATTCTCGGTGTCGGCATTGCGTTTCCAGGCATCATCAATGCGCAGGCAGGCATCATCGTGCGGTCGCATATTTTTAAGCTGGAGTATGTCAGCTTGGATCGTTTTAAGAAAAATATCCTGTTTCCGGTCATCGTTGAAAATGAGGCAAACTGCGCATGCTTTGCTGAGCGCAGCGCGGCGCGCGGCACCTATCTCTATCTTTCGCTCAATGAATCAGTCGGCGGTGCGGTCATGATGGACAAGCAGCTGCTGCGCGGAAACAGCTTTCAGACTGGGGAGTTTGGTCATATGCTGCTCATTCCCGGTGGGAAAATGTGTTATTGCGGCAAGGCGGGGTGTGCGGACGCTTATCTATCCCCACGGGTACTGACAAGCGGCGATGAATCGCTGGACGGATTTTTTGGCCGTCTGCATGCGGGAGATCAACAGGCGGAAGGCGTCTGGGATACCTATCTGGAGCACCTTGCGATACTGTGCACCAATCTGCGCATGGCGTTCAATCTGGATCTCGTCATCGGTGGGGAGGTGGGGGGGCGGCTTGCGCCATTCATACCGGCGTTGTGCCGGAAGGCAGCGCAATATGACCGATTTGCGCGGGATGTGGAGTACCTGTTTCCGTGTGCGCGAACGCATAATGCATTTGCCACGGGGGCGGCAATGCTTGCGGTTGAACAGTTTAGCAGCCGCTTGTTGATATAAATATTTCACAGAATCGAGGGACACTTATGAAAAAGGGCGCTATTTTTGACATGGATGGTCTGCTGTTCGATACGGAACGTCTTTATCAGGAAAGTTGGCTTGTGATCGCGCGGGAATGGGGCATTATTCCGGACCCGGCATTTCCCACAGCGGTATGCGGTACGAGCGGAGCGCATATGCGGGATGTTGTGCGGAAACACTATCCAGAGGTGGATGCAGAAGCCTATATTCAGGCATGCCTATCCCGAGTAGCACATATTTTAGAAACCGATGTGCCCGAAAAACCGGGCATTCATGAGCTCTTGACCTATTTGCATGCACAGGGGGTAAAGATCGCGGTCGCAAGCAGCAGTCTTGCGCACGTGGTGGAAAACAATTTGCGTAATGCCGGCGTGTGGGAGTATTTTGATGCCGTGGTGACCGGCGAGCAGGTTAAACGCGGGAAGCCCGAACCGGATATTTTTCTGGAAGCTGCTAAGCGGCTGGGGCTGCATCCGGAGGAATGCTATGTGTTTGAGGATGGCATTAACGGCACGCGTGCGGGACTTGCGGCGGGGTGCGCGACAGTCATGATTCCTGATCTGACCGCACCGACTGAAGACCTGAGAAACTCCTGTGCAGGAGTCTATCCAAGTCTGCTCACGGCGCTGGAAGCCATACAAAACGGCATGCTTTGAGGTATACGGGAAATGGATATATACCAGCAAAACTTTACAGAGAAGAATACCGATATAGTATAGTATCCCCGAGGAATTTGTCCTTCAAAGTCCATTTCATCAAGCGCTTTTAAATCGAGCGTTACCGCACTAAAGCCCTCGAACGTGCGTTCTCCGAGCTGGAGAAGCTCAAATGTTTGAGGGCTTTTAAATGCGAATTAATAAGAGTGGGTTAAAATGTGGGTTGTTTACAAGTCGCGAGGTTAGGCTTAACGGGAAGATAAGTTTGGAATCTTGCAAAGATGCGATTAGAACAAAAGAAAAGACCCTGATTTCTTTTGAAAATCAAGATCTTTTTCATGGTGGAGACGAGGGGAGTTGAACCCCTGTCCGAAAGCGCATTCACAAGAACTTCTCCGGGCGCAGTTTGTCGTTTTACGTTCCCTCCACAATACGCCGGCAAACAGGCTTATTGCTTTAGTAGAGTCATTTTACATGACGGGCGCAACTCTTAACCCGTACACGTTCACCACAAATCGACGCCCTGACCCCGAGCCGTGGTCCTCTCAGGCAGGACGGGCCAGCCTAATTAGGCAGCCTGTAAAGAATAATCGTTGTTGTTTAATTTATAAACAGTTGAGGCTTTTAAGGAAGCGTCCTCACTTCCGCCCGCTATTCCTGCTTCAACACCCCCGTCGAAGCCGGTACGTCCCCATAGGAAAACAACGGTCTCTCTACTTCGAAAGCTATCGATTGCGGCTTTTCATAGCGCGTTCCATCTCACGTTTGGCGTCGCGCTGCGCCATGCTGTCGCGCTTGTCATGCAGTTTTTTACCTTTGCAAAGACCAAGCTCCACCTTCACATGGGAATTGCGGAAATATACGCTCAGCGGAATCACGGAATAGCCGTCTTGCTTGGTCTTGCCAAACAGGCGCAAGATCTCCTTTTTATGCAGTAGCAGCTTCCGCACGCGCAAGGGATCTTTATTAAAGATATTTCCCTTTTCATAGGGGCTGATATGCATACCGCGTACAAAAATTTCGCCGTCCTTAAAGGTGCAATAGGAATCTTTGAGGTTGACTTGTCCGAGCCGGATGGATTTCACTTCCGTACCCGTCAGTTCAATGCCAGCCTCCAGTTTTTCCTCGACAAAGTAGTCGTGCCAGGCTTTTTTATTTGCAGTAACTTGTTTGGTGCCGGTTTTATTTGCCATGACAGACTCCTTTCCCGTGTGTAGTAATATGGTAACACGTCTTAAAATAATTGTAAAGAGTCATTTGTGTTACGTTTTCCGACAAAATGGCTGGTTAGCCAAAAATAAGCTGCATGACGCCGTACAGCAGCGGCTGATGCAGCAGATAAACCGCCATGCTGTGCCGTCCCAGACAGGTAAGCGGCGGGACGGAAAATGACTTGACCGATTTCGGCAGATGGCTGAGTCCGCGGCCGAGAAAATGTCCGGTTAGAAACAGGAAGAAATATGGGAAAATCGGAAAATAATCGGCCGAAACAAAATCAGGAGATAACAGCCCAACCACGGACAGCCAGTACGACACATACCACGACTGCGGCAGTGGGACGGAGAAGGGTTCAAAAAACAGGTGTTTCTGCGGCACATGATAGGTTGCCGCCAGCAGAAAAAGACTGGCCGCAAGCCCGGTTCTGGTAGAAAATTTGCGCAAAAGAGGCTGTGCAACAGCAAAAAGCAACAGGCACCAAGTCATACAGTGCAAAATGCCAAATACAATCAGTTCGCTTGGCATGAAAAAATATGTAGCCAATGTGACGGCCAGTGCCGCGCTTCCCACGCGCAGCGCACGCCGGAACGGCCTGCGGGTCAGATGGGTGCAGATCCCGGCGAGCAGCAGGAACGTCCCGCAGATGCAAAACTGCCAGAAGTGCGCGCCCGCCGACTGAAACCAGGGCAATGGCACATCAAAAATATAGTTCAGATTATAACAAAGATGGTACAGGATCATCTCAACCAAGGTCAGACCGCGCAGGGTATCCAGTACAGGATAGCGATCGGGCGTGGCGGCGTGGAGGATCTGTTTTGGGGCTGCAACAGGCAAAAAATCGCCTCCTTACATACAATTTCTCAAATGGAAATTTTGTACTTACCTCAATATTTTATCATGAATGACCGCAAACTGCAAGATTGTCCTCTCTGCGGTTTGCATCCCCACTGTTTTTGTGGTATGATACCATATTAGAAAAACGATATGGGCAGCGCATTTTGTCCAGAAGGGAGAGTCTATGCTGATCGCAGCCGAGCATGTCTGCAAAAATTATGGCCTGAGGCAACTGCTGAACGATGCATCGCTCTATGTCGACAGTGGCGATAAGATTGGGATCATCGGGATCAACGGTACGGGAAAGTCCACCTTGCTGCGCCTGCTGGCGCGCACGGAGGAGCCGGATGAGGGCACGGTACAGCGATTTCCGCGCGTGCGTGCGGCATACCTGGCGCAAAATCCGGAGATGGACGAGCGCGCCACGGTACTCGAACAGGTGCTGCGTTCGCTGCCGGCTGATGCACGGGAAGCGGCGGACTATGAAGCGCGTGCTATGCTGATGCGGCTTGGTATCTACGATTGTATCCAGCGCGTGGGCTCGCTGTCGGGAGGCCGGCGCAAACGTGCAGCCCTTGCCGCAACGCTTTTGCAGCCCGCGGATGTGCTGCTGCTGGACGAGCCGACCAACGACCTCGATGTGGAGACGCTTACCATTTTGGAGGACTATCTTGAGGGCTTTCCGGGGGCTGTGCTTGCGGTGTCACATGACCGCTATTTCCTGGATAAACTCGCTGAACGCATAATTGAGGTGCGCGAGGGCGGAGAAACCTGCAAATATGTCGGCGGGTTTACCGAGTATCAACAAAAGCGCCGCGCGGATGCGCCGGTGTCCAAAGAAAAGGAAAAGCCTAAAGCTGCGCCGCGGGCATCGGCTCCCAACGCACGTCCGCGCTTTTCCTATAAGGAACAGCGGGAATTTGAGACTATCGACGCAGAGATTGAAGCTTTGACCGCACGACAGGAAACGCTTGAAATGGAAATTGCCGCCGCTGGAAGCGATTATGTGCAGCTGCAAAAGCTGCTGGACGAGCAGCAGGCCCTCGCACAAACGATGGAGCAAAAGACTGAACGTTGGATCTATCTCAATGAACTGGCGGAAAAAATTGCGGCCTGGGGGCAATAATTTTTGCAACAAGCATTGATCGGACCCAAAACACACAGCCCGGCGCTTCCTGAGAAGTGCCGGGCTGCTTTTATTGTGCGGCCGCAAAGAACCGCGATGGCCTTGCAGCAAACATGGGTATGGGTTCTGGGGGCATGCTGCGTCTGCATTTACTCGTAAAGGTCGGGCTGTTTGCGTTTGGAGGGATGTATAGGTTTGACCTGGATTGCGTTCTGTGGACACGTTTGATATGCTGTAGGTGACAAAAGGTATGAAAAACCTGGAGCATGACGCCTTTTTTGACGGTGATTGGCAGATTCGTTGCCGTTTGGAGGAACAAGACCTAGGCAGACTCATTACAATACGAAAAACACAATCACAAAGGGGCCGAAAACTTTCCATTTGCAGAGCATGTGAATACCGTTTGTAATGACAAAATTCTGCACCTGCGGCTTTGCCGGGGGACATTTATTCGTCTCTGGGGTCCTGTCCCGTTCGGAACAACTCCATCATGGTGTGCGTCAGGTCAAGGGCGTTTGGCGTTGCGGGCACATTCGCACGCTCCATCCATACGCCTTCTTTCAGCTCGTTTTGGTCGAGTGTAATTGTGCTGTCTCCATCCAGGTCAGCCCAAAAGCCAATCATCTGGGTGCCCGAAAAGCCCCACGGCTGATTGCCATGATATCGAATGTTCTTGATCTTGAGGCCGACCTCCTCCATGGCTTCGCGGCGTACGGTCTCCTCAAGCGTTTCCCCGATTTCCACAAAACCTGCAATCAGGGCATAGCGGGGTGTTTCACGGTCGGCATACTTGGTCAGCACAATGCGATCCCCATCGCGGATGGCAACCACAATTGCGGGGGAGATGGACGGATACACGACAGCATTGCAGGCGGTGCAGCGCATGGCGCGCTCTTTGCCGTCGCGCCGGGCCGGCGAACCGCAGCAGCCGCAGTAGCGGTTGGCCTTGTACCAGCGAAATAGGTGCAGGGCAGTTGCGCCCGCAAGCGGCATGTAGGCACCGTCCATGGTGCGGCAGGCCTCGACACTGGCCGCGGTCAGCGCAGCGCGCACCGCGTCCGTCACCTCCCAGAGCAGGAAAAATGCTGTACTATCAATGGTGAATAGAAAAACAAAGTCACTGTCCGGAACGCCGAGAGCGCGGAGCATCTGGATGGTGGGATAGTTATTCCCGTCAAGCAGGGCGCTGCGGCCGTCAAACACGGTGACAAAGTCGGTATCTCGCGGCGCCGGACATTGAAATTCGTTGTGATAAATATGAGGAGCGATTTCCTGAAGCATAAAAGCACCATCCTGTCTCTATTTTGCAATTATAAGCAGTCTCTATTATACTGCGTTTGCGGGCAGAAGGAAAGCGGCGCACTGCACAAAATCAAACCGGCGCAAACTGCCCGATGCAAAAGATTGCCGAAACGGCGAACCGGCTGGTGTGCAGAAGATTTTGGCGGCCATCGTTCCTTACCAGGGTGGATGGATAGACCCTGTTATATTTAAGCAGCAGCTTTCACGTTCCACAAGCTCATAAGACAACGTAAACGAAGCCATATCATGAGTTCTGTGAATTTCCAGAAGACGCTCAATACTCTTTTGTGCAATGAGGGCGAACGGCTGATGCACGGTGGTCAGGCGTGGGCGGATTCTGGCAGCAAGTGAGTTGTCATCAAAACCAAGCACAGAGATATCGTTTGGGACATTTTTTCCGGCGTCTTGCAGGCTGACGACCACACTGGCTGCCGCGTCGTTGTTGAAGGCGAATACCGCGCTTGTTTACGGAGCCTGCTGCAAAAGCCGCCGCGCGCCGTCATAACCGGCTTCAAATGCCAGGCCGCCGTGAACGATGCGGCTTTCCGGCAGCATGAGCTCGGCGTCCTCCATGGCCTTTTTGCAGCCGGTGATGCGCTGGAAGCTTGAATTGATGGTATGGATGTTGTCGGAAATCACACCAATTTTCGGGTGCCCCAGCCCGATGAGATAGTTCATGCCGTCGTAGGTGGCCATTATGTCGTCAATGTGCACCGAAGAAAGGCGGCAACCGACCGCCAGTGCACCGCATACGGCAATGGGGGATATTCTGCCGGCTGAGCGCATCGGATATGGGATCTTCCGTGCTCTCATGCAGCAGGATGATGCCCACGGAGGACAACGCCTGAATCAGCGAAAGCGTGTTTTGCGGGGTGTGTTCATCCGTGATAAAAAAGCCAGTTTTTTTATGAATTCTGTCCGCCTGCCGGCGCAGCCCTCCAGAATGTCGGCAAAAAATGTGTGGCGCAAATGGGGGAGCAGCCCCACAATGGTCGAGTTGTTTTTTTTCGGCGGCTGCGGTAGCTGTCGGGCGGATAATATCCGGTCTTTTTGGCGGCCGTTTCGATTTTCTTGCGCGCTTCTTCACGGATTGCGCTCTGTCCGCTGAAATAGCGGGAAACGGTTGCAGGCGAAACGCCGCAAAGCAAAATGGGGATTTATCACCAAATTTTGTTTCAAAAAAATAATGCATTGGGCAGATGGGAGGAAGCGCTGACAACGCTGGTCAATTGCGTGAACGAGCTTCGGGATAAGTTCAGCGAGAAGAATGTTACAGCCAATGCGGACATGCTGACCGAAGCGCTGACGGCATTAAATGTGATTGAGGAGAACATCTTTGCAAACGATGCGGCGGCAGCCACACCGTTCTATACTGGCATCAATAAAATTGACCTTGAGAGTGACGGCGAGTTGTCAAAGGCATCGATCTGGGATGGCTGGACGCAGCAGCGCTGCGAATGGGTCCTGGGTACGGCGGATGCCGGTGAGGTGGAGGCCATGGAAGCACTCGGCTACACCGTACTGTTTGAAGGCCAGGAACCGGAGGGACAGATGCGCCCTGCTATTGTGAGTTTACGCCAAATGCAAACATCACCCGTGAGCAAAAGTCGGCGATTTTATACCGTTATGCAACGCTCAAGGGCTATGATATTTCGAAAAGCACCGCGCTCAACGCGTTCAATGACGCATCTCAAATTTCAGCATATGCACAGCCTGCGCTTGCTTGGGCTATAGCAGAAGGCCTGGTTTCCGGCCGTGCGGCAACGACACTGGAGCTGCAGGATACCGCAACGCGCGCGGAGGTTGCATCGGTCCTGATGTGCTTCCAACAGAAATTCTAGTTTAATTTAACCTTCTTCATTGTCAGACAGGGTGGACGATAAATACCATTTACCCTGTCTATCTGTTTATGAAAATGCCCCTCGAATAGTAGGCTTCCAAAGGTTTTTCAGACACGACAAAAAGGCCTTACGGAAAACTGTAAGGCCTTTGGTGCAGATGGAGGGACTTGAACCCTCACGCCCTTGCGAGCACTAGCACCTGAAGCTAGCGCGTCTGCCATTCCGCCACATCTGCGTATAAAATTAATTAAAAGTGGTGCGAGTGACGGGACTTGAACCCGTACGTCGATTGACACACGCCCCTCAAACGTGCCTGTCTACCAGTTCCAGCACACTCGCGTTTCCGCTTTCATTTGTCGCTTCTGTTCAGCGACAATATGTATTATACATGTGAGGGGATGGAATGTCAACAATTATTTTTACTTTTCTTTGATTTTTTAGACAAAAAATTTTCCGCTTTATGAATGATAACTATTGACAAACAGCATGGAAGAAAGTATACTAATATCGTAAACGAAAGGCGAGGTGAATGACATGCGGATTACGCATGAAGCTGATTATGCAATCCGTGTAGCCTGCTGCCTGGCATTTTCCGGTGAGAAGATCGGTGCAAAGCAGATTTCGGAATCGACCGGCGTGACGTTGCGTTTCGCCCTTAAGATTCTTCGCAAACTGATTCAGGCCGATATTGTCAAGTCTTTCAAAGGTGCCAATGGCGGATATATGCTCAATCGTTCTCCGGCTGAGATCAGCTTTGGAGAGATTATTGAGTGTATTGATGGTACGATTGCGATCAACCATTGTCTTACCGGCGAATTCGACTGTACCAGGGTTGCACAAAAACGGGACTGTAATTTCCGCAGAGTATTTAGTACCGTCAATCAGCGGTTGCGTGAAGATCTGTATCAAATTACATTGGATCAGTTTTTGCCCTGTACGCCGGAGATAAACACGATAAATTAATTTTTTTATAAAATTAATTGGATATTTTAAGGAGGAATATGATTATGAAGTTCGTATGTTCTGTTTGTGGTTATGTTTATGAGGGCGACGCTGCTCCGGCAGAGTGCCCGGTATGCCATGTTGGTGCGGACAAGTTCATCGCGCAGGGCGAGGAGAAAACTTGGGCTGCGGAGCATGTTGTTGGCGTAGCTTCTGATGTTCCGGAAGATATTAAAGCGGACTTGCGCGCAAACTTTGAGGGTGAATGCTCCGAGGTTGGTATGTATCTGGCAATGGCTCGCGTTGCACATCGCGAAGGCCATCCCGAGATCGGCCTGTACTGGGAGAAGGCCGCTTATGAGGAGGCCGAGCATGCTGCGAAGTTTGCAGAGCTGCTGGGCGAGGTAGTAACTGCTTCCACCAAAAAGAATCTTGAGATGCGTGTTGAGGCCGAAAACGGTGCTACCGCTGGTAAGACCGATTTGGCAAAGCGCGCTAAGGCCGCAAATTTGGACGCCATCCACGACACTGTGCATGAAATGGCTCGCGACGAGGCCCGCCACGGCAAGGCTTTCAAGGGCCTGCTAGAGCGCTACTTCGGCTAATCCAAGCCGGATAATCAAGCACTTTTCGAGAGGGAATCGGGAAACCGGTTCCCTCTCTTTTTGCGTCTGTGCCGCTTCGTTGTGGATGTTTTTGTGGCATTTCTCTCTTTTCCACGACGGAAAACCTTCCACATGTGGATATTCCGTTTTTTGCCCTATATCAAGCGGTTTTCACCGCTTAATAACAAGTTTTTGAGAAAAACCATCAACTTTTATGAAGTTTTGGCCCAATCAGAAGGAAAAACAGAGACTTTCCATCGGATGGAAGCCAAACGGAATCAAAATTGCCGGGTTTCTCTCCATTTCAGCAGCCCTTTTGGGCTGCTTTTTTCATAGTTTGATTATATCACATTGTCAGCGTCAATGATAAAATGAAAGAAAACGCCGAGGAAAAATGTAGTTTTATGGCGAAGGAGGAGGAAAAAAGATAGACTCCCAATAGGGC
>URFQ01000012.1 GCA_900547195.1 uncultured Butyricicoccus sp.
CTTTTTTGAGAATTTTATACGCGCTGTGGCGCGGGGAGCTTTTTCGACAAGCTAACGCGCTCGTAGAGCGCGTTTTTTTAATTGCCTGCATTTCGATAATATGGAAAAAATGTTGCCGAAAACCACAGGATGACGTATAATAGAACCATAAAATATCTCTGGAAAACAGCATTTTTGATACTAAGTTTCCTGGAGGATACCAAAGGCTGTGCGCACAAGGGAGAGCGTGCGCCACCGGGTGGAGCCGGCGCCGGATGGTATGGGACTGTCGGATTGTGGAAAGCGAGAGGAATGCAATGACGAGGAAAACTACCTGTCCAGTGGAAACCACACTGCTGCTGATCGGCAACCGTTGGAAAATACTGATTATCCGTGACCTGATGGGCGGGACGCGGCGTTTTGGCGAACTAAAAAAATCGGTGGGTGCGATTACGCAGAAGGTGCTGGCCAGCAACCTGCGCGAGATGGAGGCCGACGGTCTGGTCACGCGCACCGCTTATGCCGAAATGCCGCCCCGCGTCGAATATTCGCTGACCGAGGCTGGGCGCAGCCTGCGCCCCATTCTTGACGCCATGACCCAGTGGGGAGAGGACTATCAGCGTAATCTTTCGCTGGTGCATGCAGAATAAGGAACAGCCGTCCCGGCCGGGACGGCTGTTTTCGTTTAGAGCAGCTCTTTGGTATAAATGCTGGTTTCCACATAGCGCACCGCTGTTTTGGGCGGCCGGTTGTGTGCAAGCAGGGCGTACATGACCAGAATCGCCTCGTAGGCCTGCGTGGAAAAGTCCTGCTCGACCACAAAATCGAGCATACCGGTCTTGAGGCCGCGGATGGCGGGCTGGGTCAGGTCGTTGGCCACCACGTGCACCTTATAACGCAGGTGGGCTTTCTTAATCGCATCCATGCAGGCGGGAACGCTTTCGGTGCCCATATAGACCCCGCGCACGCTGCTATCGCGCTGCAGGGCTTCCAACACCGCGTCATAGGTCAGGTCATACCGTTCAAAGCACTGGGCGAGCTGCACGCGGTCGCCCCCAATGCCGAGCGAGGCGGCATGGGCGTAGAAGCTTTCCACACGGCTGCGGTTCGACAAAAATTCTAAATTTCCAGTGACCGCGAGGATTTTGTCACGCGGGCCCAGGCTGCGTGCGAGCAGCCCGGCGGCAACCTGCCCGCTTTTTGCGAGATCCTGCCCGACATGGCATATCCGCCGGCTCGTGGGGAGGTCGGAATTGTAGGTCACTACGGGCACGCCCTGTGCCGCCAGATCGTCAATTTTGGTGCGGAGCAGCACATTGTCGGCTGCATTGAGGATGATCCCGGCCGCTCCGTTTTCCAGCAGATGGTCGATGCGCTGGATGTATTCCCGGTCGGAACGGCTGCCCATGGTCTCCACCTGAAGCAATAGCTCGCCTGGGCGCAGGGCGCGCCCGGCGCGGCGGATGCCGCGTTCGGTCTGTCGGCGGAAGTAATCATTTTCCCATTTTGCAACCAGAAAGCCAATCTGTGCCGCGTGGTCGGAGGGCGCGGCTGAGCGCGGATGGACATAACCGGTCTCCTGCACGGCGCGCAGCACCTTTTTTCGCACTTCGGGGCTGACATAAGGCCGGTCGTTGAGCACGCGGTCGACCGTGCCGCGGGACACGCCGCACATGCGGGCAAGGCTGAGGATGGTAGGCTTCATGGTAAATCCTCCTTTTTGCCATTATATCAGGTTCTTGTGTATATGTCACGGAAAAAAGCACAGGGCACAGAAATTTCGCTCAATTCAGATAAAGTAAGTTCAGCGAACTTCATAAAAAAACCAAACCCAAATGAGGCAGTTTCCCGAACTTATTTTGAAATCATTGACTTTCCAGGGGCGCTGCACTACAATTGAGACAGTTAAAAACGTAAGAATAGTTGCAAGAATAGCTGCTGTTTGTGTATTAATGGAGGTATTGCCGTGAAAAAATTGCGCGTTGGTATTGCGGGCCTTGGCCGTCTGGGAAAGGTCCATGCAAATAATCTTGCAAATAAAATTTCGGGCGCAGAGCTGGTTGCAGCCTGCTCGATTATGCCCGCGGAACTGGAGTATGCACAGAAGGAACTGCGCGTGCAGCAGGTCTACACCGATTATAAGGAGATGATTGCAAGCCCGGACATTGACGCAGTCGCGATTGTCACCACCTCATCCGAGCACTGCTGGCAGATTGCCGCGGCTTTGGACGCGGGCAAGCATGTTTTCTCCGACAAGCCGCTCGGCGTGACGCTTGAAGAGTGCAGGCTCGCGGAGGAGGCGGTGGAACGCCATCCGGAACTGACCTTTGTGCTCGGTTTCATGCGCCGCTTTGACCCATCCTATGCATACGCCAAGAAAAAGATTGAGGCGGGCGCAATCGGTACCCCGTACATGGTAAAGGCGACCGGCATCGACCCGGAAGCCACGGTCGAAGGCTCTATCCGCTTCGCACCTACCTCGGGCGGCATCTTCATCGATATGGCCATCCATGACATCGACCTGATGCGCTGGTTCCTCGGCGCGGAGGCGACCGAGGTTTACGCACTCGGCGCGACCTTCAAACATCCGGAGTTCCGGGAAGCGGGCGACGATGAGACCGGCGTAGCAACCTATAAGTTTGACAATGGCGCCATCGGCACCATCCACGTTGGCCGCACCGCGCCGCACGGCTACCATATCGAGACCGAGGTCGTTGGCACGGAGGGTTCTATCCGTATCAGCCCGGTACCGGCCAAGAACCTGGCGGTCCTGTACGACAAGCACGGCGTCGTCACCGAGTGTGTCGAGAACTTCGGCGTGCGCTTTGCAGACGCCTATCGTCTGGAAATGGAAGAGTTCGTTGACTGTGCGCTGACCGGCCGCAAGCCCGGCGTGACCGTTTACGACGGCACCAGATCCACCAGGATCGGCTTTGCGACCACGGAAGCGTGGAAGACCGGTAAGATTGTGGAGATTTAAATCCGATTACCCGAAAAAGGCGGGCCTGCCGCAGACGCGGCGGCAGGCTCGCTTTTTCATGCGCAAAAGCGCCCGAAATTTGCAAAATATGGGCGCTTTGCGCCGCATTTCGATCCGGGAGAAAAGAAAGGGCAAAATACAATGCTTAGCATGTTTCGGGGGCTTCACCGCCCTCGTCGAGCGCATCTTCTGGCGAAAAACCAGAGATGAGGAATCCCGCAAGCGAGGAATATAGAATTACCCCCGTTTCTCAGAAAAGAAACGGGGGCATTTTCTACAGCAGCACTGCCGAGCAAACCGAAAGAATTACTGCGGTGATCAGGCCGGAGATGCCGATGGCAAGGCCGCTCATTGCGCCCTCAACCTCGCCGAGCTCCAGCGCGCGCGAGGTACCGACCGCATGGGAGGCGGTGCCAATGGCGATGCCGGTGACGACCGGATGCTTGATGCCGAGGAGCCTGAGCGCCGTGGGCAGAAAGACCGCGCCCACGATGCCGGTAAAGACAATGGCGAGCGAGGTGACTGCCGTCAGGCCGCCCATGGACTGGCTCAGCGCCACCCCGATGGGCGTGGTCACCGATTTCGGCAGCAGCGAGAAGATCATCTGGCGGTCCAGCCCGAAGAGCTTCCCAAACAGGTATACGCTGCCGATGCTGGCGGCAGAACCCGCCAGCGCACCGACAAGGATGGGAAGCAGGTGTTTTTTGAGCACCTCCAGCTGGCGGTAGATCGGGAGGGCGAGCGAAATGGTGGCCGGGGTCAGGCACAGGGTCAGGAACCCGCCGCCCTCGTTGTATTCGTCAAGCGGCACGCGGAAAAGGATCAGGTATGCGCCCACGAGGATGCACCCGATGAGCAGGGGATTGGCAATCGGGGAACCAGTTTTTTTGTTGACCCATTGGCCGGCGGCAAAGGCGAGCAGGGTGAGCGCCAGATAGAAAACCGGCGTGGAGAGCGCGTCGCGCATCATTCCTCGCCCCCTTCTTGGCCGCGGGACAAAAACGCAGGACGCGGCAGGTCTGTGGAAGCGGCGGTGTGGCAGCCGCGCTCGCGAGCCTTTGCGCTGCGCTTTTGGAGCCGGAGCACCAGGTGTACGGTGCCTGCGGTGACGAATGCGGTGATAAAAGTGGTCAGTACGCAAACGGCAAGAATGGATGCCAGCTGGCTGTGCAGGTCGGCGTACAGCTCCAGAATGCCCAAACTGACCGGCAAAAAGAAAATCGCCATGTTTTTCAGAAAAAAGTCCGCGGCATGCTCAATATGCCGCGATTTGAGCACCCGGGTGACGAGCAGCACGAGCAGCAGCATCATGCCGAGCACATTGCCCGGCAGCGCGCCGCCGATGAGGGTGGAGAGGACGTCGCCCGCCGCGCATAAAGCAAGGATGACGCCAAGCTCACGAAGATCATTCAAGGGAAAAGGCCTCCTGTTCCAGCGACCGCTGATAAGCAGTCGAATTGTTATCCGCAGAATATTATACGCCCATTTGCGACATTTGCAAGGGAAAAACTGAAGATGCCGGAAAAAGGCAGAAAAACCCCGGTTGCCCGGGGGTCCAGACTGTCGAAAAACTACAGTTTTTCGACAAGTACGCCCGCCGCCATAAATGGCTCTGGGCGAGGGAGTTTTGAAAAGGCGCATAAATGAGCCATTTCAAAACTCTTGTTGTCAAAAAAGTCAGGCACATGTCCTGACTTTTTTGAGAATTTTATACGCGCTGTGGCGTGGGGAGCTTTTTCGACAAGCTAAAACCCCGGTTTCCGGGGGTCTTCACTAGTTCCGTTTCCGTTTTTTGAGCAGGCTTTTCAGCTCTTCCCTGGCTTCGCCGGAGGCGATCAGGCAGGCCGCGTACACGCACGCGCCCACCGCAATGGCCAGCGCCAGCCGCACGAAATTGCCCACAGGCAGGCGGGTGCAGGCAAAGGCGGCTGCGCCGCACAGCGCCGCGGAAACCAGAATGCGTACAAACGAGCCGAGTGGGACGCGCCACATGAAATACTTGCGCACGCGGAAAGCGGTCAGGAAAAAATAGGCCGCAAACGCGACGACCGAACCCATCGCGCCGCCCGTAAAGCCCATGAGCTGCACGAACACAATGCTCGACACAATCTTGACCAGCATGGCGATGGCGCAGTTCGAGAGCACGGGCCTCGTGTCCTGCTCCAGCTCATAGCCCTTGTTTGCGTATTCGGTCAGGCCCATAAAGACCATGGCAAACGCGGTCATCCAAATGACCGGCGCGCCCGCGTCATAGCCCTCCGCGAAAAACACGCGGCAGAATGTGCCGGACACCGCCGCAAGGCCGAAGGCCGCGGGCAGGGCCACCAGCAGATACAGCCGCACGCCCGCGCCGAGCAGCACCTTGGCTTCGTCATGGCTGCGTTCGTTCCACGCGCGCAGCACGGCCGGATACACGCCGCGCAGCACGCCGACCGAAAGCATGGTGAACACCGAGTTCGGGATGGAGCTGTTATAGTAATAGACGCCGCCGGTCGCGTCCCCGAACACGCCGTAGATGTAGAAGCGGTCGAAGAGGGTCAGCAGCCCGGAGCACAGCGCCACGCCCATCAGCGGCACGCCGTAGGCGAGCAGCTTTTGCAGCATGGCGCGGGACGCGCGGCGCAGTCGCACGACCGACGGCATGCCCAGCGCGAACAGCGCGCCGATGGCGCCGGCGCCGTCCGCGACGATGTTCGCCGCAAAAGCCGGGGTCGGGTCGGGGAAATTGCTCTTGCCGCCCACCAGAATGATGGCGACAATCAGCTTCAGGGAAGCCGAAAGCAGGGAAAAAAGGATGGCGGGTTTGACACGGTCAAGCTGCACCAGCGTGCCGATCAGGATGGTGAACGCGGTGTAGGTGCAGAACATGATGGAGCCGGGCAGGAAACGCCCGTCGCCGGTCGCAGCGCCGAGCACGGCGCAGCCCGCCACGCCCACGGCGCCGAGAACGAGGTACACGGCCGTCATGGTGGAAAGCAGCCCGCCCGCCTTGTCCCGCTTGTACTCTTCCGCGGCGTAGCGCGTGGAAGAGTTCGCCATCCACGCGGCCACAAGCAGATAGGCGAAGTTCATGGTCTGCTGCACGAAGCCGAACGCGCCCGCGGCCGGTTTGGTGAAGATGTGCGTGTAAAGCGACGACATCATCAGCAGCAGCACGCCTTCGAGCACCTTGGCGGGCAGGAACAGCATGGCGTTGCGCGTCATTGTGTTTTTTTCAGACATGGGAGAAGCCCCTTTGGTTGGAAATATTACATTTTAGTCTACCATATCGCGGCGTGGATTGCAACGAAGGCGCAAAAATTGAAATATAGATGAAAAAAAGGCGGCAAACGGCAAAAAAAGACCAGGGCACGATGGCCCCGGCCTTTACTTGGAAAGATGTGGGCAAAATTTTCCGCCGGCGGGGCAGGGGAGGAAGCTACCATTCCTCCCGCACCGCCTTCGGAAAACAAAAAGCCGTGCAGGTGCACTGAGAGGACAGCGCCACACACGGCGAATTCACATAAGAAAAATGCGAACTTGCAAACAGCACCCTGCAAGCATTATTTTGCGAAAGTCCCTTGTGAATTCTCACAAAATCGCGTATAATGTGTTTGTGGTGCAGTATTGCTGCTGTGTATGGTGGGATCGTCACCTGCGCAGGCTGTGGGGTGGTGTGAGCACCCCACAGCTGCCGCATTTTTGTTTTCCTGCTCCCATTATATCATGAAATAATATACAGGACAATAGGGGAAATGAAAAAATGCCCCTGCCTTGACGGTGAGCGGGGAGAATGATATAATTAAGTATACAAAGGGCGCTGCCGGCAGACGGCTGACCCCATTGAGTCTATTATCAGAATGATAACCGCTCAGGGTAGGATCTGGGCGGTTATCTTGCGTTTATGGTAAATATGTACAGCCAAAAGGCTATGCATAGAAGGATTCGAAGAACCTTATGCCACAAAAGCGATCACCCCCTTTCGCAAGGGAGTGGTCAACCGCCCGCCGCTGGGAATGACAGCGCCAAATCCAGTATAGCATAGGCGTCGGATGCTGTCCAGAACTGCCGCGCAGGCGTTGCGAAGCCGGCGAAAACGTGTATAATATAGGAAGAGAAAAATAACCCGTCTCACGGGGCGGATGGAGGAAATACATGAGGATATTACAGATGATGGGCGGCGGCGACGTCGGCGGCGCGAAAACCCATATCATGACGCTCGTGCAGGCGCTGAGCGCCCAAAACGACGTGTGCCTCGTCAGCTTCCGCGACGGCCCGTTCCCCAAGGAAGCAGCGGCCCGCGGCCTGAACGTCAAGGTGTATGAATATATGAACCCCTATACCTGCCGGGACAAGGTGCTCGCGCTTGTGGATGAGTTCCGGCCCGAAGTCATCCACACCCACGGCTCCAAGGCCAACCTGATCGGCGCGATGGTGCGCGCCAAACGGAAAATCCCGCTCATGACCACCGTGCACTCCGACTACCGGCTCGATTACATGGGAGCGCCCTTCAAGCAGTATACGCGCGGCACGCTCAACGCCATTGCGCTGCGCTTTATGGATTTTTATCAGCCGGTGGCCGACCGCATGGCGCGCACGCTGATTTCCCGCGGCTTCGACCCGGAGCGTATGTGCGTCATCTACAACGGCATGGACTTCACCGCGCCGGTGCAGGGCCTCGACCGCGCGGCCTGTATCAAGGAGCAGTGGGGCGTGGAGATCCAGCCGGACGACATCCTGTGCGGCATCGCCGCCCGCCTGACCGCCGTGAAGGATATCTTTACCTGCGTCAAGGGCTTTGCGGGCGCGGTGAAGGAAGAGCCTCGGCTGCGCCTGTTCCTCGCGGGCGACGGCGAGGATGAGCCTAAGCTGCGCCGCCTGGTTGCGGATTACGGCATTGCCGACCGCGTGACCTTCTGCGGCTGGGTGTCGCCCATCGACAAATTTTTCGCGTCCATGGACGTCAACCTGCTCACCTCGGTCTCGGAAACCTTCCCGTATTCCATCCTTGAGGGCATCCGCGAGGGCTGCGCGACCATCTGCTCGGATGTGGGCGGTATGAGCGAGCTGATCGATACCGGCGAAAACGGGTTTATCTTCCAGCCGGGCGACCACGAGGCGCTGACGAAGCACCTGCTCACCTTTGCGCGCGACCCGGAAAAGCGGAAGACGTTCGCCGCACGGCTTTACGAAAAGGCCGACCGGGAATTCTCCCTGCGCACCATGTGCCGCACGCAGGAGGAGAACTACCGCATGGTCATCCGGCGGTTCGCCCGGCCGAAGAGCCGCCGCGACGGCATTGTCATCTGCGGCGCTTACGGCAAGGGCAACGCGGGCGACGACGCGATTTTAAAAGCGATTGTGCAGGAAATGCGCGAAATCGACCCCGACCGCCGCATCACGGTCATGTCCCGCCGCCCGAAGGAAACCCGCCTCATCTACCGCACGGGCGCGATTTATACGTTCCGGTTTGACCAGGTGCTGCGCGGGTTCCGGCATTCGTCCCTGTATATCAACGGCGGCGGCAGCCTGATGCAGGACGTGACCTCCACGCGCTCGCTGCGCTATTACCTGCTTACGCTCGATTATGCCAAACGGTTCGGCTGCAAGGTCATGATGTACGGCTGCGGCATCGGCCCCATCCGCAAGCCGGGCAACCGCGCGCTGGCTGCCCGGACGATCAACCGCGCCGTCGATATCATCACCCTGCGCGACGACCTCTCGCGCGGCGAGCTGACCCGCATGGGCATCGTGAGGCCGGATATCCGCCTGTCCGCCGACCCGACGATTATTTTGAAGCCCGCCTCGGAGGCCCTGGTGGACAACGCGCTCGAGCAGTGCGGCATCCCGGCGGACGGCAAATACATCGGCTTCGGCCTGCGGTACTGGAAGGGTCTCGACGACGTGATGGACGAGGTTGTGGCCGCCGCCGAATACGCCTATGAAAAATACGGCTTGACCCCGCTGTTTGTGCCGATTGAATACCCTTCCGACCTCATGCCCGCCGAGCTCCTGGGCGGCAAGCTTTCCTGCCCGCACTATATGGTCACCCAGCGGCAGAGCATTGAGACCACGATCGGGATCCTCGCCCGCATGGAAGCGGTGATCGGCATCCGCCTGCATTCGCTCATGTTCTCCGCCGCGGCTGGCGTGCCGGTCATCGGCATGAGCTACGACATCAAGGTGGACGGCTTCTTAAAATACATCGGCAGCCGCACCTGTATCCAGCTGCGCGAGGTCACGGCGGACAAGCTCCGGCCGCTGATCGACGAGTGCGTGACCGGCGCTTTGGACAGCGAAGTGCGCCAGACCGCGGCCATGCTGCGCGAGCGCGAGCGTCAAAACGTCCATGCGGCGCGGGAGCTGCTCGGTGAAGATGCATAAAGCGGGTAGGAAAAAACACAAAGCCATGCGCAAATGTTCGTTTGGTTTTGGGCAAGTCGATGATTTTTGAAAATAGGGCGCGAAACGCTTGAAACACGCGGCGATTGCCGATAAAATAAGGGTGTAAACGTGTGAAATGGACTGCAAGGAAGGAGTGTCGTCATGCTGCGCGGTCGTGTTTGTTTGAAAAAGCAAAAGCAGAAGGACGGCACCGGTGCAGGCATTTCTGCATGCAAATGACGTATATGCAGGATACCGAGGTATCCTGCATTTTGTTTTGGTCAAACGATATATTTTTCTGGTTGGGAGGATTTTTATGAAAAAGGTTTGTATCGTCATGGGGTCGGACAGCGATCTCAAGGTGATGGGCAAATGCGCGGACAAGCTCGCGGAATTCGGCGTCCCGTTTGATGTGCGCGTCATTTCGGCGCACCGCACCCCGGCCGCTGCCGAGCAGCTGGCAAAGAACGCGGCTGCGGACGGTTTCGGCGTGATCATCGCGGCGGCGGGCAAGGCCGCGCATCTGGGCGGCGTGCTGGCCGCATACACCACCCTTCCGGTCATCGGCGTGCCGATGGGCACAAGCGTGATGGGCGGCATGGACAGCCTGCTTTCCATCGTGCAGATGCCGAAGGGCATCCCGGTGGCGACGGTCGCCATCGACGGCGCGGAAAATGCCGCGATCCTGGCCGCGCAGATCCTGGCGGTCAGCGACGCGGAGCTTGCGGACAAGCTCACGGCTTTTAAGGCAAACATGGCCGCAGAGGTCGCCGCAAAGGACGAAAAAGTCCGCGCACAGTACAACTGATTTCAAAAAACCGATAGATAAAGGAGAAAACGATCATGCAGAAGAAAGAACAGCTCTACGAAGGCAAGGCCAAGAAGGTGTTTGCAACCGACGACCCGGAGCTTTACATTGTCGACTATAAGGATGACGCAACCGCCTTCAACGGCGAGAAGAAGGGCACCATTGCCGGCAAGGGCGTCATCAACAACGTCATGAGCAACCATATGTTCCAGATCCTTGAGAAGCAGGGCGTGCCCACCCACTTTGTGGAGCAGCTCAGCGAGCGCGAGACGGTGGTGAAAAAGGTTTCCATCGTGCCGCTGGAGGTGATTATCCGCAACATTTCGGCCGGTTCCTTTGCCAAGCGTTACGGCGTGGAGGAAGGCATCGTATTCGCCCGGCCGACCATCGAGTTCTCCTACAAGAACGACGACCTAGGCGACCCGCTGATCAACGATTACCATGCAATGGCGCTGGGGCTGGCGACCGCAGAGGAGATCGAGAAGATCAAGGCCATGGCGTTCCAGGTGAACGAGGTAATGAAGGCGTATTTTGATAAGCTGAACGTCATTCTGGTTGATTTCAAGCTGGAGTTCGGCAAGACCTCGGACGGCTCCATCATCCTCGCCGACGAGATTTCCCCGGATACCTGCCGCCTGTGGGACAAAGACACCAAGGAGAAACTGGATAAGGATCGCTTCCGCCGCGATATGGGGGGCGTCGAGGAGGCGTATCAGGAAGTGATGCGCCGCCTCATGGGCGAATAAGTTCGCCCATGAGCAACCTGCCGGTGGCAGGTTGCGTAGCCTCGACGCGGCATCCGGCGGTCAGCGCCCCGCGCGATAGCCGGATGCCGGAAAAGCCCGCGCAAAAACAAAGCATACGGTTTCCGCGGGCAGCGGGGGCCCAACTCCCGCCCAAACGCGCAAACCCCGTTTTCGGCGGTCAGCGCCCCGCGCGGACGGTACCAACCGGCCGGCCTGCCCGCCTGCGCCGGAAAACAAGCCCCGGCTTGTTTTGGGACGGCTGCGGTTTTAAAATCACACAACACAGAAGGAGCATCGAATGGGAGGATTTTTTGGCGCGGTCTCCAAGCGGGACTGCGTACTGGATATTTTCTTCGGCGTAGACTATCACTCACATCTTGGCACCAAGCGAGGCGGCATGATCATCCATGACGCCGAAACCGGCTTCCAGCGCCAGATTCACAACATTGAAAACACCCCGTTCCGTACCAAGTTCGAGGACGACCTGCGCGATTTCCACGGGTGCAGCGGCATCGGCTGTATCAGCGATACCGACCCGCAGCCGCTGCTGGTGCGCTCGCACCTCGGCCTGTACGCCATCACCACGGTCGGCATCATCAACAACGCGGAAGAACTCGTCAGCCGCTATTTCTCCGACCACGGCCATCAGTTTATGGCCATGAGTTCCGGGAAGGTCAACCAGACCGAGCTGGTCGCGGCGCTGATCAACGAGATGAACGATCTGGTTTCCGGCATCCGCCACGCACAGGAGCAGATCGAAGGCTCGGCCACGATCCTCATCCTGACCGGCGACGGCAGCATTCTCGCCGCCCGTGACCGCCTGGGCCGCCTGCCGGTGCTCATCGGCAAGGGCGAGGATGGCTGCTGCGTTTCGTTTGAATCGTTTGCGTATCACAAACTCGGCTATGAGGATGCTTACGAGCTTGGCCCGCGCGAGATCGTAAAGATTACTGCGGACGGCTGGGAAACGCTTTCCCCGGCAGGACGTAAGATGAAAATCTGTTCCTTCCTGTGGACCTATTACGGATACCCAAATTCCAATTACGAGGGCAAAAACGTCGAGGTCATGCGCTATAAAAACGGCGAAATCATGGCAAAGGCCGACCAGAAGCGCGGCCTTGCACAGGACATCGATTACGTTGCCGGCGTGCCCGATTCCGGCATCCCGCATGCCATCGGCTACGCCAACGCCTGCCATGTCCCGTTTGCCCGGCCGTTTATCAAATACACGCCCACCTGGCCGCGCTCCTTTATGCCCGCCAACCAGAAGGTGCGCAACCAGGTGGCCAAAATGAAGCAGATCCCGGTGCCCGAGCTGATCGAGGGCAAAAAGCTGCTGTTTGTTGACGATTCCATTGTGCGCGGCACCCAGCTGCGTGAAACCGTTGAATTCCTGTACGAATCGGGCGCAACCGAAGTCCACATGCGCTCGGCCTGCCCGCCGATTATGTATGGCTGCAAATACCTGAATTTTTCCTCCTCCAATTCCGAGATGGAGCTGCTGTCCCGTCGCACCATTCAGGAGCTGGAGGGCGACGAAGGCCAGAAGCATCTCGAGGAGTATGCAAACGCGGACACCGAGCGCGGCCAGTGCATGCTGAAGAAAATCTGTGAGGATTTCGGCTTCCATTCGCTTGGCTACCAGTCGCTCGACGGCCTGCTCGAGGCCATCGGCATCGACCGCGATAAGGTCTGCACCTACTGCTGGAACGGCCGGGAATAAAAACACAACTTCATTCTCAGCGTCGTTCAAACGCTGTATCCCAATCCCCATGCGCCGTTCCCCGGTTTTGGAGGGCGGCCTGCGCACCAAGTCGAGGTAAACCCATGAAATATACGATGAAAAAACTGTCCCGCACCCCGTTTGACGGCGATGCTGTCCACGAGGAATGCGGCGTATTTGGTATCTATGTCCCGGAGGGCGTGAACCTCAGCCCGGCCCATGAAGCCTACACCGCGCTGTTCGCATTGCAGCACCGCGGGCAGGAGGCCTGCGGCATTGCGGTCAACAACCGCGGCGTCATCAAGTGCCACAAGGACATCGGGCTGGTCAACGATGTGTTTGGCCAGGAGGTCCTGGATTCCATGCCCGGGCAGATGGCCATCGGCCATGTCCGCTATTCCACCACCGGCGACCCGCACCGCGAAAATGCGCAGCCGCTGTCCATCACCCATGTCAAAGGCAACCTCGCGGTGGCCCACAACGGCAACCTGGTCAACGCCGGCGAACTGCGCCGCGAGATTGAGACCACGGGCGGCATTTTCCGCTCGTCCTCGGACACCGAGGTGCTGGTTTACACCATCGTCCGCGAGCGCCTCAAGTGCGGCTCCATTGAGGACGCGGTGCTCTCCACCATGGGCGTGGTCAAGGGCGCCTACTCGCTGTGCATTATGTCCCCGCGCAAGCTGATTGCGGCGCGCGACCCGCGCGGCATGCGCCCGCTGTGTATGGGCAAGGCCGAAGGCGGCGTGATTATTTTTGCTTCCGAGTCGTGCGCGCTCGACGCGCTTGGCGCGGAATTCGTCCGCGATATCGAGCCGGGCGAGGTCGTTGTGGTCGAGAACGGCGAAATCCGTTCCCTGCATGCGAAGGAAACCTGCAAGACCGCGGCCTGCGTCTTTGAGTATATTTACTTCGCCCGCCCGGACTCGGTCATCGACGGCAGTTCGGTCGAGCTGGCCCGTCAGGAAGCCGGCAAATACCTGTCCATCGAGCACCCGGTCGGCGCGGACGTGGTCATCGGCGTGCCCGACTCGGGCATCCCGGCCGCGATCGGCTACGCCAAGTGCTCGGGCATCCCGTACGGCGTGGGCCTGATTAAAAACCGCTACATCGGCCGCACGTTCATCCAGCCCGGCCAGTCGAAGCGCGAGCGCTCGGTACGTCTGAAGCTGAACGCGCTGCGCGAAGCCGTGAACGGCAAGCGCGTCATCATGGTCGACGACTCGATCGTCCGCGGCACCACCTGCGCGCGCCTTGTGAAGCTGGTGCGCGACGCGGGCGCGAAAGAGGTGCACATGCGCATCTCGGCGCCCCCGTTCCGCCATCCCTGCTTTTTCGGCACCGATATCCCGGAGCGCACCCAGCTGCTCGCCCACGGGCGCACGGTCGAGGAAATGCGCCAGATCATCGGCGTGGACAGCCTCGGTTTCCTGTCCGTGGAGGCCACCCGCCGCATCGCGTTAAACTGTAAGCTCGGATTCTGCGACGCATGCTTCACCGGGGAATACCCGATGGACGTACCCGAGCAGGTCGATAAAAATATGTTTGAAAGTGAGATCGAATTATGAGTGAGAGCCGTTCTGAAAGCTACAAGGCCGCGGGCGTTGACGTTGTCGCGGGGTATGAATCCGTAAAGCTCATGAAGCCCATGGTGGAGAGCACCTTCATCCCGGGCGTCCTGGGCAGCCTCGGCGGCTTTGGCGGCATGTTCGCCCCGGATTTCAAAGGCATGCAGGAGCCGGTCCTGGTCTCCGGCACCGACGGCGTGGGCACCAAGCTCAAGCTGGCCTTCCTGATGGATAAGCACGACACCATCGGCATCGACGCGGTGGCCATGTGCGTCAACGACATCGCGTGCTGCGGCGCGCAGCCGCTGTTCTTCCTCGACTACATCGCGGTCGGCAAGAACGTCCCGGCGAAGGTCGCAAGCATCGTTTCGGGCATCGCGGAGGGCTGCCGTCAGGCGGGCTGCGCGCTGGTCGGCGGCGAGACCGCCGAAATGCCCGGCTTCTACCCGGCGGACGAGTACGACGTGGCCGGTTTCTCGGTCGGTATGGTCGATAAGCCGAAGATGATCGACGGCAGCCGCCTGGTTCCGGGCGATGTGCTGATCGGCGTCGCTTCCTCGGGCGTCCATTCCAACGGCTATTCCCTGGTGCGCAAGACCCTCGGCATCAACGAGAAGTCGGTTTCCCGCTATATGGATGAGTTTGGCAAGACCCTCGGCGAAGAATTGCTGACCCCGACCCGCATTTACGTAAAGGCCATCCGGAAGCTGGCCGCTGCGGCCGACGTCAAGGCCATCAGCCACATCACCGGCGGCGGCTTCTATGAAAACATCCCGCGCATGCTTAAAGACGGCATCCACGCCGACATCGAAAAGGCTGCCGCGCCCGTCCCGGCGGTGTTCGATGTCATCTCAAAGGCGGGGAACATCCCGGAGCGCGATATGTACAACACCTTCAACATGGGCGTGGGCCTTGTGGTTGCCGTGGCAAAGGGCGACGCGGACAAGGCGCTTGCCGCGCTTGCCGAAGCGGGCGAGAAGGCGTACATCATCGGCCAGGCCTCCGCGGGGGAAAAGGGCATCACCCTCAAATAAAAGAAAGACAGTAAGGAAAACCGGGAGGCCGGGGGCTTCCGGCCTTTTCCCGGAAAGAAGGATATTATGAAAATTGCAGTTTTGGTATCCGGCGGCGGAACGAATTTGCAGGCGCTGATCGACGCAGAGGCGCGTGGGGATATTGGAAACGGCGAGATCTGCGCGGTGATTTCATCCAACCCGGACGCATATGCGCTCGAGCGCGCCAAGCGCGCCTTTATCCCGTCCTACGTGCTCCGCCGGAAGGAATATGACAGCGCGGAGAGCTATGGCGCAGCCCTGCATGAGCTGCTTGCCCAGCTCGGCGTGGGGCTTGTCGTGCTGGCGGGGTTTATGACCGTGCTGCCCGACTCGTTCTGTAAGAAATGGCATAACAAAGTAATCAACGTGCATCCGTCGCTCATCCCGTCGTTCTGCGGCGAGGGGTTTTATGGCCTGCACGTGCATGAGGCCGCCCTCGAGAAGGGCGTTAAGGTCACGGGCGCAACCGTGCATTTTGTCTCCGAGGTGGTCGACGGCGGTGCAATCATTTTACAGAAGGCCGTTGCGGTCGAGCCGGACGACACCCCGGAAACCCTGCAAAAGCGCGTGATGCAGCAGGCAGAGTGGAAGCTTCTGCCGCGCGCGGTGTCGCTCTTTTGCGAAGGCCGCCTGAACGTCGAGGGCGGGCGCGTCACGATCATTGACTGATTTTTCTGCCGGCGCAGGCAAAAAAATACTCACGAAAAGAGGAACCGATATGCTCCAGAACTATGTATTCCATATTGAGGACGAGCTGCGCTCCAATGCCTATCCGGGCCGCGGCATTATCCTGGGACGCACCCCGGACAACAAGAAGGACGTCGTTGCCTATTTCATCATGGGCCGCAGCGAAAACAGCCGCAACCGCGTCTTTGTCGAGACCGAGGACGGAATCCGCACCGAGGCGTTCGACCCCTCCAGGATGACCGACCCGTCGCTGATCATCTATCATCCGGTGCGTGTGTTCGGCGGCAAGACCATTGTCACGAACGGCGACCAGACCGACACCATCCGCGACTATCTGGCGGAGGGCAAAAGCTATTTTGAAGCCCTGCGCACCCGTCAGTTTGAGCCGGACGCGCCCAACTACACCTCGCGCATTTCCGCGGTTGTGAACGAGGACGGCAGCTACGCCCTGTCCATCCTCAAGAACTTCACCTCGGACCGTACCGCGAACAAGCGCTTTTTCTACGAATACGACAAGCCGGTTGCCGGCCTTGGCCACTTTATCCATACCTACATGTGCGACGGCGACCCGCTGCCCCCGTTCCGCGGCGAGCCCAAGTGCATCCGCATCGAGTACCCCATCCACGAGTTTGCAGAGCTGCTGTGGAATACCCTCAACGAGCAGAATAAGGTCTCCCTGTTCGTGCGGTATATCGACCTTGAAACCGGCAAGACGGAGACCGTCATTAAGAATAAGCACCAGAAGTAAGGGAGAGGTATTATGACTGAACTGGCACTGAAGTACGGCTGCAACCCGAACCAGAAGCCGTCCCGTATTTTTATGACCGAGGGCGAGCTGCCGATCGAGGTTTTAAACGGCAAGCCCGGCTATATCAACTTTTTGGACGCCTTCAACTCCTGGCAGCTGGTGCGCGAACTGAAGGAGGCGACCGGCTGGGCGGCCGCGGCGTCCTTTAAGCACGTATCCCCGGCGGGCGCGGCGCTCGGCTACCCGCTGACCGATACCGACAAGGCCATGTACTTTGTCGACGCAGGCCATGAGCTGTCCCCCATCGCGTGCGCTTACGCACGTGCGCGCGGCGCGGACCGCCTGTGCTCTTATGGCGACTGGGTCGCCCTGTCCGATCCCTGCGACGCGGATGTTGCCCGTTTGCTGTCGGTCGAGGTTTCGGACGGCATCATCGCCCCGGATTACACCGACGAGGCGCTCGCAATCCTGAAAACCAAGCGCAAGGGCGGCTATAATGTCGTGAAGATCGACGCATCCTATGAGCCGAAGCCGCTCGAGCAGCGCGACGTGTTCGGCGTCACCTTCGAGCAGGGACACAACGATCTCGCAGTCACAAAGGACATGCTGGGAAACATTGTCACCCAAAATAAGAACCTGACCGACGCAGCGGCGCTTGATATGATCGTGTCGCTGATCACCCTCAAGTATACCCAGTCCAACTCGGTCTGCTACGTCAAAAACGGCCAGACGATCGGCGTCGGCGCGGGCCAGCAAAGCCGCATCCACTGCACCCGTCTCGCGGGCCAGAAAGCGGATAACTGGTTCCTCCGGCAGCACCCCAAGGTCCTCGGTTTGCAGTTTGTGGACGGCATCCGCCGCCCCGACCGCGACAACGCCATTGATATTTATATTTCCGACGAATATGAGGACGTGCTGGCGGAGGGCGTTTGGCAGAACACCTTCAAGGTCAAGCCCGAAGTGCTGACATGGATCGCGCAGAACACCGGCGTGACCGTGGGCTCGGACGCATTCTTCCCGTTCGGCGACAACGTCGAGCGCGCGCGCAAGTCGGGCGTGGAGTTCATCGTGCAGCCGGGCGGTTCCATCCGTGACGATCATGTCATCATGACCGCGGACAAGTATGGCATCGTCATGAGCTTCACCGGCGCCCGCCTGTTCCATCACTAAGAAACATACCGGCAGGGGACGATTTCGGTCGTCCCCTTGCGGGTTTACGGAGGGACGCATGCATATCGACGATATGGACGCCGGACAGCGGAAGCTCGTGGCCGACGCTGCGCGCGGCAGTGCGATTGGCGGCCTTATGGCGGCGCTGCATCCGGTGCACTGGATCATCGGCGTGCTCGGGTTTGTGCTCATCGCCATCCGTGCAAATCAGATGCGCGCGCTGCGGCCGGGCTTTGACCGGGTACAGCGGTACGCCAGCCTGTGCGCGGCCTGTAAGGTTGTGTACATGGCGCTCCGAGGCACCACGGCGGCGGTTGCCGTGTGGATGGCGCTGCCGGTGCTGGAGACCCTGCTCGCGTATGCGCTTTGGCAGGCCTTTGGCCGCATGTGCGCGGACGGCAACAAGACCGGGCGCGCGGCGCTCTGCGCAGCGCTGCTCTGCGCGGGGCTGACGGTTGCCTGCACCGGGATGGGGCATCTGGGCCTGCTGCTGCCCGTGGTTTATTTAACAGCACACACCATGTCGCTCGGGTTCCAAACACTGGCCGCCATATTATTGGCGGCGTTCCTGCTGATCAAAAGACGGAAACTCAAGGAGGATACAAGATGAAGGTTTTAGTAGTGGGCGGCGGCGGCCGCGAGCACGCAATCTGCGTGACGCTGGCAAAAAGCCCCAAGGTCGACCATATCTGGTGCGCGCCCGGCAACGGCGGCATCGCATCGGTGGCCGAGTGCGTGGACATCAAGGCGACCGACATCGAAGGCATGGTCGCTTTCGCAAAGGAGCATCAGCCCGACCTTGTCATGGTCGCGCCCGACGACCCGCTGGCGCTCGGCATGGTGGACGCGATGGAGGACGCCGGCCTGCGCGCCTTTGGCCCGCGCAAAAACGCGGCCATCCTCGAAGGCTCCAAATCCTTTGCCAAGGATTTGATGCAGAAGTATCACATCCCGACTGCGGGCTATGCCGTGTTTGAAAACTCGGCGGACGCCATCGCCTACATCAAGGAGCAGGGCGCGCCGATCGTTGTCAAGGCCGACGGCCTGGCGCTCGGCAAGGGCGTGACGGTTGCCATGACCGAGGAGGAAGCCATCCTGGCGGTTCAGGACGCGATCGACGGCGGCGCATTCGGCGGCGCGGGCGCGCGCGTGGTCATCGAGGAGTTCCTGACCGGCCCCGAGGTCTCGGTGCTCGCGTTCGTGGATGGCAAGCATCTCAAGACCATGCCGTCCGCGCAGGATCACAAGCGCGCCTACGACGGGGACGCTGGCCCGAACACGGGCGGCATGGGCGCATTCTCGCCCTCCCGCTTCTACACCGACGACATCGCGGCCACCTGCATGGAGACCATCTTCAAGCCCACCGTGGCGGCCATGCAGGCCGAGGGCCGCCCGTTCAAGGGCGTGCTGTATTTTGGCCTGATGCTGACCCCGAAGGGCCCGCGCGTCATTGAATACAACGCCCGTTTTGGCGACCCGGAGACTCAGGCCGTCCTCAGCCGTCTGGATTCCGACCTGTTCGATATCTTCAACGCAGTCATCGACGAAAAGCTTGAGGATATCGAGATCCGGTGGGCGGACAACGCGGCCTGCTGCGTGTGCATGGCGTCGGGCGGCTACCCGAAAGCATACGAGAAGGGCAAGGAGATCACCGGCCTTTCCGACGTGACCAGCTCCTTTGTCTTCCATGCAGGCACCAGGTTCGCGGACGGCAAGATGCTGACGAACGGCGGCCGTGTACTCGGCGTGACCGCGACCGCGCCTACGCTGGGCGAGGCCATCCGGAAGGCGTATGCGGATGTGAAGAAGATCCATTTTGACGGCGCGCATTACCGCACCGACATTGGCGTGAAGTAAGAGGGGAAACATGAAACTCGAAAATCAACAGCAAATTTTGGGATGCATGGCCGACGTGCTGAACCAGAATGGGTTCCGCGCCGAGGTGATGCAGCAGGAAGGCTCGCCGCTGCTGATGCGCTGCGAGGCCATGCGCCAGGGAAAGGTGCAGAAGGACGTCCTGGTTGAGTGCTGCTTCATCCCGCTGGCAATGCCGGCGGAAGAAACCGGCCTGCTGCAATTTTTCGTCACCCTGTTTACCGGTGTGCCGGAGGCGAATTACCGCCATGTGCGCAATGCCTGTGATTACTGCAACGATTTCTGTGCGCTCGGCCATTTCGGCTTCTTTGCCGATGCGGGACAGATCTACCTCAAGCACACCACGCTGCTCGACAGCGCGCAGGAGCTGGAAAAGGTCATCACCTTCTTTGCAGATAATATTTCGGTGCTGATGGCCGCGGTCACCCGCTTTATCGATGCGTTTGCGTCGATCGGCTTTTCGGGCATGCCCCTGGAGGCGGCGATCGAGCAGGAGCTGCTGCCGAAATTATAAGTCTTTGTACTCCGGGCGGCCGATGGGCTGCCCGGAAATTTTTTTAATCGATCTGAACCAATCCACCGTCCCGAAGCTCTTATATACAGGTGCACCAAACGAAAGGAGAAGCGGTATGCAGGATGAAATATTGGTAAAGCGCTTGCAGCAGGGAGATCGTGCCGCATTTGATGAACTTTATACGAGGTACCGGGACGACGCCCTGCGCACCGCCAGCCTGATTACCGGCAGCCGCGCCGATGGTGAGGATGTGGTACAGGAAGCATTCGTACAGTGTTATCAGCGCATTGGGCAGCTGCGGGACCCGGCGCGGTTTAAAAGCTGGCTGTGGACGCTGCTGACCCGTGCGGCATGGAAATACTGCCGCAGGCGCGGCAGGGAAGAGCCGGTGGCGGAGTTCTTCGACGATGGCGCGAAGGCAGGCGAGTCGGCGCTCGGCGCGGTGCTGCGCACCGAGCAAAACCGGGAGCTGTTTCAGGCTGTACAGGCGCTGGAGCAAAAGCAGCGCACGGTCGTGGTGCTGTATTATTACAACGACATGGCGGTGCGGGACATTGCGCGCGTGCTGGAATGCCGGGAAGGGACGGTCAAGTCCCGCCTGTTTGCCGCGCGGCGCAATCTGCAAAAAGCAATGGAACACAGTGGGAATGATTTGGAGGGCGTCAGGATATGAAAGACTTTGAACTGGATGCGCAGCTGCGCGAGACGCTGCATAACAGCGTGGATCATATGAAAGCGGACGACACAATGAAGGCGAGGATCGATTTTATGGTAAACAATCAGAACAAGGCAGGAAGCAAGAAACTGGTATGGAAGCGGATCGCGGTCGGGCTGGCGGCAGCGCTGTGCCTGACAACAATGGGCGCGTTCGCGCGCGGGCAGGTGGCCGGGCTGGTTTCCGCACTGAAGGCTGATGACAAAAGCTCTTCCGTGGAAGAGCTTCAGAAGAAAGCCGGCAAGATTGCGGACGGCATTGTGATCCCGGAAACGCTGGGAGGTCTTGCGTTCCAGAACGGCGCGATCACCTACACGGATAAGATGGATGAGGATGGGAACCGGTTTGGCACGTATGGGCAAGTCGACGCGAACTACGGCGATGTCCTGAACTACGGCGCACGCGCCTATGACAGCGAGCTGGATGGCGACGGCCTGTTGCCGAAGAATTATGACGGCCAGCCGTATGAAGTGCGTGATATCAATGGCGTCGAAGTCGCTTACCGTGCCGACGAGTACCTGTTTGTCCCGGTGGGCTATGAGCTGACCGCCGAGGAGCAGGCGCGTATGGACGCCAACGAGCTTAATGTATCGGTAGGCACGGATGAGCGGGAGGAAGTACATTACCAATTTATGTCCTGGCAGGTCGGTGATGTTGTTTATGAAATCTATACACGGGATGCATCGGTTACTGCCGAGGATCTTTTTGCCGCGGCAGCAGAGATCATTGGATAAGCACCCATGGATATCGATTGACAAGATCCGTGGCAGCTGATATAATAGCTGTAAATTAGATATTATATCAGTTATTTCATGAATATAGCACAGCGGCATACCGCACGGCTTCTGTTGTTTTATTTCTTCTGCTGCTGTGACATCATAACAACATTCCAAAGCGCCGTCGTATGAGGACGACCACAATACAGCGTATTCATCCGCGCTGTATCCCTTTCAGCGCCCAGGCCAATCCCCCGGCCTGGGCGCTTTTTCCCACTGTTTTGTGGAGGACGGACGATTGCCGTACAATTGCGTTTTTTATTGTACGGCAATAAAATATAGTTGACAAATAGCCTGGGCTCTGATAAAATAATATTTGCTTATCGGGCATGAAATGGAGCGGTATCGAAGCGGTCATAACGAGGCGGTCTTGAAAACCGTTTGTCCGAAAGGGCGCGTGGGTTCGAATCCCACCCGCTCCGCCAGATTTATGACGGAGTCATAACTTCAGATTGGTATGGAGAAGTACCCAAGTGGTGAAGGGGCTCCCCTGCTAAGGGAGTAGGGCGCGAAAGTGTCGCGAGGGTTCAAATCCCTCCTTCTCCGCCATCCAAGGTATCGCGTGATACCACATAGAATCCCGTCGAGAAATCGACGGGATTTTTGTCTAAAGAAAACCACTCGCTAGGCGAGTGGTTCCAAAAAAGACTTATGTCGATGATGAAGAAAGAAAAACTCCCTTTGCTTATAATAGAAGAGCGGTCTGGTAACTGCGCAACGGAAGCAAAGGGAGGTCATTGATGTGAACGACAGGAATAGTTTATCACATACAAACTCCCATCACACATATTTCATCGGATGGGAGTTTTTGATGCTTTTTTAGAAAGATTTTTGCAATAATTCTGGACTCTGATTGCTGTGTCCTCTTTTATTTTTTGAGAAGTATGTGTATCGACGTTTCATGTAAAAGAAGCGGCTGCATGGCCGGGCGGGTTGTGAACGCGAGCCGCTGGCCATCGTAACAGTTACTGCGGTGGCCGGAGATCGTGCGGGCGGGCATCCAGTCTGCCGCTGCGCGCCGCCTGCTTTACAGGCGCTCCACACCCAGCCAGTCGATATTCTGACCAAGCGAGACCCGCCCGATTACCAGCGCATCATATGCGTTTACCATTGCCAATGCCCCTTTTATAATTCTTCCACAGAGATGACGCCCTCGGCCGCGCCGACCAGATCAAGTAGCTGCCTGATGCGGCATCCCTTATGCAGGCGCAGTGTGAAAATGGCGCAGGCGTTATGGTTTTCGCTGAACTTTGAGCGGGTAATCTCCATATCGAGAATCTTCAGATCGTTTTCCCGGTACAGCCGGAGAACATTTTCGAGACAGTCCTTGTCGGTATATTCCATGTACAGATTGACCTCCGGGACATGATCGAGGACGCGGTATTCGATACGGGAGAAGATCAGTTCTGCGATCAAAACGAGGGCTGTGGCAAAGACGCCGCCTTCGTAAAACCCGCCGCCAAGCGCGAGGCCGATCACGGCCGAGGACCACAGGCCTGCGGCCGTAGTCAGTCCCTTGACACGCTGCCTGCGGGTGACGATGATCGTACCGGCTCCGATGAAGCCGACGCCGGCAACGACCTGCGCGCCCAAACGGGCCATATCGGTGTAATAATGCAGGTTGAGATACAGATACTGGCTGGTGAGCGTGGTCATGGCTGCGCCGAGACAGATGAGTATATGGGTGCGGAGACCGGCCGGCCGGCGCTTGAACGCCCGCTCAATCCCGATCATGCCGCCGCAGAGGACAGCGAGCAGCATGCGCACGGTGACCGAAAGCAGCGTGACGCTGCGCAGGCCGTCAAAAAAAGAGATCATAGCGCCCCTCCTAAATTTCGTCGATCATATAGATGCTGTCCAGTTTGGCGATCGCGGCAACCATCTGTGTATGGGATTGCCTTTGATTCAGCCGGATCGAAAACACTGCGCTGGGATTGCGGGAATGCTCCTCGTGGCCGCGCGCGATATCGACGTCCAGAATTTGCGCGTCCTGCGACTTGATCTGGCTGATGATTGTGCCCACATTGTCAAGCGAGTGAAACTCTACATACAGGTTGATGAATCGCGCGCGTTCAATGAACGCGCTTTCGATGGGAGGGAGGATACGCATGCACAAAAAAATCAGGACAAAGGCCAGCGTCACGCATTCATAGAATCCGGCGCCGACCGCAAGCCCCATGCAGGCAGACGCCCACAGACCGGCAGCCGTGGTCAGGCCCTTGACCTCCTGGCGGCCGGTCACCAGAATGGTGCCCGCGCCGAGAAAACCAATGCCGTTGATGACCTGCGCGCCAAAACGGGATACGTCGGTGCGCAGGCCGACCTCGGCTGCGGTGGCAGCCCATTGCGTGGACAGCATCACGGCCTCGTACTGGCTGAGCAGCATGGTCAGCGCCGCGCCCAGCGAGACCAGCATGTAGGTGCGGCAGCCGGCCGGCCGGCGCTTGCGTCCGCGCTCCAGGCCGAGCAGTCCGCCGAACAGCATGGCGAGCACCATCCGAAGAAGGATGGATGCAGGGTTCAGCGCATGCAGGAAATCGATTGCTTCCGGCAACTGGGTTCCCCTCCTTTCGCTTCGGGACAGCCGGGGTTACAGGTCTTTGGTGGCGACAATATTGACATCCGTGCCGAGGATGCCCGCGGCGAGCACCTGGCCGGTCCGCACCGGGGAGACCGCAGTCACCCGGTCGAGCAGCGCCATGCAGTCGCGCATTTTTTCTTTCGGCAGCGGACGGTCGGTCTTGACCGGCAGGCGCGCGATGGACGCGCCCTCAATGCGCACGGTCGAGGTGACGACGCGCACCGGATGCTGCAATTCATTTTTGCCGTACTCGGCCCCGCGCGGGCATGCATTGCCGGTGACCACATAGCCGTTCTGTTCATCCACCGACAGATGGCAACCCTTGGGACAGGTGATGCAAATAATCTGGGTCATGATTGCTCCTCCTCGATTGAAACTGTGATCGCGCCCTGCGCCTTCTCCAGCAGCACGCGGGGCAGCCTGATGTTTTCCATTTCGCCGGGCGCCATGCGCTCTCTGCGGAAGGAGGCAATCTGTGCGCCGGTCTCGTCACGTACCTCGATCCGGCTCTGGCCGCAGACCGCGCGTACCCGGAAAAACACATCGACCGAAGCGAATCCGGCATCCATATGGATCTGCTGCGGCACCGTGTAACCGACCAGGCTGCCGTTTTGGATGGGCAGCACACGGCCGGAGGAAAAGGCCGCGCCCGTGCAGTATGCCGCGGCGGCCTTGCCCGCGCGCGCCGCCTCGGCGGTCACAAAGTCCACGAGGTCATGGACATGCAGCACGTTGCCGCAGGCAAACACGCCGGGGATCGAGGTTTCCATATTTTCGTAAACGACCGGGCCGTTGGTGCGGGGATCGATATCCAGCCCTGCGCCGCGCGACAGCTCGTTCTCAGGGATCAGGCCGACGCTTAACAGGATGGTATCGCAGTCAAAGGCCATTTCCGTGCCGGCAATCGGACGGCGGTCCGGGCCGACCTCGGCCACGACGACGCGCTCTACCCGGCCGCGGCCCTGAATGTCCGTAATGGTATGGGAAAGATACAACGGGATATCAAAATCATTGAGGCACTGGACGATGTTGCGGGTCAGGCCGCCGGAGTATGGCATCACTTCGACGCAGGCGAGAACCTTGGCCCCTTCCAGCGTCATGCGCCGCGCCATGATGAGGCCGATGTCGCCGGAGCCGAGGATGACCACGCGCTTGCCGACCATGTAGCCTTCGATGTTCAGATAGCGCTGGGCGGTGCCGGCTGTGAAAACACCCGCTGGGCGGGTTCCGGGGATGGCAATCGCGCCCCGGGTGCGCTCGCGGCAGCCCATGGCAAGTACGACAGCCTTGGCCGAAAGCGCTTCGTAGCCATTTGCCGAGGAAACGATGTGAACCCGCTTGTCTGGGGTGATGTCGAGCACCATCGCGTCCAGACGGACGTCCACGCCTGTGTTTTTCAGCATTTCAATGAACCGTCCCGCATATTCCGGGCCGGTCAGCTCTTCTTTGAAATAATGCAGGCCAAAGCCGTTATGGATGCACTGGTTCAGGATACCGCCTAATTCACGGTCGCGCTCGACGATACAGATCGAGCGGCAGCCGCTTTCCCAGGCGGCATTCGCAGCGGACAGGCCGGCCGGGCCGCCGCCGATGATTACTAGATCATATTGCATTATTGAGCGCCTCCTTTGGTCATACCGGTCAGAATCCAGGTGCCGTCGCCGTCCTGACAAATGTCGAGCGGGCTGCAGCCCAGCTCACGAGCAAGGATATCCACGACGCGCGGCCCGCAGAAGCCGCCCTGGCAACGGCCCATGCCGGAGCCCGCGCGGCGCTTGATGCCGTCCACCGAGCAGGGCGGGATCGGGGAATGGATGGCGGCGGCGATCTCGCCTTCCGTGATGGTCTCACAGCGGCAGATCACCCGGCCATAGCGGGGGTCCTGTGCAATGAGAGCGGCCTTTTCGCTCTCGGACAGCTCCTTGAAGCGGATTTGCCGGCGCGTGCCGTCCCAGCCCGCCTTTTTCGTCAGGCAGACGCCCATGCCGGCCAGCAGGCCGGCCGCATATTCCGCGATCGCCGGCGCGGCCGACAGGCCGGGGGATTTAATGCCTGCAATGTGCAGCAGGCGCGTCAGACGGGCTGCGGGGCGGATGATAAAATCTGTTTCACTGGTGTTTGCGCGCACGCCGGCAAAGTTGCGGATCGACTGCCGGAAATCCACACAGGGCACGCTCCGGCGGCTGACAGACGCGATTTCATCCATGCCGCCCAGCGTGGTCTCGCGGCAAAGCGGATCCGCAACCGTGTGGGAGTTCGGGCCGACGATCAGGTTCCCGTGCACGGTGGGCGAGATCAGCACGCCCTTGCCGGCCGCGGTCGGGCACTGGAAGATGACGCGGCTGACTAGGGAGCCGCTTGATTTATCCAGCAGATAATATTCCCCACGGGAAGGCTGCGCCTGCCATTCGGCCTCACCGGTCATGGCGCTGATCTCGTGCCCCCAGCCGCCCGCGCAGTTTACTGCGAAGCGCGTCTCATATTCTCCGGATTCGGTGTGCACCAGGATTGAATCGCCCTTGTCGTCGATCCCGGTCACGCGGCTGCGCAGACGGAGCGTGACGCCGTTGCGTACAGCGGTCTCCGCCTCGGCGATGCACAGGCCCCACGGATCGATCACCGCCGCGGAAGGGGCGTACAGTGCTGCACAGACGTTTTCAGCGAGATTGGGTTCGAGGGCGCGGGCCTCTTCACCGCTCAGCAGCTGCAGGCCGGGCACGCCGTTGAGGACGCCGTTGGCAAGCATGCGCTCCAGATGCGCTTTCTCAGCTTGGTCGAAAGCGAGCACAAACGAACCGATGCGCTTATACTTGACGGAAAGGGTCCGGCAGAGGCCCGGCATGAGCTCGGCCCCGCGCACGTTCAGCCGGGCCATCAGCGTGCCGTGCTTCGGGTCGTAGCCGGCGTGGACGATCGCGCTGTTGGCCTTGGTTGTGCCCATGGCAATATCGTTTTCAGCCTCCAGCACCAGCACGCGCAGCTGGTACTGCGAAAGTGTGTAGGCCAGTGACGCGCCGACAACGCCGCAGCCAATGATGGTTACATCAAACATAGCATTCTCCTCCGATTATTTGCAGGCAAATAAAAAAGCCAAAGCAAATTTGCCGCCCACGACAGGCGGAAAACAGCTTTGACTCAAATCTCCAAGCAAGATATTCCCTTGTGATGAAACAACTATATCATAACATTCTGCGAAATGCAAGCACAATCTGTGCAGAATTTACAAAGGGCTAAATGAACCACAGATCTTCACTGGTGGTGGAGACCGCGAGCGCACCGGCGGATAGCGCCGCCATCACGTCGTGCTTGTCGGCCAGCAGGCCGCTGGCGATCATGGGCTGGTGGATCTGCTGGACAAGCCTGCTGATGACGCGCGGCATCGCTCCGGGCAGGATATCCACAGCATCGGCATTGGAGCTCTGCCGCAGCACATTGTCAAAAGAGAGCGAGTCCAGCAGGAAAAAACGCTGGATCGTGATCAGGTCAAGCTCCTTGGCGCGGCGGATCAGGTTGGGGCGGGTGGAGATCACGCCGTCGGCCGCAGTGTTCCGGGCGATGAAGTCCGCGGAGATATCCTTCACGCTCATGCCCTCGATCAGGTCGGTATGTACGAAAGCAAATTTGCCACAGCTTTTGGCGCGCGCGACGAGGGTCGAGATGTTCAGGATCGTACCATGAAGAAAAAAGATCACCGTGCAGTCGGATTCGAGCGCGCGGGCTAGGCCATCTTCGTTTTTGACGGCAGCGATGACAGGGGAGTCCTGCAGTGCAAGGGTAAAAGCGGCTTGCTTATTGTTCATGAAAAGATCTCCTTTGCTGTCGGCAGAATACAGACGGCGCGGCCGAATCCCTCCGGGGTTGGCGCGGGGGAATGGCCAAACCATTATGGCAGAATGGCATGGAGGCCGGCAGGCTTACAAAACAGCGCCGCCGCATGCCCCCGGCATTACGCGATATGCTTTGGCAATCACAGGCGTCTGCGGCTATTATAGCATGTTTGGACGGAATGGGAACAGCATTTTCGAATGCACGACGGATGTTTTGTCAAAATATATAAAAGTTGCGTGAAGAATATGTATAAATTGCGTAAAATGACGGTAAAAAGCAAAATATGACTTGCCAGAAGGCGTAAGATATGCTATGCTTTAGTTAATCCAGTTGGTGTTGCTTGAGAGAAATGAGTCAGAGTAACCAAAATTTCCTGATGGGTGTTTTGCGTTATATCTGACTATTTTTGTGCCTAAAAATCTTCTTTCAAAGAAAAGTCTTGCGGCAAAGGCAGCACGGATCTGAAGCGCGGTTTTCCGGAAAAGAAAGCTTGGAGACAAAGGAACAGCCTGTCTTAGGCAAAGTAACAAAAGGAGTGGGGACATATATGTTCAAAATGCTCAATCCAAAGCGGTTTTATCATGCAGTTGGGAAACGAAAATTTTTGGAGTTTATCCTGCTAGCCGCATTCATCCTGTTTTTCTATGGGCCGATGCTGAATATGCTGATGCTGGCGTTTGCGAATGAATACAGCGTGCCGGCGGTGCTGCCACAGGCGTGGGGCTTCAAGTGGTGGCGGTATGTATTCAGCCAGGACAATCTGGTTTCGTCCATTGCACAGTCGTTTATCGTTGCGATCATCACCACGCTTGTTTCGATGGCCCTGTGCATTCCGGCTGCGTATTCCATCGCCCGCTTTAAATATCGGGGGCGCAAGCTGTTCATGTTGTCGTTTTTGCTGACCAACGCGTTTCCAAAGCTTGGGATCTACACTTCGATCGCCGTGCTGTTTTACCGATATAATCTGATGGGTACCTACACCGGCGTTGTGATCATCCACATGATCAATTCCATGATGTTCATGGTCTGGCTGCCGGCGAGCGCGTTCCGCTCGGTGCACCGGCAGCAGGAAGAAGCTGCGCGTGATGTGGGCGCAGGCCCAATCCGCACGTTCTTCAAGGTCACGCTGCCGATGGCAGTGCCCGGCATTGCGGTCGCAACGCTGTACACCTTCCTCGGTTCGATGGAGGAAGCGCAGGGCACCATGCTCGTCGGCATGGCGAAAATCCAAACGATGCCGGTTGCGATGTATGGCATCGTGCTGGATTCCTCGGCTGTGCAGGTCGGTGCGGTGTTTGCGATCCTACTGATTATCCCGGCCGCCGTCCTGATCTTTGCGCTGCGTAAATATATCGGGCCGGAAGCAATCGCAGGCGGATTTAAGATGAAATAACGCGATTTAAGTAACAAACCCGAAGAGGAAACGGAGGATATCATAGAATGAGTGAGCGCAAAGTCAAATTGCAGATCAAGGATATGACCAAAAAATACGACAACGGCGATGGCGTCGAGCATATCAACCTGGAGATCTACGAAGGGGAAATCGTCACCTTCCTTGGGCCTTCCGGCTGCGGCAAGACCACCATTCTGCGTACCATCGGCGGCTTTTTGGATGTCACCAGCGGCGATATCACCATTGACGGCCAGTCGATTGTCCATCTGCCGCCGGAAAAACGTCCGACAGCAATGGTATTCCAGAGTTATAACCTGTGGCCGCATATGACGATTTACGAAAACCTGGCTTTTGGCCTGAAACTGCGTAAGATTCCCAAGGCGACCATTGACGCGGACATCAAGAAGATGCTGGCGTTGGTATCCATGAGCGGATGCGAGAAGAAGTATCCCGGCCAGCTGTCCGGCGGCCAGCAGCAGCGCATCGCCATTGCGCGCTCCCTGCTGCTCAAGCCATCGCTGCTGCTGCTGGACGAGCCGTTTTCTGCGCTTGACGCCAAGATCCGCCAGCAGATGCGCGAGGAGCTGAAAAAAATCCAGAGCGATCTTGGCATTACGGTCGTATTCGTAACCCATGATCAGGAAGAGGCCATGGCGCTGTCGCACCGCATCGTGGTCATGAACAAGGGCAAGTTTGAGCAGGTTGGTACGCCGACCGAAATCTATGACAAGCCGCAGACACGGCATGTGGCGGGCTTCATCGGCGAGATGAATTTCATCGAGCATGCGGGTAAGACAATCGCCGTCCGTCCGGAGGATGTGACGGTAACGCAGAGCGCCGAGGGCGAATTCACCGGCGAAGTGCGCACGATCATGGTGCTCGGCCATTATGTCGTTGTCACGGTGCAGCATGGCGATGAGGTCGTCAAGTGCTTTGTAGACCGCGAGGTCAGCGAGCGCCTGCACACGGGCGAAACGGTCGGCCTCAAAATCGGCAAGCACAGCGTATTTTAATCCTGCAAAGCTTGTAAATCAACAATGGAAGGAAGAAAGACGATGAAAATGAACATGAAGAGATTGGGCGCAGCGCTGCTAAGCGGCGCGATGCTGGCAACCATGCTGACCGGCTGCGGAGACGGCGGCTCGAAGGGCGGCGCTGAGGGCGGCAAGTCCAAGCTGACCCTGTGGGCAACCGGTTCGGACAACGTCCGTGCGATCTTTGAGACCTTGACCAATGATTTCAACACCAATTCCGAATATTCCGATCAGTATCAGATTGAGCTGCAATTCATGCTGTCCGGTACAGGCGCGCAGACACTGGCGGATTCGCTGGCCGCCGCGGCAAAGGCCGGCCAGAAGGACACCGATTACGATATTGTCGACCTGAGCGGCGACGACCTTTCCAAAGTGGTCTCCCAGCTCGGCGAGGATGCGTTCGTCAAGCTCGATCGGTCCAAGATTCCGAACGCGGCGTCCGTCGAGGCGGTCAGCGCAGTCGCGCCCGACCATTGCCAGCCGTACCGCGGCACCACGGTCATCCTTGCGTATGACTCCGAAAAGGTCCCGACTCCACCCAAGACGATGGACGAGCTGGTCGAATGGATGAAAGCCAATCCGGGCCGCTTTGCGTATAACACCCCGGGTACCGGCGGCGCGGGCGATTCCTTTGTACGTACTTCGGTCTATAATTTCCTGCCTGAGGAGGCAAGCACCTCGGACGACGCCAAGTGGGAAGAGCAGTGGGACGATGGCTTTGCATTCCTGCAGTCCCTCCACCCGTACATGTATCAGTCCGGCGGTTCCATCGTATATCCCAATAAGAACCAGGGCACGCTGGATCTGCTGAACCAGGGCGAGATTGACATGTGCCCGAACTGGGCCGATATAGTCCTGTCCCAGCGCGCTTCGGGTGCGATCAAGGACACCATTAAGATCGCCCAGATCGATCCTTCGCTGAGCGGCTCGCTGCAGTCCCTCGTCATCCCGACCTTTGGCTCGAACCAGGACGGCGCGTATGCATTCATGGACTACATGCTGTCCGCACAGGCGCAGGAGATCATGGTTAAGGATATGGCGGCCATCCCGCTGATCGACACCGGCGATATGGATATGACCGGCTATGAGGATCTGATGGATCTGGATGTTTCCAACTTCCGCATCCTTTCCATCGGCGATCTGGCCACCGACTTCAACGAGCGCTGGGACAATCAGATCGGCACCATCGGCTGATTACAGAAAAGGGGATCATCATGAGTAAAAGCCTGAAGCAGAAACTTGTGGCCTATGGTCTGGTCATGCCGGCGTTTCTGGTGGTTATGCTGACCGTGGCGTATCCGATCATCTCGGCGGTCATCCAGAGCTTTCAGGACGAAAAGACCGGCGCATTCACGCTGGACAACTATCTGTACTTCTTCACCGAACCGGCGCAGCAGCAGAATATCCTGTATACCTTATATGTCGTATTCATGACGGTCGTCATTGCGATCGTGGTTGCGTACCTGTTGGCGCTGTATCTGCGCTTTGTCCATTCGGGCATTGCAAAAAGCATCGGCACGCTGTATCTGCTGCCGCGTTTCGTGCCCGCGATGTGCGCGGTCTATGCGATGATTACGATCATCCGTGATTCCGGCATGGTCAACCGCATCGGCCTGCTGTTCGGCCTGGATCTCAAGCTGGGCCTGATGTATCACGCCAGCGGCATGATTGTCATGAACCTGTGGTTCAATATCCCATTCGCCGCACTGATGATTACGGCAGGTCTGGGTGCGATTCCGGACTCGATCATTGAGGGTGCGCGCGATGTGGGCGCGGGCAAGTTCAAGACCTTTACCTCGATGATCCTGCCGCTGTCGATCAAAGACGTCATCGTTGCAGCCACATTTGTCTTTATGTCCAATGTGGGCTCGTTCACGACGCCGTACCTGATGGGCGGCAACTCGCCGAAAATGCTGGGTATCGCGCTGTTCGATCAGTTCAACAAATATCTAAACTACAATCGTTCGGCGGCGCTTTCGGTCATCATGTTCCTGATTTGTTCGGTATCGGCCGGGGTCTATATTTATACCAACCTCAAGGAAAAGGATTGGGAAAAATAATACGGCAAAAACAAAGCGGAGAGGAAGCCCCTTTCCGCTTTGCTTGAGTTTAAGATTATTTGAGGGAGTGCGATATGCAGAAAAAAGTACAGCTCACCGCGCATTCAGGCGCGGACAACACGCCGGAAAACAGCCTGGAGTTTGTAAGCTACGCGCTGGAGACAGAGGCGGACGCTTTGGAGGTCGACGTCCGGCGCGGGGCGGACGGCATACTTTATCTGGGACATGACGCGGTAGAGGCCAATGTGCCTGCGCTGCGGCAGGTCTTTGAGATGACCGCCGCACGGCCGGCGATCCGGGTAAACTGTGATTTGAAGGAAGCCGGCATGGAAAGCGCGGTTTACGCGCTGGCGGCAGAGTGCGGGCTCGCTGGAAGAATCATTTTTTCGGGCACCGTAGACGCGGCGGTTGTGGAGCGCGATCGGGCGCTCCGGCAGGGCGCGGAGATCTATTTAAATATTGAAGAATATGTGCCGGATATTTATCGCCGGTATCGGGAGATCCCGGATTTTGACGCGCGGGCCGCGCAGGAGATTGCCGCGGTGTGTATGAGGTATGGGCTCCGCACGGTGAACGTGTGTGAACGGCTGGTCACCCGCCGCTTTTTAACCGTGCTGGAGGCGGCAGGGATCGACGCATCGGTGTGGACGGTCGATGAGCCGTGCGAGCTGACCTGGTTTTTGACGCAGGGCGTGCGGAATATAACAACCTGCAATGTGTTAAAAGCACTGGAGCTGCGCGGGAACCCAGGCGAGTGAGTGATCGGCATTTTCCCGGCCGTCGCCCAAAAATTCTGTGCAAACCCTTTTGGGGAAGGGCTCGGCGTGGTTGTAAAATGCCAGTACCGAACCGCGGATCATCCAGTTTTTGTTTTATTTCGCGGACGCACAGGCGGTGCGCCGCGGGAGTACGCGCCGGTCAGTCCTGAAGCGAACCGAGCGACCGTTTGAACTGGAAGCGGAACAGGATCGCTGTAAAGGTGACTGCGCAAAAATCCGCAATCGGCTCGGCCATGTAAACCGCCGTGGTTGGAGCGGACGGCATCAGGCGCGGCATGAGATAGATGAGCGGGATGAGCAGGATGAATTTGCGCATGACCGCCACCAGAATTGAGGATTTGGCGTTGCCGATCGACATAAAGGTCATCTGGCAGGCGATTTGGATGCCGAACAGCAGCATGCAGGCCATATAGATGCGCAGCGCGGTTTTGGTGAAGGCAAGCAGATGGGAATCCGGCGTGAACATCCCGGCGAAGGCCTGCGGCAATAGCATGACCGCCGCCCAGAGCAGGATGGAATAGCACAGGCTGACCTTCAGCAGCAGCCGGAATGCAGCTTTCACACGATCCACGTTTTTCGCGCCAAAGTTGTAGCTGATGATCGGCTGCGCGCCCTGTCCAAGCCCCTGGAGCGGCAGCATGGCAAACTGCATGACACTGGTCAGAATGGTCATTGCGCCAACGGCGATGTCACCGCCGTATTGGAGCAGCGACGAGTTGAAGCACACGGAAATGATGCTTTCGCTGGCCTGCATGATGAATACCGAAAGCCCGAGCGCGAGACAAGGCAGGATGATATGGGAGCGCAGCCGCATGCTGCTTTTCCGGATTTTAAGATAGGATTTTTTGCCAAACAGGAAAACAAGCACCCAGAGGCAGGACAGGGCCTGCGACAGGATGGTGGCGAGCGCCGCGCCGCGCACCCCCATGTGGAACCCAAAAATGAAAATCGGATCCAGCGCAATGTTGGCGAGCGCGCCGATCAGGACGGACAGCATACCGGTTTTGGCAAAGCCCTGCGCGGTAATAAAGGCGTTCATGCCCAGCGTGAGCTGGACGAACAGGGTGCCGGCCGCATAAATGTTCATGTAGCTGACCGCGTACTCGATGGTGTTTTTGCTCGCGCCGAAGGCCAGCAGAAAATCGCGGTTCCACCGCAGCAGCACCACGGTCAGGACGGCGGAAATGATGAGCTGCAGGGTGAAACAGTTGCCGAGCGTCTGCTCGGCGGCCTCGGGTTCGCCGCGGCCCATGAAGATGGAGGCGCGCGGCGCGCCGCCGTTGCCGACCAGCGCCGCAAATGCAGATACAATCATAATTAGCGGCATGCACACGCCCACGCCGGTCAGCGCCATGGCCCCCACCCCGGGAATGTGCCCGATATAAATGCGGTCGACAAGGTTGTACAGCATATTGATGACCTGTGCGGCCACGGTGGGCAGGGCCATCCGGAGCATGAGCTTTCCAACCGGTTCGCTGCCCAAAAAGTCCTTTCCTTCGCTCATTTCAGTTTCCTCCGTTTCATAGCGGCCTGTGTGTTTTCCATCATGCGGCGGCTGAACGCCTGGTACAGCCCCCATTCTTCCTCTGAGAAGCCGCGGAACACCTCTTTGTAAAACTGCCGGCGGCAAACGTCGATTTCAGCCGTGATCGGCGCCGCAGACGGTTGCAGCAGCAAATGGATTTTCCGGCGGTCGGCGGTGTCCGGCTTGCGCTCAAGCAGCGATTTCTGGATTAGCCCCTCCACAGCCTGCGATACGTTGCCCTTGGACAGCATGCGCAGCTCGACGATATCCACGGCGGTATCCCGCCCGGGGTTGTTGTGTAGAAAGCTGATGACGTTTGCTTCCGCCAGGGTGAGCCGATAGGCTTCGCAGATGCTTTTCAGCATCCCCTCATGCAGCTTCATCACCTGGCGGATGCTTACCAGGAAGTCGGTGACCTGCATTTGCAGCCCTCCTTATAAGTTTCTAAAAGAACTGTTCTGAAAAAAACAATTCTACATAAGCCATTATACGCCAGGGATCAAAATTGTCAAGGGGAGAAGCCGGTGCAAGCTGCACCTGCTTTTTCCTGGAAGCAAAAGCGGCGCGCACCACAGAAAACCATGCGGGACGCCCTGTTTTGTATATTCAATTCCCTGCCCGCTGTGCTGAGAGGGCAAATCAAAAAGGGAGCGTGGGAATAATCCCGCGCTCCCTTTTCTTGTGCAGATTTATACCCGTCTCGGTCAGGGCTCCTTTTTGCTGCGCAGCTGTGCGAGGCTTACGTGTTGTTTCGCGCGGTCGGCACGGCGGTACTGGGTCGGGGTCATGCCGGCCAGGCCGTTCGGCAGGCGGGCGGTGTTGGCCGTCCAGTCGCCGAGCCCGTCAAAGTCGTTGCAGCGCGCGGTAAACCAGCCGTCGTCGAGGACAAACGGCTCCACGCCGTCGTTCTTGCCCGCCCCTTTGCGTCAGGCCAAACACCCCCTTTATATATATTCCCTCAGAACCGCAAAACCGAACGGGTAATTTTCTACGAAAAATAATTTTTTTATTGGGTAAATTCACCATGGATTTTTATGTTATTCATGCTACAATAGACCTGTGAAACATGTCAAATGTTTTATTGTAAAACTGACATGATTTGATGCACTGGAACCCGAATGGCCGGGAAGCGTCCAGCCTTTCGCGGGTTCGAAGCAAGCCCAGCGAGGAAAGGGGATGGTATGCCAACAGGCGGCTTGGCAGGCCAGCGTGGGATAGAAACAAGACGACGACACAGAAAAGGAGAGTCAAAATGACAAAGTTCAAGAAGATCACCGGTATCGCTCTGGCAGGCTGCATGGCGCTGTCTTCCATGATGATGACCGCAGGCGCGGTGGATATGCCAACTGGCAATATCGGAAGTCCTGTTATGGACACTGTGCTACAGGATTGTTTGGTTGACGATTGGGGGGTTGATTGGTCCAAAATCGATACCTCAATGTGTATTCCCGGTACAGAATACCACCGTTATCCACAGAATCCTGTAAATAACGCGATCACTCCGTTTGCTGCAGATCGCGCCTATTTCGCGGGCTGGGTCAAGGGAATTCCGCTTAATGCAGATATTGCCCCGAGCACCTTCTCCATCCCCAATTTAGCTGCGCTCACCTTCGAAGATGGTGAAGATGGAATGATCAACGTCAAGTACTCGCAGGGGCGCAGTGCGTTACCAAGTGTTAATATTTCGGTTTTTGACATTGATGATGCTTGCATTAACGATTGGTTCACCTTAAATTTAGGAGATGATGCTGACTTCTATGTAAATCCAGATCATCGTTACCGCTTTTATATGAGCAATAATCATTGGAAGAGTGCAGAAGCCCGCATGGTGATTACTGTCGGTTGATCGCCCCAGCGTGATATAACGTGTGATTGCTCTTTGCAGTCACACGTTATATGCATCTCGAATCTTTTTAGAAGGGCTTGATTATGAAATCAGCAAAATATATCATCACCGCCGCGTGTGCCTGCGCGGTGCTTGTCGGCGGCCTGACGGCGCAGGCGGGGAGCTGGATTGGAGTATCCTCTCCAAAGGTATTTCAGACTTATGTTGAAGGCGTTCCGGCAGCATTCCCTTCTGCGGATGGACAAACCATGTATCAGCCGATTCTATACAAGGATGCAACTTATATCCCGTTGCGCACGGCCGGCATGTGGATGGGCAAAAACGTCGAATGGGACGAAGAAACTGAAACTGCAACGCTTTCCGGCACAGTGGAAAAGCAGTTTCCTTCGGATCAGGATGAGGCATACAACAAAAAGGGACTGCACTATCTGGGCAATTCAGGCAGCGCAATGCTCCGTCCGGAGTTTAAAATCGTGCTGGACGGAAAAAAGCTGGACTTTACGAACGCGCGCGGCGAGACCATCTATCCATTGGTCTTTGAGGATGCGATCTATCTGCCGCTGCGCAACATCGGCGAGCTGACCGGTTTTGAAGTAAATTGGACGCCGGGATTGTCGGTGGGTGACGGTCGTATTTTCCTGAACACCCCGATCACAGATGCGCAGGAGACCGAGATGATCGCATATGTCAATACGCTGTATGACAAACTTGACAAATTGCACGAAACCGGAAAGGAACTTAGCGAGGGCTTTACTGAAGTTATACAGCCTGGAAAAAACATGATGGGACAGACTAATTCTAAAATGTTGCTTACAGATACTGCGTTGGCAGAAAGTCTGCTGCCGCAGATAAAAAAGCTCGCACAGACTGTCCGGAATACGCCGGAACCAAGCCACGACGTACTTGGTTATTACTACGATCACATTATGGCAAAAATGGATATCATCATTAATAGTACAGACATGATGCTTGAACGTGTCAAGAGCGGCGATCTGCCGTGTATGCAATCCAATATGGACGATCCGAATGTTGTTGACGAAGAAATGATCTTTATGACCGGTGAAACTGAGATGATGTTCGATGTCGAAAATATGATGCAGTGCGCGCAGCGTAAACGTGTAAAACTCTATAAATAATTATTCGCGGCAATCCTAAATCAACCCATTCCTTACCTTTTGCTAAGCGCAGGCAGGCGTGATTCCTGCCTGCGCTTATAGCGGCAAAAACCAGATTCGACAAAATTGGAAATATTTTAACCTTGGGGGTATTGTTATGAAAATGCAAAAATGCATCACAGCCGCCGCGTGTGCCTGCGCGGTGCTTGCCGGCGGCCTGACGGCGCAGGCGGCAGCGGGTACTGCTCAAGTATGGGATGATCGCTATTATGTCGAGGGGCAGGTGGTTTGCTGCAAAAGTGCCACTGGCGACATGGTTCCTCTCCTGCGATATGAGGGAAGCGTTTATATCCCGCTGCGAACCGCAGGTGAATGGATGGGAAAACAAGTAGATTGGAATGCATCCAGCAGAACAATCTCTTTGTCCGGCACAGTAACACCCAGCTACGAGACAGAGTTTGATCATGGGCATATTTGGGATCATGATGCTCTGCAAGTCAATATTCAGCCGGACATCTCTGTTGTAGTGGACGGGAAAAAGCAGACGCTGAAGGCTGCGGACGGAAGCACCATCTATCCTCTGATTTATCAGGACACCTCTTATCTTCCGCTTCGAGCAATTGGTGAACTGATGGATAAAGAAGTCACTTGGTTTCGATTGAAAGAAAATCATGAAGAAATCTATATTCGGACACCGCTGACTGAGGCACAGAAAGAAGAGGCACAAAATTACCTGAATCAAGCAAGTACCCTTTGCAAGGAACTTGAATCCAAAGGAAAAGATTTTGTAGGATTGGATGATGCTGAATCTGTATCCGCAGCGCAGAAAAAGCTGGATGAGCTTATTGAAAGTATTCAGCAGTTAAAAAATTTACCTACCCCTTCTGCTTTGGTGGTGCAGAGAAGCTGCGAAATGCTTCAAGAAGAGTTGGAGAATATGCTGAAAGTTTCAAAGGAACTGGATACAGTTCTTGAAAAGTCAACAACTATATCAGCAGCAATGGATTTTCTGTTCGAGAGAAATTCTGCAGATTCTATTCCTAAAAATAATATTCTGCAAGGATATTATTTAACTGGAGCACTCGTTCGGATGCATCAGGTTTTGTATCAAAATGGCAGTGCATATGAGGAGCCCTCAGCAAAATCACTGCTGCATGAAATGCAATGAAAACACCCATTCCTTACCTTTTGCAAAGCGCAGGCAGGTGTGATTCCTGCCTGCGCTTAGCATAGGATAAAATACCCCTATGTATATTCCCTCAGAACCGCAAAACCGAACGGGTAATTTTCTACGAAAAATAATTTTTTTATTGGGTAAATTCACCATGGATTTTTATGTTATTCATGCTACAATAGACCTGTGAAACATGTCAAATGTTTTATTGTAAAACTGACATGATTTGATGCACTGGAACCCGAATGGCCGGGAAGCGTCCAGCCTTTCGCGGGTTCGAAGCAAGCCCAGCGAGGAAAGGGGATGGTATGCCAACAGGCGGCTTGGCAGGCCAGCGTGGGATAGAAACAAGACGACGACACAGAAAAGGAGAGTCAAAATGACAAAGTTCAAGAAGATCACCGGTATCGCTCTGGCAGGCTGCATGGCGCTGTCTTCCCTGATGATGACCGCAGGCGCGGCCGACGTGAAGGAACCCGAAATTCGCAGCGGCAACATCTACATTTACAACTGGGATGGCGAGCTGATTGGCCAGACCGACTACCAGTTCGAGGTACCTGCCGCGGCAACCGAAGCGCAGGAAGAGGCCATGATGGTAAATGCAGTGAAGTTTGAGGCAGCCAAGGTAAACGACACCATTGCCGAGCTTGCAGCTGTAGAAGCCGCACAAGCATTTGAGTCTACTTACACTGCAATCACCCGCGGTTCCGGCGTATGGCGGTTTTTGAATGATAATCCGTCCGCCAAAACGCTTCCCGCAAAGTCTTCTATCAGCAGCGGCGGCGCAGAAATGTGTCGCGTAGCTCTGGAGGGGGATATGACCAATGTATGCGCGTTTTTCATCGAAGTGTCTGATAATATCAGCGCTCTGCATGCTCGGATTGAAAATGTGAATGCGGCTAAAAAATTCACGGTAACCAACATCCCGATTCAGTCCAATAACTCCACGGATCAGCTCGATGCAGCATTTGTTGTTGGCACCTCGTATGGTGGAAAAACATTTGAAGCAACAAAAGGGCAGACTATGGCTCTCTATGCGGCTGCAAACTATACCCGCGATGGTGCGAGCGGTACCGCCCGCGGCTATTTAATGGGCATGTATGCATAACTCTTAGGAGGTGTACCCCCGTGAAAACAAAACGTTATGGACGTATGCTCGCCGGCACGTTACTAGCCATGCAACTGTTTACCGGCCTTGCACCCGCGGCGCTGGCAGTAGACACGGCTAAGACCTATCGGGTTGACTTGTTCGTCGAAGGTGTAAAAACAAGCTGTTGGGATGCAAATGGCGTGGAAATCCCAGTCCTTACTTACAAAGAATCGACCTACGTCCCGCTGCGTTCTGTCGGCCAATGGATGGGCAAGGAGGTTGGCTGGGACGCTTCCAACCGTACGATCACGCTACAAGGAAGCGTAGCGCCTAATGTCGAACGTGCAAACACCTTTTATGCAGACAGCGTATTGGATGTGACGCCCTCCCCGGATGTAAAAGTCGTAGTTGACGGTACCGCGCGAAGCTTTACCGGCGCGGACGGCAATCCGGTCTATCCTCTTCTGGTCAATGGGTCCGCCTACCTCCCCTTGCGGGCCATTGGAGAATTGCTGGGCATGGAAGTTTTCTGGATTCAAGTAGATTCTAACTCCGATGAAATCTTCCTGCGCACACCGCTGTCCGACGCACAAAAGCAGCAAATGCAGGTCTATATCGACGCACTGGACGAAATCTGCGTGCAGCTCAAAGATTTGGATCGGCAGTTAAACAGCGTGCGCGGCCAACCGGTTGTAACCTCGGAAGCTGCGCTGGCGGCGGCAGATAGTATGTACGCCCTGCTGGATCAGCTGGAAGCCTTGGAGATCCCGGAAGCAAAGATTTGGGAAACCTACATCCCGAGATTGGAATACGGCATCACCTCGGAACGGGCCATGCTCGATGAGTTTACAGCAGCCGTAAAGGGCGGCAAAACGCCGGACGAATGCCTGTACATCACCAACGACCTGAACAAAAACGGCTGGGACGATTTGCTGCACGCCTTAGCCTGGTTCAATATTTCGCTGAATCAGTACACCAAGAATATAAAGGCAGGACAATATAACTGATTTTTGCCGGAAAAGCGCAGACAACTTTGTCTGCGCTTCAGGAAGAAAACGACAAAATCCAGAGCATGGCTGTGCCGGACGGTAAACTTATGGATGTATATGCGGAAGATATTCACCATGAGTGCCACAAAATTCAGCAGGTTTGTACAAAGATATTGACATTGGTCAATAATAAAGCAGATGTGTCTACATGTATAGACGCTATCTGGGGCGAAACCGCCGAGCATTTTCAGCATGCCCAGATTTTAATAGGGCATTATCTGGAAAACGTACTGGATCAGGCAGAGCGCGTGCTGGTGCAGCAATAAGTTTTTGCTGTAAACAAGTGTTGAACACCCCTATGCGGCAATCCAATGCAAATAACCCACTTCTCACCTTTTGCCAAGCGCAGGCAGGGTTTGCCCCTGCATCAGCCGAAAAACAGGAAAAACCGGATCACAGGATCCGGTTTTTCCTATTTATAGTATAGAAGAAAAGTGGGAA
>URFQ01000013.1 GCA_900547195.1 uncultured Butyricicoccus sp.
CGAAAGCGTGGTTTCGATCGAAGGCTGTTCGAAAAACATAGTTTTTCGACAGCCTGAAAGCTCCCGCTTGCAGGAGCTTTCCGGTTCATCGTTTGAGCCAGCTTGGTTTTTCGCGCATGCGCACGCCCGCGGCAATGCCGAGCGCGGCGTACATAGTAATGACAGACGAACCGCCGTAGGAAAACAGCGGGAGCGTGATGCCGACCACAGGGAACAGGCCGATGCACATGAGGATGTTCTCGAAGGTCTGGCTGAGGAACATGCCTGCAATCCCAAGCGTCAGCACCGCAGAAAAGGTGCTGTTCGCGGTAAAGCTGACATAAAACAGGCGCAGGATCAACAGGCTGAGCAGCCCGAGGATGATGATGCAGCCCACAAAGCCAAATTCCTCGCCCGCGACGGCGAAGATGAAGTCGGTGTGCTTGCCGGGGAAATTGGAGTGCTGCATCTGGTTGCCCTGCAGGAAACCGGAGCCGAATACCTCGCCCGCGCCGATGGCCAGCTTGCTTTTCTGGGTATGCCATGCGGTGGCGGCGTCGATGGAGGGGTCAAACAGGACGAGAATGCGGTTCAGGCGGTAGGCACGGTCGCCGGAAAAAATCTGCCAGATAAACGGCACGGACGCCAGCGCGACCACCGCGCCGCCCGCAAACCATTTGAGGCTCAGCCCCGCGCCGAACAGCATAATGATAAAGATAAACACATAAGAAAGCGCGACGCCCATGTCGTGCGACGGGACAATGACCGCGCCCATAATGATTATTAAATGGATGCCCAGCCCGAGCAGGGTACGCCAGTGGTTCATGCGGTCATACTCGCGCTCCAAATGGGCGGCGAAGGTAAAGATAAAGAGCACCTTGCCAACCTCGCCCGGCTGGATGCCCACCGAACGGAAACGCAGCCAGCTGTGGTTGCCGCCTTCCCCATAGCCGAGCGGGGTGTACAGCAGCAGCTGAAAGCCGATGTTGAGCAGCAGGAACCATTTCCAGTACCGCGACATATCCTCGAGATCGAACAGGCTCATGAGAATGAACATGAAAAACCCGATGGCGGCCGACGCCAGCTGGATGATAATGTACTTGTCTGAGTCCATGCTGCGGGTGGCGGAATACACCAGCACAGCGCCAAAACCGGAACAGCACAGAGCCAGGAATAATAAATATAGATCGGTATGTTTAAAATAATGGCCGATCGAATGAAACGCGCGCACGGCGTCACCTCCAATGTCTTAGGTTTTTATGATACCACAAATCGCCGCAATACGCGACTGGGATTTTGTAAAAATTTTTGCCGGCGGGCAGGCCTCGTCAGAATCCACAAGTGTTGCCCGAAAATTCACGAAAATTGGGAATGTCTGCGAGGAAAGGGCATGCTATAATGATATTATGAAAAATTACGCGCAGCGCGCGTATAGAGAGACAGGAAGGACGGTAAATTGGATGCTCACAGATATTGAAATTGCACAGGGCTGCAACATGAAACCCATTGCCGAGGTCGCCACGGCAGCGGGCCTCGATGCGGATGACCTGGAGTTCTACGGCAAATACAAGGCCAAGCTTTCCGCGGACGTATGGAAGAAGGCCGCGGGCCGGGAGAACGGCAAGCTGGTGCTTGTGACCGCCATCAACCCGACCCCGGCGGGCGAGGGCAAGACCACCACCACCGTCGGCCTCGGGCAGGCCATGGCAAAGGCGGGCAAGAACGCTATGATCGCCCTGCGTGAGCCGTCCCTTGGCCCGGTGTTCGGCATCAAGGGCGGCGCGGCCGGCGGCGGCTATGCGCAGGTTGTCCCCATGGAGGACATCAACCTGCACTTCACCGGCGATATGCACGCCATCACGGCGGCGAACAATCTGCTGTGCGCGATGCTGGACAACCATATGCAGCAGGGCAATGCGCTCGGCATTGACCCGCGCCGCGTGATTTTCACCCGTGTGATGGACATGAACGACCGCGCGCTGCGCAATATTACCATCGGCCTCGGCGGAAAGATGAACGGCGTGCCGCGCGAGGATCATTTTATGATCACGGTTGCGAGCGAAGTCATGGCGATCCTGTGTCTGGCGAGCGATTTGCAGGACCTCAAAAAACGCTTTGGCAATATCCTTGTCGCGTACAATTACGCGGGCGAGCCGGTCTATGCCCGCGACCTGAAGGCCGAGGGCGCGATGGCCGCACTGATGAAGGACGCGATTAAGCCCAACCTGGTGCAGACCCTCGAAGGCACGCCATGCCTGATGCACGGCGGCCCGTTTGCGAATATCGCGCATGGCTGCAACAGCGTGCAGGCAACGGGGCTGGCGCTCAAGCTGGCCGATATCGCCATCACTGAGGCGGGCTTCGGCGCAGACCTCGGCGCGGAAAAATTCATGGACATCAAGTGCCGCAAGGCCGGCCTGGCGCCCGACTGCGTGGTGCTGGTTGCTACCGTGCGCGCACTGAAGTATAACGGCGGCGTGGCGAAGGCTGACCTCAATGCCCCGAACCTGAACGCGCTGGCAAAGGGCATTTGCAATCTGGATGCGCATCTGGACAACATTGCAAAGTTTGGCGTGCCGTGCGTGGTTGCCATCAACGCGTTCCCGACCGATACGGCCGAGGAAATGGAGTTTATCCGGGAGCACTGCGCGGCGCGCGGCGTGCGTGTGGCGCTCAGCGAAGTATTCGCTAAGGGCGGCGAAGGCGGTTTGGCGCTGGCAAACGAAGTGCTGGCGGTGCTAGACGAAGGCAAGGCCGATTTCCACACCCTGTATGGCGATGATATGCCGCTGGTGGACAAAATTCAGACGGTTTGCACCAAGGTGTACGGCGCAGCGGATGTAAACATCCTGCCCGCGGCGGCCAAGGAGCTTCGGAACATTACCGAGATGGGCTACGCCAATTTGCCGGTTTGTATGGCTAAGACCCAGTATTCGCTCAGCGACGACCAGACCCTGCTCGGCCGTCCGCGGGGCTTCACGATCACCGTGCGTTCGGCGCGTCTGGCCGCAGGCGCGGGCTTCGTGGTCTGCGAGACCGGCGCGATCATGACCATGCCCGGCCTGCCCAAAGTGCCGGCCGCGGAGAAGATCGACGTGAATGCGGACGGTAAAATCATTGGATTATTTTAAAAGAATATGGAAAGGGCACGCTGGGAAGGCGTGCCCTCAGCCTGCCCAAAAAAGCCCAGCTTAAGCTGGGCTTTTTTGGGCAAGCTACCCCCAGCACAGCCGAGGGATTTATTCCAGGAAAAAATTTGTGGACAAAATCATAAGTGCGAACGTTCCAGAAAAGACGGAGAACGTTTTATGGCCGTGTGCGCATAATGGTAAAATGAAATAAATCGCTACGCAAATAATCCAAAGAGTACAAAACTGGATTACCGCGCGAGTCATAGTGATATTGCCGGAAGCCAAAAGCATCACAGCCTTCTGGAAGCTGTAAAAGCATTCTCAACCGGTCATTTTTGTCCGGAATAAACAGTTCAGTAAGCGACCGGCTGATTTGGATTTCTTGGCTTTCTTCGAGATATGTAAATAATGAAGGTGGGATGCAGTTATCCAGCCCTTCTGCGTATTTTAACGGAAGATAACTCAGGCTTGCAGAGATCGCACCAAAATCAGCATGGCGGAGCCGCTGTAAAATAAAAAAATTCTCTGTTTCAGGTAATTCAAAAAAACGAGCAATATTTGCCGGGGCCGGGCCAATAAAGTGCTTGGACTCTGACGCCTTTTCCTGAATTCCAGCATCAGCAATCATCTTGTGCATACTTTCAAGCTCAGATAAATTATTTGAAATACGTCGCGGACGCTCCAGAAGATACGTGCCGGAACCATGCTTGGAAAGCAATACCCCATCGCTGCGTAGAAGTCCAATTGCCTTTCTCCAAGTTTCGCGGCTTACGCCAAGCAACGCCGACATATATGTTTCGGATGGAATTTTGCCGCCTGGCTGAAATTGGCCCTCTCGGCATAAGTCCAAAAATTTTTCTTTGGCACAAAGCGCAGAAGATTTGTGCTTCATATTCGTTGTGTCCTCCTGTTTAATATCTTAGCTGCTATTTTGAAAGAAATTTGTTTTCAGTGTTTCATAAAAATTCTACTGAGGATAGATAGAAGCGCTATTGTGTGTGGCTTTCAGCGGGGAAACGCGCAAACCTGCTTCCCATATAGATAAGGATGGAGAATTTAAAAAATATCCTTATATGTGACCGCAAACTGCCAAACCGATTCTTGCAATCAGTTCAAGTCAATTATATATGGGATGGCATGAATTGCAAGGCATATTTCAAATATAAGGATAATATTGGTGTATATGCACAAAAAATTTTTCATCAACACAGCATATCGACAGAATATTCAAAGTGGTATAGACAAATTATTGGCGGTGACGTATAATAAGCCCATAAAGTCGACTATACAACTTTTTGAGAAGAAAGGAAAAGGACTTATGGTTTCAGGACAATATGCATTAATATTTATTGCAGGATTCTTTTTGTACATCGGTTTGATGATACTGATCGCCTACCTTACCAGCAGAAAAGGAACAACAAAAGGCGAGGATTATTTGATGGGCGGCCGTAATGTCGGCTTGCTTTTGTTAATTTGTACGGCAGCCGCTACAGCGGTGGGAACCGGCACATCGGTCGGCGCAACGGCAAATGGTTTTCGTGATGGGTGGTTAGGTGCGGTTTATCCTTTGGCTAACGCGATCGGCCTTGTCACAGTAGCATTCTGCTTTTCCCATGTTCGGAAATACAAATTCCGTACTCTTTGCGAAGAATTGCAGTTCTATTATGACGGCAGCCCATATATGCGGAAATTTATGTCTGTTGTCATTTTTGTTGTATCAATTGTATGGGTTGGCAGCGCTATCAATGGCGGAGCCAACTACCTGGCCTATTTGATTGGCATGGATATAATTCCCGCCAAAATTATCACCGTTTTTGCATTTGGTGTGTATGTCTTTGTTGGTGGATACATGGCAGTTGTTTGGACCGATGCCATTCAAGCGGTATTGCTGTTCGGCGGCTTTGTTATGATTGCCATTCTTGCGATCCCGGCAGCTGGCGGATTCGAGACGATTAAAGCGGCTTATGAGGCCGCAGGCAATCCGGGGGCAATGACCGCGTTTGGATTGGGTTCGAAAGGCGTTTTGGGAGTGTTGGCTGTTGCTCTGGCTTCCTATTATGGCGCAATGGCAGGACCGACCGCTCATATGCGCGTTTATACTGCCAAGAGCCCCCAGACCGCACGCAAAGCAATCTTGATTGCCGCTCTGGTTGTTGGCTGCTTTTCCGTTCTGCCTGCAATCGTTGGCATGTCCGGTTTTACCATTGCCACCGACATGGGGATGGAAAGCGTGTTGGCGAACCCGGATTTCACTTTTGCCTTTATGGCTACAACGGTATTTCCGCCTGCAATTGGTCTGATTTGCCTGATTGCCGGCCTGTCTGCTATCATGTCCTCGGCCGATTCGGATGCCATCGCGGGTGTAACAACGTTCTTAACCGATGTATATGCACTGGTTTTCAAAAAGCCTGTAGAAGATAAAGACATCCCCAAGTATTCTCGTGCAATTTTGGTCATTATGCTGGCAGGGGCGTTTGGAATGACGATTTTTGCCAGCGACATTATGAGTTACATTAACAATGTCATTGGATCGTTTACGCCTGGTATGGCTGTTGCATTGCTGGTTGGACGTTTTTGGAAGCGTGCAACCTGGCAGGGAGGAATCGCGACGCTGGCAAGCGGCATCGTATTTGGTGTTTGCTATCTGATGATTCCTTCGCTGAATGCATGGATTACAAGCACCTTTGCCGGCCCTGCGCTACCGGTTACAGTTGTTACCTTTGTAATTGGTACGATCGTTAGTCTGGTTACTCCCCCTTCTATACATACAGAGGAGGAGAGAGTCGCGTTGGTTTTGGCTGAACGCAATCAGGAGAAAACCGCATCCATTCGGTAAATATACGAATCTATGGGCAGCTTGGAAGCAGGCTGCCCATACTTTGCATAATGTATAGGAACTGCCGGCAAACCTGTTGGAACAAAATACGTGTAAAATAGTAAATCTGATTTTCCGTTTCATTGTCGCTTTCAGGGATATGAAGCACAATGGATATTGATCTTCTTATGTGGCATACATGGGTTTATAAGCCGGTTCATTGCGTCGATAAGGTCGGGAAATTCAGCGTTACAGCCTGTTTTTTTATTTGGAGTGACTATGAAACTTTATTTTTTGAGTGTTGGCTATGGAGAGGCTATCGTCTTGCGTGATGGAGACCAATGCCTGGTTATTGATGGCGGGCCGGGTGCAGAGGATCCGGCATATCAGCATGCAGGGACGATTCGGTTGGCAGATTTTCTAAGCCAACAGGGCATTCGTAAGATCAATTATATGATTTGCACCCACCTGCACAACGACCATCTAGGCGGTCTTGCTGACGTGGCTGAACAATTCTGCGTGCAAGAATTTTGGATTAATTGTTGGCCGACCGAATCGCCTGCGCAAGCGATTGCTACAGCATTATCATCGGGCAAAGATGACCTGAGCCTGTATCTTTTTGCGACTGGCCTGCGACATTTAGAGCGCCTAAGAAAAGCTTTTGCGGCACAGGGCACTATTGTGCGCGAACGGGCTGAGACATCATCCTATGAGACGCTATGGCCGGGTTGCCGGATTCGCCTATTCGGCATGGATCGAGATCAGATTGACCGCCGTCGTACGCAGTTCCATGCGTTTTGCCGTGAAAACGATGCAGATAAACTGCGAAATTCTATGCGAGATTTTGATAAAGAAGAGAATAAATGCAGTTTAGCGTGCAGTTTGGGTATGAATCATATCGTTGCTATGCTGACCGGCGACTTATGCAGCGGCTGGGATGAACGGTGTGCGGCGCCGGACTTCCCTAAGGGAGATATTTTGAAACTTACCCATCACGGACAACGAGATGGCATGCCAATGAGCCTGACCGTGGCGTGTGATCCACAGGTTTTTCTGATGTGTGCCGATGCCGAACGTACCTTTCATAGTGCATGCGATGAGGTGTATGATCGAGCCAAAGAATATTTGGCGATGCATAACCGCAAAAACCATGTATATACGACAGGGCTGCTTTCTGAAACATTTGGCCGGAGAAACGGACGTCCTCCGTGTGCGTTATGTTGTTCGGTTGACGAGCAGCTGCATTGTATACCGTATTATTCAAAAAAAGGGGGGATGGAATTTGGTTCTCTTTCGCAATGAGTATTGCTGGACATCTGAGGATGCGCAGCATGATGTGATCTTCTCATTTTCCTGTCCAACTGAGATACAGGAAATAAGGATATCATTTTCGTTTTCTCCAGCCTTTGAAACAGAAAAATCGATATGCTTACCTCGGATTGAAGACGCACTGGGACGCTACTATGATAGTTATTCCCGCGCATTGCAACCGATGGAAAGTTTAAGATTCCTGCCAATAAAAAACCTGATTACGCTTTCAGTCAGCAAGGATGGGAAATATCTTGGAAATGCCCATCGATGGGAACCCGAGCAGGAGCATGTTTTCACAGCAGTATCAGCTTCACGTGGATTCGTCCCGCCAGAGAAGCTTTCTGGCGAATGGTCTGGTATGTTGCATTTGCATGAAATCATTTCCCTGCAATGTAGAGGCACGCTGTATATCGAAGGGAGATCGGCGAATGATTTGGTATCCAGTTGAACTGCACACACATACAGAGCATAGCGATGGTGATTTTACTGTTTCCGGTTTGGTTCATGCGGCCACACAGCGTGGCTTTGCAGCGGTGGCACTAACCGATCACAATACGGCCTCGGGGATGCAGGAGTTTTTGCGTGCCGCCGGTCAGGCAGGGATAATCGGCGTGCCGGGTATTGAGTGGACAACTTACCATGGGCATATGCTGGTTCTCAGGGAAAATGGGTATACAGACTGGCGTGGGGTGTCCCCGGAAATGATTGACGGTATGATCGCCGCCATTCATCGAAATGACGGGTTGGTTGGCATCGCACATCCGTTTGCTTTATCCAATCCGATTAACACAGGCTACCATTGGTCGTTTCAGGTTGCCAATTGGGAGGCTATTGATTTCCTTGAGGTTTGGTCGCGTGATGACGCGCCAAGTAAGGTACAAAGTCTACGCGCCCTTCTGTTATGGGAGCAATTGCTAAATCGAGGGTGCCGGATCACCGCGACCAGTGGAAGGGACTGGCATCGAGAGGATAGCTCTGCCTACACCCATACTTATGTGGGGGTGGAAAAGGCTCTGACACTGGATGCAATTTTGCAATCGATAAAAAATGGTTGCGTTTGTCTGTCTGCTGGTCCTTTGCTGACGATGCATGGAACGGATGCAAGAGGTAATACATGGGAGATTGGCGATGAAGTTATCCCGGGTGATACAGAAATCGAATTGAAATTGGATTTTGATACGATGACGAAAGACTGGGATTATGAACAGGTAAAGGCCGAGGAATTTTGCTTGGTGCATAATGGAAACATACTGTGGCGTGGAGCGATACAGCCGCATAGGAGATTGCATCTTACATTATCACCCGGATGGCTTCGCGCCGATCTTGTCGGAACGTACTTTGGGATATCGAACCAAAAGGTAGCGCTTACCAATCCGATTTTTATAAAGCAGAATACTTTTTAACCCGGCTACATTTGTATTATTTGCCAGATAGTTATCTATAGATCGGTTGGTAACTTATTCTGTAGCTCATAAAAGAAGATTGAGAGGTTCATGTAGAATACGATATTTGTATCTGGAATGCGAAAAGGTGGCTATTGTGGAAAGCATCGTGCGGTTTGTTGCAAGGCCTGTTACCCAAGAAATCACGGAATGCTGTGGTTATATACTTTTTGCTAAGATTTTTGTTAAAAACAGGTTCTGCTGTGTTTTATTCTGTACGGACTCGTGATGTTTTGCCAAAAAGAAGCATGTGAGAGCAAATCAAAATTATATTGTTTAAGTGAGTGAGGAGGCGAACTGTTTGAACTATCATCTAACGTTATTTTTGGAGGTCATTGCCCGATTGCTGTTGGCCATGTGTATCGGTGGCGGGGTTGGTTGGGAGCGTGCGCGGTCACATCACCCAGCTGGGATGCGGACACATATGCTGGTAACGATTGGGGCTGCGATTGTGATGCTGCTAGGCAGCCAAACCACTGGAGAATTCGCAGGAACGGCGAACTCGGACCCAGCACGCCTGGGGGCTCAGGTGATTTCGGGGATTGGTTTCCTTGGCGCGGGCACAATAATGAAGGAAGGCCGTTCCATACGCGGCTTGACAACAGCTGCAACCCTTTGGGTTTCCGCATGTTTGGGGCTTGCAATTGGTGCTGGTCAGTACATCGTCTCTTTGGGGGGATTTTTTGTCGCCATGTTGACGCTGCGACTATTTAAATTTCCTCGTTTTGAGATTTCTTTTCTTTGTAGCACAGGTATGGATCACTTTCAGTTGGTTTGCCGGACATTAGAGTTTGAGTCGGTGAATATCAGCAACTTCACTAGCCGGAGCACTGGCGAAGGACAAATTTGTGTGCGATTCGAATTGTATCTGGGATGGCAAAAACGCTGTCTGGGGACTGCTGATATACTGCGACGATTATCGGATATTCCCGGCGTCTCCGGTATAGAAATCAATACTTTATAAAATATGCCGCTTTAGCCTTTCCTGCAGCGGAAGCCGTGGTCGCCGGCTCCGCCTGCAAGACCCCCATATCTGTAAATTTGCTGCGTTATATCAAACTGTGCTTGACGATTGGGCAGAAAAAAGGAACGCCCTCGATCATAATAACCGGGGGCAAGGAAGGAAATGGAGAAATGGAGCGGAATAGAAAATGGACTTATGCCTGTGCCGCGGTACGGGCGTTGTCGCGCGCATCCTGTTCTGCGGCCAATTTCTGGCCGCAGGGCGTGATGCACAGGCCGCCGCGGCAAGTACAGCGCAGCTCGCTCGGGAGCTGACGGCCTACACGGAAGAGGGTTTCCGCCGTCTGGTCCAGCGGAATGAGCGGGTCAAAACCGCCCATGATCATATTTGCCGAAACAACGGCATTTGCTGCGGACATCGCATTGCGGTTGATGCAGGGAATCTGCACAAGACCGGCGACCGGGTCGCAGATTGTGCCCAGGATGTTCTGAACCGCGCAGGAAGCCGCCTGACAGCACTGTTCAGGCGTACCGCCCATCAGATAAACCAGACCGCCCGCAGCCATGCCGGAAGCCGCGCCGGGCTCAACCTGGCAGCCGTATAACTCTGCCGAATAGTTGCAATCCTTACTCATCACGATACCGATGATGGCAGTGACGAGCATCGCTTTGATCTTTTCATCCATGGAAAGACCAAGATGGTTTGCAACGCCGAGGACGGCGCCGGGAAAGATGCCTGCCGAGCCGCCGGTAGGCGCGCAGAGGACAACGCCCATTGCGCTGCTGTATTCCATGGTCGCCATGGCCCACGGAACCGCGCTGTTCATCACGCCCATATCCAGTGCGCGGCGATCTTTTTTCACATAGGATTCGACCTTGCCGGCAGTCGGAGAAATGATGCCCGCCATGTCAATATCGCTTTTTAGCGCTTCGATGGCGCTGTGTTCCATGGTCTCGACGACATACTGCATGTAATCGAATACCTGCTTCTGCGTCCAGCGGTAAAACATACCCCAAAGGACTACACCATACGATGGAATGTTTCGATTTTCCCGATCGCGTTCTTTCTGATCATCTTGATCGCGGGCATTGCCGTACCGGATCAGTTTAAGACCGTCCTTGATAAGGGCGTTATGCTGATCATAAAAGATTTCGGCTGGTTCATCAGTTTGTGTACGCTGTTTTTCGTGGAGTTTTGTTTGCTGGTCATGCTGATGCCGATCGGGAAGATCCGCCTGGGCGGCCCCAACGCGCGTCCAGCGCTGAGCGCCTTTGAGTATTTTGCACTTTCGCTTTGCGAAGTCATGGCGACCGGCTTCATCCTGTGGCCGACCGCCGAGATGGTGGAATACACCGCGCGTCCGCCCTGCGCGTTCGGCGTCGAGCCGGGCAGCTATGAAGCCATTATCGATGCCCTGAATTTCGAATCGCTCCACTGGGCATTCACTCCGTATACGCTGTATACCGCGTTCGGCGTCGTCGCCGCTTATGCTTACTATAACCTGCGCAAGCCCTACACAGCAAGCTCGGCGCTGTATCCGCTGTGCGGCGAACGTCTGGGCGGCCGCGGTAAGACGATTATTGACGTCATCTGCCTGTTCTCCATCATCGGCGGCGTAGCCGGTTCTATGGGTTATGGCCTGCTCCAGCTTGGCAGCGGCCTGGAATACCTCTTCGGCGTGAAAACCGGGCTGACGTCCTGGATCGTCATTTCCATTGTCATTACAATAATCTACACCGGCACCAGCGTATCCGGTCTGAAGAACGGTATTGCGTGGCTGTCCGAAAAGAACACCTACCTGTTTTTCTTTTTCCTCGCGTTTGTGGTGCTGTGCGGCCCACGCAGCTTCATGTTCAACCTCACCAGTGAAGCGGTCGGTACCTTTATCCGCGACTACATCCCCATGCTGACCGTGCAGGACTTTATGCCGAACAGCGACCTGTGGCCGCAGTGGTGGAACAACATCTGGTGGCTGGACTGGATTGCCTTCGCGCCCATGACCGGTCTGTTTATGGCAACGCTCAGCAAGGGACGTACGTTGCGCGAGTTCGTTGTGGTCAACATGATCCTGCCGTCTTTGTTCGCAATGTTTTGGTTCGGTATGTTCGGCGGCTTTGCTGCGCACACCCAGTTTGTTATGGGCGAGGATCTGCTGGCGGTGCTCACCGCACACGACCATTCCTACATGCAGCTCTTTACCATGAGCTACCTGCCGCTCGATAAAATCATGAAGCCTCTGCTTCTGCTGACCCAGCTCATCTCGTTTGTCACGCTGGCAAACTCCATGACCTCCACGGTCTCCATGATGTGCATCAAACCGGGCAAGGAATATACCTCCGACGAAGCGCCGATGAGGATCAAGATTTTCTGGGGCGTCATGATGGCAGCCATTGCAGTTCTGTTTCTGTGGAGCGGCGGCCTGGACGGCGCGAAGTCGGTCAAGGCAATCACCGGCTTCCCGGTATTCATTTTGGAGCTCGCAGCAGTCATTGGTTTCATCCTGTTTTTTGCCAAGGGCAAGGCTCCTGAGAAGAAACGGTATGTTGTACAGTACGATTATGGGAACATCGACGAGGCGACGGGCGAGGTTGGCGAATATATCATGCCTGTCGCGAAGAACAAAGAGGGAAAGGCGGCCAGATCATGAAAATACGCAACGATTTATATAACGCAGAAGATATCGAAAAAATCCACGCAGCGTCGGTAACGCTGCTGCGCGACAAGGGCGTGCATATGCCCTGCGAAAGGGCGCTGGAGATTTTCCGCAAGGCCGGCGCGCGGGTCGGGGGCGAGGTCGTATACATCGAAGAGGACGTGCTGAATAAGGCGCTCAGCCACTGCCCGTCCAGGTTCCTGATGCGTGCCCGCAAGTCCGAGCACGATTTCGAAATCGGCGGCGGCAAGCCCTGCTTCTGTCTGCCGAATGGGCCGGTGTTTGTCAAAAAGGGCGAGGAATACTGGTCCTCGCAGGCGCAGGACGTCATCAACTTCATGAAACTGTCCGAAAACAGCCCGACGATCAATATGGTCCCCCCGTGGGTGACGACCGCGAACGACGTCGATACCGCCAAGCAGCTTGCCTATCAGCTCGCGGTCACGCTCAAGTATTCCACCAAGCCGATTCTGGGCCTGACGGCCGGCTACGAGAAATCCAAGTTTTCAATCCAGCTGGTGCGCGACTTCTATAATATCCACGAGGATGGGCAGTACGTATGCCTTGGCCTAATCAGCCCAATCTCCCCGCTTTCCTATGACGACCGCATGCTGGAAGCCATTGTCGCATATGCAGAAGAGAATCAGCCCCTGTTTTTTTCGAGCGCGGTGCTGCCGGGCGCGACCGGCCCGGTGCCCCTCGCCGGTGCGCTGTGCGACTCCAAGCTGGTGGATGCACAGGCCGGCATTGAGGCGACTATGGTCATGCTGCCTACGCTGCTGGCCGGTACTGACTTTATCCTCCATGGCGCGGGTATTCTGGATTCCTACAACATCATCAGCTATGAGAAGTTTCTGATGGATGAGGAAATGACGCAGATGTGCCTGTATATGAAGGAAGGCGTCGCCGTAGACGAGGAAACTCTTGCGCTGGACGCCATAATGGAAGTCGAGCATGGCGGGCAGTACCTCATGGAAGACCACACGTTTGATAACATGCACACAGCGCTCTATCATCCAAAGTATCTCGAAAAGGGTTACTATGCGGCATGGCGTGACGCGGGCAGTCATACGGCAGCCCAAAATGCAGTTGCGGCGGTCGATAAGCGTTTGGCGGCTTATCAGGAAACTCCACTTACCGCAGAGCAGGAAGCAATGCTTGCCCCCTACCTGAACGTATCCCCCGGAAGCATATAAACTTCAATGAGAAGCAACCACCCAAAAGCCGGCCTGCGCATCAAGCGCAGGCCGGCTTTTTCCGGGGAATCGTCATGAGGGGGCAAACAGGATCGGCTGGAGCTGCTCGCCGCGCAGGGCGGCTTCGACCGTCTGCGGAATGCGCTCCATGTCTGCAACCAGCGAACGCGGCTTGGCAAGCGGCGCATCCTGTCCAAACGGCACGAAATAGTAATGCCGCCGGTTGAGCAGTGCGCCGATGTTGGACGCGGAGCCGGAAAGCCCATCGTTTGTCGATACGGCGAGCACAACCGGGCGGTCGCGGCGCAGGTGGCTTTTCGCTGCCATGGTCACTGGGGTGTCGATCACGGAATGGGTGAGTTTTGCAAGCGTGTTTCCTGTGCACGGCGCGATGACGAGCACATCCAGCAGCCCCTTGGGGCCGATCGGTTCCGCGGCCTGAATGGTGTCAATGACCGGCTGCCCGGCGATCGCTTCCAGACGTGCACGTACCTCTGCCGCAGAACCAAACCGGGTATCCATCTGGGCGGCATTGTACGATAAGATGGGCGTGATTTTGTAGCGGCCGGATTGTCCAAGGCCCTCGAGCACGGACAGCACGCGCGCAAAGGTGCAGAAGGAGCCGGTCAGGGCAAAGCCAAGGCGGATGGGTTCAGTCATAGGATTTCCTCCTCCTGTAAAATAGCGTACACCGTATCGCGGATGGCGCGCGCCGCGGAAACCGGCGCAACCTTGCCGGGTAGTGACAACGCCCAGACCGCGCGGCGCCCAAGCTGGCCCGCCGCCGTGAAATCCACCCCGGCGGGCGCGCCAAAGCAGCCGGAAATCCGGTATGGCGGACAGCCTTTCTATCATAGGATGTGGGGAAGGGGGCGATATCATGAAACCGCTTGGGAAAGTGACCGAACGTTTTGAGGGGGAGGAACCCCTGCGGGAACTGCTGTTCCGGCTGGTGCTCGAACGTTTGCGGCAGGGAGGCAAACTGTGAGCGCGCCGCGGGTTGGGCTGTATCTGCGCCTGTCGCGCGAGGATGAAGGCGGACGTGAATCCCAAAGCATTGAAACGCAGCGCATGCTGCTTGCGCGCTTTCTGGATGCGCGCGGCTGGAAGGCGGAGGAAACGTATGTGGATGACGGCTGGAGCGGCGTCCGGTTTGACCGGCCGGCGTTCCAGCGGATGCTCCGCGACGTTGAGAGCGGGAGAATCGACACCGTTGTGACCAAGGATCTGTCCCGCCTGGGGCGCAATTATGCGCGCGTAGGCGAATTGCTGGAAGAGTATTTTCCAATGCATGGGGTGCGGGTGCTGTCGGCGAGCGAGGGATATGATTCGGGCGGGCCGGGCGGCATGGGAGACCTCGCGCCGTTTTTATCGGTATTCAACGACATGTACGCGCGCGACATTTCTCGGAAGGTGCGCGCCGCGCTTGACGCGCGCAAGCAGGAGGGAAAATTCATTGGGGCGCAGCCGCCGTTTGGCTACCAGCGCGATCCGCGGGATAAGAACAAGCTCGTTCCGGATCCGGATGCCGCGCCCGATGTCGGGCGGGTGTTCGCGGCTTATCTTGCATGCGGTTCGGCATCCGGTACCGCGAAAGCACTGACCGCGCAGGGGGTTCCCACTCCGTCCCGGCGGCGCGGGAAGACGTGCGGCAGCGGAGCGTGGAGCGCCCAGATGGTGCGCCGCATCCTGGAAAACCCGACGTATGCCGGGCATCTGACCCAGGGGCGCGTGCGTACGCTCAGTTATAAGGTGCGGCGGCGGGTCGCACTGCCGAAAGAAGAATGGGCGGTTGTGCGGGACACGCACGCCCCTCTGGTTGACCAGCGGACCTTCGACCGGGTACAGGCCATGCTGCGCGTGCGCAGCTATCGTCCCACCGCGTCCGCACCGCATGTGTTGACCGGGCTGGCGTTCTGCGGGGACTGCGGCGCGCCGATGGCCCATGTGCGCGATGGCAGCCGAGTCTATCTGGTATGCAGCAGCTACCGCAAAGGCGGCGGCTGTACCGCGCACCGCATCCGGGAAGATGCGGTGCTGGCGGCGGCGGCGGAACGACTGCGCCGGCTGGCACAGCTGGTTGCGATGGATGAGACCGCGCTGCTCGACGCGCTTTCCGCGGGAGAAGAACGGGAAAGGCAGGCGCTGCGGCGCGCGCAGGAACGGGCGGACGGCTATGCGCGCGCGCTTGTGCGGCTGGCCGCCGAGGGAGACGAAGCGCTGACCGAGCAGGCGCGGACGCTCTGGCAGCAGGCGCGGGAGGAGGCTGAGCGTTTGCGGATACGGCCCGCGCAGCAGACGGAGGAAATCCGGGCGCAGGCGGCGGACGTATTGCGTTTTGAACCGCTTGACCGTGCCGCCGCGCTGGAATTGCTCGCCCGCGTGCGTGTCTTTGAGGGGCGCGGGGTGGAGCTGACCTTTCGCTTTCAGCCGCCCGATGCAGGAAAACAGTGAAACTTATGCATGCGGCTTCCTTGAAATCGTGTTCGTTTTTCTTCACAGAGCGCGGGCGCAAAGCGGGAAACCGGACAGGAAACCGGAAAGAAGGCTGAAAAAGCTGCGGGGATGGACAAATGCCCGCCGTTGCGTACACAAACGGGACGGAGCAGAAGAAATACAGGAATTGCAGGGGTATCTTGCAGCACAAGCAAAAATCCTGTATAATAGTATTCATAATCATGACGATACGGCAGTGAGCCATGAAAGGGGAATGATATGAAAAAGAAAATTGCATCCGTCCTGGCGCTGTGCATGGCAGGCGTTCTCACGATGACCGGCTGCCATCACGATGACAGCGAGCTGGTTCTGGCAACCGGCGGCGAGACGGGCACCTATTTTGCGGTCGGCAATGTGCTCGCAACCACGCTCAACCCGCTTTTGGAGAAGTCAAGCATCAAGGTGGTTGTGTCCGGCGGTTCGCAGGACGATATTCTGCGCATTGAGGTAGAGGAAGCGCAGCTCGGCACGGTGCAGAACGACGTCATGTCCTATGCCATGAACGGCACGGATACCTTCGATTATCTGGGGGCGTGCAGGAGTTTCCGCGCGGTTGCGGGGCTGTATGACGAGACCTGCCAGATTATTACCACCAACAAAAACATCCGGACGGTTGCCGACCTCAAAGGGAAAACGGTTTCCGTGGGCGACGCCGGTTCGGGCGTGGAATTCAACGCAAAGCAGATTCTGGAAGCCTACGGCCTGACGTTTGACGACATCAAGGTGGTCAATTCCAGCTTTACCGATTCGGCGAGCAGCCTGAAAGACGGCAAGATCGACGCGGCGTTTATCACCGCGGGCGCGCCGACGGTTGCGGTGACCGACCTGTCCACGACAAACAAGATCAGCGTGGTTTCCGTGGATGACGAGCATGCGGACAAGCTGATTGAAAAATACCCGTTTTACAGCAAGACCATCATCCCGGGCGGTACGTATACCGGCGTCGATCAGGATACGGCCACGGTTTCGGTGCGCGCGACGCTGATTGCGGCGGCCGACCTGCCGGACGACATGGTGTATGAGCTGACGCGGGCGCTCTTTGAGAACAAGGATACCATGGCCGGCGCGCACGATAAGTTCAAGGAGCTGGATATCACGGAAGCCACGAAGCATATCGATGTGCCGTTCCATCCGGGCGCAAAGCAGTATTACGAGGAGCAGGGCGTCTGGCCTGCGGATGCAACCGCCGCCCCTGCGGAAACCGAATCATAAAACCAGATCAGCGGGCAGCTGCAAAACGGCTGCCCCTGCATTTTCAGAAAAGGGAGGAATTCTATTTGGCAAAGGAGAAACTGCCAACCAGCGCTGCGTCCGATCCCGATGTGGGGACTGCCGCAGACGTGGAAGCGATCATGAAAAAATATGACCGCGAGTCCAACACCCGTGAATTTACCGGCCTGCCACGCAAGCTGATCCGGTATTTCTTTGTCGCTTTTTCACTGTACTGTGTGTACATGAACCTGTTTGCAACCTGGGACGAGCGCATCCGCCGCACCAGCTTTCTCGGCTGCATCATCCTGATGGTGTTTGTCCTGTATCCGGCGCGCAAGGGAAACACCAGCCGCAAAAATTACATTCCGTGGTATGATATTGCGCTCGGCCTGACCGGCGCGGGCTGCTTCTTTTATTATACCTTCAACTGTGCGGCGATCATCCGGCGGTCGCTGCTGATTACCAACACGCAGGTCGTCATCGGCCTGGTCGGCGCGCTCATCCTCATTGAAGCGTGCCGCCGCGTGGTCGGAATCCCGATCCTGTGTGTCGCGGGCGCGTTTATCGTCTATTCGTTCTCGCAGTATTATTATCTGCCGATGTTCGGCCTGCGCAAGATCATTTATCAGCTGTTCTACACCACGAACGGCATCATCGGCACGCCGGTCAACGTGTGCTCGACCTACATTGTGCTGTTTATCCTGTTTGGCGCGTTTCTCGAGGCGACTGGGATTTCGCAGTTCTTCATCCAGTGCGCCAACTCGATCGCGGGCGCGTCGTCGGGCGGCCCGGCGAAGGTCGCGGTCATTTCGTCCGCGCTGTGCGGCATGGTTTCCGGTTCTTCGGTCGGCAACACGGTCACAACCGGTTCGGTCACCATCCCACTGATGAAAAAGACCGGTTATGCAGGCGAGTTTGCGGGCGCGGTGGAAGCAGCGGCTTCGACGGGCGGCCAGATCATGCCCCCGATCATGGGCGCGGCGGCTTTCCTGATGGCCGAAATGTGCGGCGTCAAATATCAGGATATCGCGGTGAAGGCAATTCTGCCGGCGCTGCTGTATTTCACCGGTATTTTCCTGATGGTGCATTTTGAGGCCAGGAAGCTCGGGCTCAACGGCCTGCCCCGCGAGGAATTGCCCAAGCTGCGCCATCTGATGGCACGCGCCTATCTGCTGCTGCCGCTGATTATGCTGGTTGTCATCATCATTCAGGGCGCGACGATGTCCAAAGCCGCTGTGCTGGCGACCCTGTGTGCAATCGCGGTGAGCATAGTCAATACGGTCATTGCGCGCATGATGAAGGTGCCGGTGGAAGATGAGATGAGCGTCGTCAAGTTCTTTGACGCATTGGAAAACGGCGCGCGCAACACGCTGTCGGTTGCGGTCGCCTGCGGCATCGCGGGCGTCATCGCAGGCGTCGTCACGATGACCGGCCTGGGCGCGATTCTGGTGCAGGGCATCACAGCGCTGGCAAACGGCCACCTGATCATCGCCCTGTTCCTGACCATGATCACCTGCATCATTCTGGGCATGGGCGTGCCGACCACAGCGAACTACATTATTATGGCAACCACCTGCGCGCCCATCCTCGTCAACGGTATGGGCATGAACCTGATTGCGGCGAATATGTTTGTGTTCTATTTCGGCATTGTCGCGGACATCACGCCGCCGGTTGCGCTGGCGGCTTACGCGGGCTCGGCCATTGCCAAATCGAACCCCATGAAGACCGGCGTCAACGCTTCGCGCCTTGCAATTGCGGCGTTTATTGTACCGTATATTTTCGCATTTAACAACGCGATGCTGTTTATCGACACCACACCGCTACAGGTGCTTCAGATCATTGTGACCTCCATGGTCGGGATGCTCGGCCTCGCGATCGGTCTGGAAGGCTTTATGATGGCGCGCATGAATATGCTTGAGCGTCTCGCGGCTATTGCAGCCGGCCTGATGCTGATTTATCCAGGCCTGCTCACCGATGCGGTCGGCCTTGGCGTCATTGCAGTCATTTTCCTGCTTCAGCTGCGTGCAAAGCGCGCGCTGGAGGACGCATAAGTAAACAAAGAAAGCCTCCGGCGCAGCCGGAGGCTTTCTTTTTCGCCCGCGAAAATGCAGGCCGGACACGCCGCTTTTGGCCATCCGCCCCGCCGGGTTTGGAGGCCAGGTCAAGTATCAGGCAGCGCTCGGGCAGTTCGGCGAGTTCGGCGGCGCCGAGCACCCGGGCCGGTACGGTGTTGATGACCAGATCAAAACCGGTGAGATGCCCAGCCAGAAAACGGGTGTGGAGCGAGCTGTGCCCGGCGGCTTCAATGCGTGCAAAGTCGCGTGGTGAACGTGCGGAAACGGTCACATGCGCACCGAGCGCAGCCAGTTTGGCGGCAAGCAGGCTGCCAATCCGGCCGTTGCCGAGAACAAGCGTGTGCGCGCCTTGCAGCGTGATCGGCAGTTCTTCCATGGCAAGCTGGAGCGCACCTTCGGCGGTGGGTATCGCGTTAGCGATATAGGTGCGCTTGTTTTTCTAAGAGAACCTGCTGAAAGAGCGGAAGGAACGGGTACTTGGGGCGTATTGTGCACAGTTCATTTTCCGGACAGCCGCTGTGTATAAAAAATGCAGCGGCAGCCGGCATATTGATCAGATCAGGCAGCATATGCTGGCTCAAGGAGGAATCGGGATGAATGAGATGCAAAGGCGTGCCATTGAGTATCAGATGAAGTGTGGGATTTTAAAAGCATTGCGCCGGGCGGGACGCGTGAGCGAGCGGCAGTTTCATGCGGCGATGGAGACCATGCAGGCCCAAAGGGGGGCGGCGGTATGACCCGGGTCGCGGCGTACTGCCGCGTCTCGACCGATCAGGAGGATCAGCTCGGTTCCCTCGCGCATCAGCGACAGTATTTTGAAGAGTACATCGGCCGCCAGTGGGACTGGCGGCTGGTGGAGGTGTTCGCAGATGAAGGCATATCCGGGACATCGGCGGTCAACCGTCCCGCCTTCCAGCGGATGATGGAGGCCGCCTATGCGGGAGAAATTGATCTGATCCTGACCAAAGAGGTTTCGCGCTTTGCGCGGAATACCGTGGATACGCTCGCCCACACCCGGGAACTTCGCCGGCGGGGGGTGGGCGTTTTATTTATCAATGACCATATCGATACCCGGCAGAACGACGGGGAATTCCGCCTGACCATCATGGCGAGCGTTGCGCAGGAGGAAAGCCGTAAGACGTCGGAGCGGGTCAAGTGGGGACAGAAGCGCTCTATGGAGAACGGCGTGGTATTCGGCAGCAATTCCCTGTATGGTTATGACCTGCAAAATGGGAAACTGACCGTCAAGCCGGAGGAGGCCGCAGTCATCCGGCGCGTCTATCATAAGTTCCTCGATGAAGGGAAGGGAACCCATGTCATTGCGCGCGAGCTGTACGAGGAGGGCATCCGGCCGCCAAAGTCCAAGGGGAAGCCGTGGTCGTCCGTCATGATCCTGCGCCTCCTCCGGAATGAAAAATACTGCGGCGACCTGCTGCAAAGGAAATACCATACCCCCAATTATCTGGATCACAAAAAAGTGCCGAACCCACACGAGGAGGACAAGGTCTATCTCCGGGACCATCATGAAGCCATCATCCCGCGGGAGACGTTCGAGCGGGTACAACAGGAACTGACGCGGCGCTCCCCTTCGGGCGATCAGAGGGCGCGGCATTCGGCGCGGTACTGGTGCTCGGGCAAAATCGTGTGCGGCTGTTGCGGAGCGCGGTTTGTGCCGCGCAAGCGTATCCGGGCAGGCGGCATGCCATACTTCTGCTGGACCTGCCATGCCAAGGGGCACTTTGGCAACCGCAAAATCGACGGGCAGGGGAACGCGGTGGGCTGTGATATGCGGAGCATAAACAACCGGACCATACACGTCTGCATGGCTTACGTGGCAGACCTTCTGCGGATAGATGCGTCCCGGTTTGCAGACGAGGTAATCGAATTGCTGGCGCAGCCGCTGCCGTCTGGCGACAGCGGGGAGCACGCACGGCTGCGCACACAGCAGCAGCGCCTAATACAGAAGAAAGACGCTGTGCTGGACGCTTATTTTGAACAGACGATATCCAAAGCGGATATGGAGCGGATGAACCGGCGCTATGAGGAAGAATTAAGCCGGATATGCGGCCGGATTCACGATTTGGAGCAGCAGGAAAAATGCAACGAACCGGATCGGGGCAATCTGGAGGAGCTGCGGACCTACATACGGCAATCCGCACTCCGGTCAGAAGAGGTATGGGGCGAACTGCTGGAGCGGATTACGGTATACGGGGATTGTGTGACGATCCAGCTGCGCGCACTTCCAATGCTGTTCCGGCTGCGATATACGACCAGCGGAAAAGGGGAAAACTATCAGACCGCCATCACCGGCTGTACAATGGAACCGCCCTTCCTAGAATAACCGGGGAAGGGCGGCGGACGCGGGGATTCGGTTTTCATACAGCCCCCAAAATCCCATAGCATTACGATCTTTTCCGCCGCACCGACAGTATAAGCGCAGCGAGGGTACTGATCAGGCCCGCGTACAGCAGGACACGGAAGCCGCCGCCGTCAAGTGCGCGGAGCAGCCAGGTGGGCGGGAGGACGGCGGAAACCGGCGCGGCAGGGGGGAAAACCCTTCCGGCGTCGAAGAAAATTGGGCAAAGTACCAGACAGGCCGCCGGAATAAAGGGCAGCAGCGCGGGCAGCCAATAGGAGGTCCCGGGAAGCTGCCCGAGCGCAAGCGCCAGCCCGGTCAGCATCCAGAGATACAGCAGGACAGCCGCGGCATGAAACGGAACCGCACTGCCGAAAAAATGAATCCCAAGCGCAAAAGAAGCAAAGGCGCATCCGGCGGCGGCCAGCATTTGCGCCGCGGCCAGCCCAAAAAGCAGCCGGAACCGGCCGGTCAGGGCAGCGGTGCGGACAAACCAGCCTTCCGATGTGCAGGCGCTGAGATCGGCGGCAAGAAGCAGCGCATATAGAAACAGCGCAACCGCACACAGGCCGCGGCAGAAGGAGGCGGCGGTTGCCGCGCCGAGATTGGGGCGCTCCTGCGCTGTCCCGTCGATGGTCTGAACGGCCAGCCCCATCTTCGTAGAAACCCCATCCGCAACCACTTGTTTCAGTTCGTCCAGCGCAGCGCCCGCAGCAAGGCCGGTTTGCCCGGCATAGCCGGAGGCCAGATCAGGGGCGCGCAGATGAAACAAAGCCGCCGAAAAGACATCCGCCAGCAGCGGGGACAGGGTGCTGGAACGGGCGCGCACCAGGGTGGCCAAACGGCCGGGGTTTTCTTTGGAATAGGATGTTTCAAAATCCCTGGACAGCACGAAGCCGCATTCCCAGCGTCCGGCTGAGACATGATCGTAGATTTCCTGCTCCGAGGCCGCATGAAAGACAACATACTGGGGATCCGACTGCTGCAATATATCGAGTAGTTCCAGTGCGCCGGGCGTATGGGCAGGCAGGCACACGCCCGCTTCCAAGGGCTGCTCCAGATCGTCCGATGGAAGCAGCAGCCCGGCCAGCAGCACGAGGCAGGGCAGCAATACAAGGCCGAGCAGCCGGCCCGGCCGGCGGATTAAACGCATCAGCCCCAGGGAAAAACAACCGAAAAATGAACTCATACGGCCTCCTTTTTTTGCCGCCGCGCGGATAATGCAAGCGAGATACCCCAAAGGGCAACCCCGGCCACGGCAAGCGCGGGCGCAGCATAAGCGGGCGCGTCGTATCCGCATGCCGGGGAGAAAGCGAGCGCGAGCAGACGGAGCGGGCTGAGCGGCATCAGCGCCTGCACGGGCGCGGGCAGCAGGGCGGGCGGCAAAAGCCCGCCGCCGGTAAACAGGGAAACCGTTGCAATGAGGAACAGCGCCAGCGCGGAGGTACTTGCATGCCCGCAGGCGGTGGCACAGACGCCGCCAAGCCCGGCAATGAATACAGCGCCGGCCAGCAGGCCGGGAAGAGGCAGGCCAAAACCCGCAAGCGCTGCAAGCGATGCTGCGAGAAGAAGACCGCACAGCACGGCGCAGACGGACAGCGCCGCAAGCCGCAGCGGAAAAAGCGGCCGTCCAGCGCTTTCCAGCCGCCGCAGGAAGCCGCGCCGGGGCCTCTCGTCAAAGAGGGGGAAGAAGATGCCGCCCGCAAGCAGACCCAGATATGCGAGCGCGGACAGGGCGTAGTGGTCGCCGGGGGCAAGCGAGCCGGTGGGAGACACCGTCCGGGTGCGGTAGAGGCCGCCGCGGTTCAGCGCCTGCTGGATATACCGCAGATTGATGCCCTGTGAAACCTCCTTCCGGGATTCCGCGGGCGGAAATCCGGCGGCGCTTCGCGCGTCATAGGCGGACAGCACGGCCTGTACCCCGGCCTGCGCGTCCATCAGCACGCCGATGGCGTTTTCTCCCGCCCAGCGGGCGAGATATCCTTCAAGCGGACGGCGTTCATCCAGCAACAGGGTCGGCGTAATATTTTCCCCGGAATAAATGCTGGACAGGAAATCCTCCGGCAGGAGCAGCACGGCGGAGATTTTGCCATCAGTAAGCGCTGCGCGGGCGGCGCCTTCCTCCATCGCTTCGAAGGTGCAGTAAGAGCGGACGTCGGCCATCTGTGCGGCGAGTGAAGCCGCATCTTCCGCCCCGCTTCCTGCAAAGGCGATGCGCAGCCGTTCCAGCCCACGCCCGTTTTCCGAAAATGCATCGGCAAGGCTGGCGGCAGTGGCCTGCCCGAGGAGGGCGACGAGCAGGCAGACGATCCCAAGCAGCACAAGCCGGCGACGGATTAAACAAAATGACAGCCTCAGACCGGTCAGATATTCGCGCATCAGAACAGCGGGGAAAGCAGCGCGGGATTGGACTGGAGGAGTCCCAGGATGAGCTGCTTGGCATTGCCCTCAATTTCCGCCAGCAGGTTTTCCAGTTCCTCCGCGCTCATATCGGTTAAAATCTGTGGATCATCGGCAGAAAAGGCGATCTCCCCACCGGTCCGGGCGGCACAGTCAAGCGAGAACGACAGGTTCTGGCCAGCGGATTGCATCTGTACCGAATCCAGCTCCGCAGTTAACTGCCCGTGGCTGATCCGGACGGCCCCGCTTGCACACAGCACAAGCGGGACGCCCGCATTCGCGGAAAGCGCGGAGAACGAGAAATTGTCCTCGGCCTTCTTTGTGTCGAGCGAAGTGGTCAACTCCAGGACGGATTCGCCGTTCCAGGACAGGGAGGTTTTGTCCGAAAATGCGCCGTCCCGGGCTTCATGGCTGCCGGCCGATGCAAGGGTCAGAGTCTGGCCGCTCCGACCGGCGGTAATGGTCAGGGCGTTGATGAGCGAATCCCTGACGCCGAGTTCGACGGTATAGGCGGACGGCTCGCCGTCCTGTGACAGTTCGAGCGCGGCAAACGCGACTTGCCTGCCTCGAATACCCAGGCGGAGCTGGATTTGTTCGGGCAAATCTGCCGCGATGTTGTCCGCATCCAGCCACTCCAGCATGCCGTCAAGTTCCTGCTCAAACGCAGTGGGTGTCATGCCGGACGCAAGCGCCAGCGGTTCGAGCGATGCTTGCAGCTGCGGATCGGTCAGGATACATTCCGCGCAGGCGGCAAAATACTCGGCCAAAGCATTGGTTTGCAACGAAACGGTATACATTTTAAGCGTTTCGGCGGCGCCGTTGACCATTTGTTCGGATTTTCCGGCTTTTTTCACCGCGGCATCGTCCAATAGACCGGCCGTTTCCCGGACAAGTGCGGTACGGGTATCGCTGCTCAGCCAGTCCTGTGGATTCCGATACATCCCGATCAGGTCAAAGAGATTAAAGCCGAAATTTTGGGGGACGCCTTCCGCATCCCAGCCAGCCGCATGAAGATCCGCGCCCAGCGTTTCGGTATGAACGCCATAGAACTTGCCCTTGGTGAGTTCGGGGGAGCCAAACGCCGCCAGGTCATCCAGCAGGGAAAGCTGCACCGTGCTCAGCTTCGCGGAGCCGTACTGTGCGGCGGCCTGATAAGCGGCCTGCCGGTTTTTCAGGTCAAACTGTGCGCTGACCTCCAATCCCGCTCCCCTCAGGATTGCCATATCGGGGACTTCGTCAAGCTTTACGGTGTAATCAATCTCCATACAGTCGGTTCCGATGGCGTCGAACAACGGTTTTACTCCGATAGCATCCGCCGTTTTGCCCCAATCCTCCGCATAGGCGGACAGGGTGCCGCGCAGGCAGGAAGCCAGATAAATCCTGGGATTTACGGCGCGTACAATAGCGGGTACGGCAAAAATGGCGAGCAGGGCGAGAACGGCTGCTGCGGCGGCAATCGTCCCGGCCACAAAGCCGGGGCCGTGTTTCCGGTTGTCGGGAATCGGCGGCAGCGGGGACAGGCCCGGCTGAGGGGCGGATGCTTCCGGAACAGATGGCGCGGAAGCGCCGCACCGGTTGCAAAATTTTGCGTTCTCTGGCAGCAGCGCGCCGCATTTGGGACAGAACATGGGTTTTCCTCCTCTTTTCCGTTATTCCCCGGCGGATGGGGATACAATATGGCCGTCGTCCAGCGTGATGACACGGCTGCACAGGCGGCGCAGCTCCTCCGGCTCATGGCTGCACCACAGCAGGGTGCCGCCCTTGGCGGTATAGCCGTGCAGCCAGCCTTCCAGCCGGGTTCGGTAATCGCGGTCGAGCGCGGCAAACGCTTCATCCATCATCAGGTAGCGCGGCATGCCCGCGAGGGCGAGCGCAAAGCTGACCCGCTTGCGCATGCCGCCGGAAAGCCTGGCAACCGGCTTTTTCAGCAGCGCGTCCAGATCGAGAAGCTCCATCAGCGCGCGGTCATGCAGCACCGGCCGGCCGGTCAGGGACTGCCAGCAGGCAAGCTGCTGCCGGACGGTCAGTTCGGGCACCAGACTGTCCTGTTGCGGCACATAGCCAACATTTTGACGGAGGAAACGGCGGCTACCGAGGACCGAAACGCCGTCTTCCCGGATGTCCCCGGCGTCTGGGGCAATTGCCTGTGCAAGAATGGACAGCAGCGTGGATTTGCCCGAGCCGTTGGCGCCGGCCACGCCGACCGCTTCCCCCGGCGCAAACGCAAGCTCTGCCGGATGCAATACGGGCTGTCCGTTGTAACGCTTGGCCAGGCCGTGAGCCGTAAGCATGCGTAAGCCCCCTTTCAAAACAGCATTCGCAAATTCGATTTCATTATAGCAGACACGCCGCTGGTTGGAAAGGGGGCGCGGCATAGATTGATGCGGCTGCCGGAACAAAGCCGCGAGAAAAAACGTGGGGATTGGGAGCCTGCACGATCTGCCTGTAAGACCGGGGACGCTTAGCGGCAATGGGATGCATGGAAACGCAAAGCTTGCCGTAAACATGCGGCTGAAGATAGATTTTCTATGCGCAATAGCAGTAAAAAATTCATATTTACTATAGAAATTCTAATTTTATCATGATACTATTATAAAAACGTATGATGTGATGTACGATAGCTTATTGAGCAGAGGGGAATACAGAAAAGCGGCCGCAGCATGGTCCATGAGAAATGGGGGTGAATCACGATTTGCCATACGGTGGAATGAAACTGGGAAAGCAAAAAAAGAGAGGTGTCTATTTTGAAAAAGGAAAGCCATGCATTTCGAAAGCAAACACGGTTTTTCCCGGCCTGCAAACGTCCGTGTTGCGTCATTGTGGCACTGTCGCTGCTGCTCGGACAATGGGGGCAAACCGCTTTGGCCGCGGCAGCGGGGCGGGAAATTTCCATGGCAGCTGTGGAAGATCAGGTTGAATACATAGACGAGGCGGGCTGGTCGCTTACATTTGACAAAGCGGCGGGAAGCATTACAGGATTTTCGACCGGCGCGTCAACAGCGGCTGAAATTGTTCTTCCGGCGGAAATTGAAGGCGTCGCCGTGCGGGAAATCGGCTTCCAGGCGTTCCGGGACAAACGTCCGGACACAGGGGGGAACTGGGAGCGCATCGTCATCCCGGAGGGCGTGACCCGAATCGGCAACGCGGCCTTTTGGGGGGTGGACGCCGATACGGTCACGCTGCCGCCGACCCTGGAGGCGATTGAGGAAAACGCCTTCCGGGGCAGCAGCGTGACCGAAATGGAGATTCCGGACAGCGTAACCGAAATCGGAAACTACGTATGGTATGACAGCCGCCTGTCAAAGATTGCGCTGCCTGCCGGGAAGACGAAACTTGGCTCCGCCCTGTTCGGCCATTGCAGCATGGGCGAGATGACGCTCCCCGACTGGCTGACGGACGTCGGCGATATTTTCAGGGAATGCTCGATGACCGCGCTTACCCTGCCCGATGGGACAGAGGCCATCCCGGACAGCGCGTTTGAGAACTGCTATGCATTGCGCACGATTACCATCCCGGACGGCGTAACCAGGATCGGCGCGAAGGCGTTTTGCAATTGCTACGATTTGTCCGGCCTTGCAATCCCCTCTTCGGTGGTTTCCATCGGGGAGGAAGCGTTCTATAACTGCGATGGCCTCGCCGAGGTTTCCCTGCCTGGCGGCATCACCGAAATTCCGAAGGCGGCGTTTTCCAGCAGCGGGGTGTCCCGGGTAACGCTGCCGGATTCGCTCGAAACGATTGGGGAAAGCGCTTTTGAGGAGTGTGGGAAGCTAACGGACGTATCATTGCCCGCAGGCCTGTCCCGGCTGGATAAGCGCGCGTTTGCGAATAGCGGCCTGAAAAGCATTGAGCTTCCGGAAAGCGTGACGGAACTCAGCGGCGAATTGTTTGAATCTGCGGATAAACTGGAAAGTATCACGCTGCCCGCAACGCTGAGCGCAGTGGGCGACAAGGCGTTTTATGGCTGCCGTGCGCTCCCTGAGATTGAGCTTCCGCAGGGCGTGCGGGAAATCGGTAACATGGCCTTTTCCGGGTGCGCAAAGCTTGCCCGGATCACCCTGCCCGAGGGGCTGACAACCATTGGCTACCAGGCGTTTGAGGACACGGGCGCGCTGGCGGCAATCGAGCTTCCCTCTACCGTGGAAAGCATTGGGCGGTATGCGTTCTGGCTCAGCGGCGTGACCGAGATTACCATTCCTGCGGCGATGACCGCCATCGGCGAAGGGGCCTTTGCGGTAAGCCGCATCCAAAGCGTGACCTTCCACGACGGCGTGACCGCGATCGGCGCGCAGGCCTTTTTGGAAAGCGATCTCCAAAGCGTCAATTTCCCACCGGACCTGACTTCGGTTGGCTATGAAGCGTTTTCCAACACGCCGCTGACGTCGGTCACGATTCCTGCGGGCGTAACCTATGGCTCCGGCGTGTTTTACCGGTGCGCGGAGCTTACAACGGCGGCGTTCGAGGAAGGGACGGCCAGCATACCGCGGCTGATGTTTGACTGCTGCGACAAGCTGGAGAACGTAACGCTGCCGGAGGGCGTGGCGGCGATTGACCCCGGGGCGTTTACCGAATGCAACAGCCTGAAAACCATCCGGCTTCCGGACAGCCTGAAAACCATCGGGGATGGGGCGTTCCGAAGCTGCGATGCGCTGGCAACCATAGAATTGCCGGAAAACCTGGAGCGCGTTGAAGCGAACGCCTTTATATGGGCCGGGCTGACGGAGATCACCCTGCCCGCGTCGGTGCAGTATGTCGGGGGCCAGGCCTTTTGTTGCAGTAATCTGGAGCACGCCTATGTGTACGGCATGGCCACGCAGTTTGACTGGCACGCTTTCCTGCGCGACGATGGCAGTTCGTTCAACATGTGGCCAAACAGCATGATAATGCACGCCTATGCGGGCAGCACGGCGGAACAATACATGCTCAAATACGGCGAGGAAGAGCGGTTCGCGCCGCTCGCCGGGCAGCAGCTTTCCCTGACCGCGGCGGTGACCGACGCGGCGGGCAACCCAGTTTCCGAGGGATTTGAGGTCTATTGGTATGCGCAGGGCGGCACGGAGCCGCTGAATGCCGGCAGCGCCCCGACGCTCGAAGGGGTTGCAAAAAATACTGCCTATGAATACGAAATCATCCTCGGGGAGACGCTTGGAAAGAAGTACCGCCAGCCCGCCCGGCAGACGGCCGGGGTGGGGGAGACATCCGAAACCGTGATTTGCGCGCTGGAGAAAATTCCGGGCGTCACGGTCAGCGGCAAGGTCGCGGACGCCGCCGGGCAGCCGCTGGCAAACGCCTGCGTGACGTTTACTCAGACGGTGAACGGCAAGTATACGGTTACAAAAACCACACAGAGCGGGGCGGATGGCACATACAGCGTGGAAATCCTGAATGCGCCGACAACCGCGGCGTATACGCTGGCCGGCTACTACACCCGCACGGCAACCGTAATTGCGGACACCTGTGACGGAACCCAGCTTGCACTCGGCACAACCGTGCTGCATGAGCTTCCGCAGGATCGCATCCAATTTTCGCTGTGGCTGGAAAATGCGGCGCGGAACGGTGAGGAACCGGTGATTACCGGCATTTACAGCACGGCAAATCTGGATTTTAGCCTGTATAACGAGACCCGGCAGAGCGAAATTTCAGATTTCACCGTGCAGTATCCGTATATTCTGCTCGACGGCACGGCGGCGCAGGCGGGCGACGAAATCACTGCCCGCGTGTCCAGCCGGAGCGGCGGGATGACGGCCGGGCCGGTTTCGTTCCAGCTGGACGAAACACGGACCGGTACTGTGAAGATCACGTTTGCGCAGGACGGCCGCTTCGAGGTGCAGGGGCTTTCCGGTGCGGGCGAAAGTACGGTCATGGTGTTTGACGAAAATGGGGATTTTGTCCGCAGCGATGCGTGCAGCGACCTTTTCCAGAGTGAAAGCATGGAGTCCGGGAGATATACGCTGGTATTCCTGGAGAAAACAGGGCTGCTGCGCAGCGTGGACAAGCTGTCCCGGCTGACGGGCTTTGGCCTGAAGGAAAATGCCGACTATGTCGCGAAAGCCGTTACCATCCGGAGCGGTGAAATTACGACGATATCCGGCGTGGCCGTGCCGGAACTGGATGAGAGCAAGCTGTACTACACGGTTGCAGGCCGCGCCGGCTTTCACGCTTCCCCGGCCGCTGTGGCGGCTGGGCAGTACATCCTGCTGCGCGCGGAATATGAACTGGACAGCAAGTACAGCACAGACGGGCAAACCGTCCTGATTTCCCTGCCGGAGGGCATAAGCCCGGTCTCCGGCAGCGTGACCGTGAATGGACGCGCGGCGGCCTACAGCGTTTCGGGCAATACCGTGCAGGTTCCAGCAAATACGCGGTATGGCGTGGTGCGGCTGTATGTAACCGCGGCAAAAACCGGCGATTTCGCAGTAAATGCGGCGCTGTCGTTCCGCTGCAATGGCGGCACGGTCGAGCAGCCGCTCGGCATGGTGAAGCTCGACGTGACGGCGGCAAAGCTGTTCGTCCCCTCGGCGTCAACCCGCCAGAGCGCTATTACGGTGTGGGGCGTCACCCTGCCCGGCAGCGGCGTGAGCGTTTTTGACAACGGGAGCCTCGCCGGACAAACCACGTCGAGCCTGTCCGGAAAGTGGCGGATGAATTTTCCGCTGCAAAACAACGAAAACCTGATGCGGCACGAAATTTATGCGAAAATTGAAAACAACGATCTGGCGGACAAACTGAAGACTGGCACGGAAGAGGTTTTCTATTATGACGGCTACGTGCAGGCGACGAAGATCACCATGATCAACACAGCGCACGGTTCGTCGTCGCTCGACCCGCTCGAGTTTGTCAGCGAATTTGACCTGCTGAACCCATCGGCCGCTACGCCGTCCTATCAGTACTATCCCGCCTATCCAACGTTCACATTCCTGGTGGATTTTACGGAAAACGCGACCCCGGACAACGTATACGACGCCTGTGTCGTGACCACGGACGAAGGAGGGAACGAAACCCGCGTGCCGCTGGCCTACGATGCGGCGGCCGGCCGGTGGATGGGAACGCACGAGTATTCGGGCTACGATATCCCGGCCGAAATCCGCGTGTCCTATCGGACGGATTACGACCCCAAGGCCGTTCTGGAAGATTATCAGTTCACAGCGGACCTCGGCAACTGGACGTTTGAGCCTGGGGAAGACGGGGAAAGCGTCATATGCGGCCTCCGATCCGGCAACGTCTACGATACGTACCACGAATATCGCATGACGGTAGAATTTTTTGAATCCGAAGCGGAAAAGCTCGCGTATATCGTGTCCAAGGGTTTGGAAATCTCCTATGAGGACGGCAATTCGGTAATCTACACGCCGGAGAACTACGGGGAGGAATACCTGTTCTATTCCTGTGTAAAAGACAGCGAATTCCCATACCTGCTTGTCAGCAAACCGCTGTGGCCGGACGCCATCGTCTCTGCGGCGTCCTACAACGCGCGCGCCGGATGCAGCTGCACCGATGGGCTGATCGACAGCAATACCCGCGCCGCCCGGCAATACAACATCATGTATCAGCTCAAAAACTGCACCTGCATCGCCGATGAGGCCATGCGCGATCAGTTCCTGCGTCAGCTCGGGCTTACCGAAGCGTTGACAAATCTTGCGATTTTGACGCCGCCGGTGACGGAGGCGCTGAACCGCCCGTTCAGCTTTGGGGATTTGATCCAGAACCTGGGGATGAATATTTTGGGGAACACCCCTGCCATGCCGAATCCGTCGGAGGGTGTGATCAACAACTACAACGCCAATATCGGGACGATATCGGCCGCGGAGCGATGGCTGACCGGCAAAGTACAGGATCAGCAGCCGCGCATGGCAAGGTCGGTTCCGGATTTTCAGTGCGAATGTGAACGGCCCAGGCCCGGGCACCAGCAGGAGACGGACGATCAGGATGCAAACGGCGCGCTTGACCCTTCCGGCTACATCTACGAGGCCGTGCCTTCCAACCGCGTGGAAGGCGTCGTTACGACGCTGTACTACAGAGATGGTGCAGGCGGAACAATCCTGTGGGACGCTTCCGGGTACGAGCAGGAAAACCCGCTCACCACCAACGCGAACGGCGAATACGCATGGTTCGTCCCGTCCGGCCAGTGGCAGGTGAAGGCTGAAAAGGACGGTTATGAAACCGCGTATTCAGACTGGCTGCCCGTCCCGCCGCCGCAGACCGAGGTCAATATTGCAATGACTTCGAACGCCGCGCCGGAGGTCAAGGCTGTCTATGCCTACACGGGCGGCGTACGGATTGAATTCAGCCAGTATATGGACATCAGCAGCGTGAATGCGGATCACGTGAAAGCGTATGCAGGCGATACCGCGGTATCCGGCACGCTCCAGCCACTGGACGCCGAAACTTCCGCCGGCGGGAACGAATATGCAAGCGTCTTTGCGTTTGTCCCGGATGGATTGCTGGACGGCGAGGTCACGCTCAGCGTGCAAAACGCCAAAAACTATGCCGGAAAAGTCATGACGGCCGGGTTCCACACAACGAAAGCCGTGACCGCGGAGCCTGCCGGTCTCACGGCGGAAGAAACAGTCGAAATCCCGTACCGCAGCAGCGCGGCAGTCCACGTACAGGTAACGCCCGCCGCCGCAGGCCGGAAGATCCATGTTTCGGCAAGCGCGCAGAGCATTGCATCGGTTTCCGAGCAGACAGTGACGACCGACGCGGACGGCAAGGCGGCGGTGCTGGTGCAGGGGAACCTGCCCGGCGGCGGGGAAATCCGTTTTGCGCTCGATGGGGCCGGCCTGACCGCCCAAACCAGGGTAGCGGTCGGCGGCGTAGACAGCACGGAACGCTGCGCGCCGGTTTCGGCAAGCGTTGCATCCGGCGAGGTACAGGCAGGGACCGAGGTTACGCTGTCCGCCGCTGCGGGCGCGGACATTTACTACACGCGGGACAAGACCGATCCAACCGACATGGAAAATCCATCGCGGATGCGGTATACGGCCCCGCTTGTCATTACGGAGGATACGGCGATTTTGGCCTATGCCGTCCAGGACGGGATGGCCGATAGCCTGACCACCGGCTTCCAGTATACGGTTGCGGGCGATGGGCATGTCTCCGTGCAGGGCGTTTTGTTGGATCAGGTCAGCCTTGCGCTGAAAACCGGGGAAGCAGTGCGCGTCACCGCAGCGGTTTATCCGGAAAATGCTGCCGACCAGAGCGTCGTATGGGCAATTGATCCTGCAAGCGTTGCGTCAATCGCACCAAGCGGGCTGAGTTGTACGGTAACCGGCGTTGCAGCCGGAAGCGCAGTCCTGACGGCGACCACCAGCGACGGCGGACACATCGCCCGCATTCCGGTTTCCGTATCCGCAAGCGGAAGCCAGACTGGCGGCGGGGGCGGCGGTTCGTCGGCTGCGAACCGCGCGACCGACGACGCCAGAAATCTGATTGACGCGATCGGCACAGTCACCAGGGGCAGCGGCGCGGCCATCGCCGCGGCGCGCACGGCCTATGATCAGCTGACCGACGTGCAGAAGAAGCAGGTTTCCAACTACTCCGTGCTCGTCGAAGCGGAGGCGGCCTATGCCAGGTTGACGGAAGCGCCGGACGGCTTACCGTTTACTGACACGGCTGGTCATTGGGCTGCGGACGCGATCGGTTATGCCTACGAAAACGGTTTGTTTGCGGGCGTTTCGGATACGCTGTTTTGCCCCGACGCAGCGATGAACCGCGCGATGTTGGTTACAGTATTATACCGCATGGAAAAGCAGCCGGCAGCGGCTGGTGAAAACCGGTTTGCTGATGTAGAGGCAAACCGGTGGTATACGGATGCGGTAATGTGGGCGTCGGAAAACAGCATTGTTTCCGGCTACAGCGCGAGCCGGTTTGGCCCGGCCGATATGGTCACACGCGAGCAGCTCGCGTGCATCCTGCACCGTTATGCGAGGTACAAAGGCTACGATGTGACGGAGGCAAACGACCTGTCCGCATTTACCGATGCAGGCAGCATTAGCGGTTGGGCGCTCGAGTCTGTCCAGTGGGCGAACGCGGAAAAGCTAATAAATGGCCGCACTTCGACTACACTTGTTCCGAGCGGGAACGCAACCCGTGCCGAGGCTGCACAGATTTTGATGACCTTTGCGCAAAATGTAGCAAAATGACCGGGTAAAGCTCGAAAACATGTCTCAGGCCCTATGGGATGTTGTCCTGTGATTGACGCGCGTCTCTATCGAAATCCCGGATAAATCACCCGGCAAAATTTCCAAAGCCTATTTTACAGAAATGCAGAATATGGTACAATAAGCACAAAGAAGACGGCTGCGCGCGCCGAATGAAAACCTGCGAACCGGGAGGTGATACAACCAGCCGATATAGGAAATCCACCGGGTGACTGCGAAAGGGGACGTATATGAAAAGACGGATGTTAAGCGTACTGCTGCTGGCCTGTATGATTGTGGGCATGCTTCCTGCAACGGCATTTGCAGCGAATGGAGACCGTTTGCCGTTTACCGATGTGAAGCAGGCGGACTGGTTTTATGACGAAGTGCAATATGTGTTCGAAAATGGGCTGATGAGCGGCACCGCCGAAGCAAAATTTCAACCCAATGCTACTTTGACCCGCGCCATGCTGGTGACTGTGCTGTACCGGCTGGAAGGAGAACCGGCGGCGTCCGGCAGCCCCTTCGACGACGTTGGAGCGGGGCAATGGTACACAAAGGCAGTGACATGGGCTGCTGAAAACGGGATTGTTTCCGGCTATGGAAACCGGAAATTCGGCCCGGCACAGGCCATCACCCGTGAACAGCTGGCTGCAATCCTGTACCGGTATGCGCAGCACAAAGGCTACCAGACAAGTGCCGAAGCAAGCCTTGCGGCATTCCGGGATGCTCCTTCGGTGAGCGGCTGGGCCGCGGGGGCGGTCAAGTGGGCGGTCGCCTCCGAGCTGGTCAGCGGCAAAGGGCAGGGGATCCTGGACCCGGCCGGGACGGCAACCCGGGCGGAAACAGCGGCGATTCTCATGCGGTTTTGCGAAAACATTGCCGGGAATGGCTCAGAAAGCCCGTCCGCAGGCAAATATAAAGTTACGTTTTATCAAAACTACGGGGACAATGCGGTTTATAAAACAATCACGGTAAGATCCGGAGAAACCGTAAACCGGCCGGAAAACCCGGAACGGAATAAGTATCTGTTCAGCGGCTGGTGTACCAGTGCGGTTGGCGGCAAAGCCTTTAATTTCAATACCGCAATTACAAAGGATACGGCCCTCTATGCGAGGTGGCTCAGCGAAAGCAGCTCCAGCGGCGGGAAGGATACCGACGTAGAGCTGACGATTGATACGGCTTCCTTCCTGCATGATGAGGAAACGGATACATACTACCTCTCGGAAAAGCTGGAGAGCCTGAACGGCACGCTCACAGGGGCAAGCCGGGTCGACGCCCTGTCCTATGCGGTGTTTGCTCCCTCCGGGAAGGAAATTGCGCAGGGCGCGATTTCACCGGCGCAGTCGTGGTCGGCGGAGGACGTGGGCCTGCTGCCCGGGCAGAACCGGGTTGTCGTAACCGCACGCGCAGGCTCGAGGGAGGCAACCGCAGAAATCAGGCTGTACGATCCGTTGGGGCTGAATTTTGACAATCTGAAGGACTGCGACGCCGATACGGATGGCGACGGCCTGCTGGATTACATTGAGGATCAGCTTGGGACAGACAAAACCAAGGCGGATACCGATGGCGACGGCCTGTCCGATTATGAGGAAGTTGTTGTGCTGGGGCTCGATCCCCGGAAGCCGGACACTGATGGCGACGGAGTCCCCGACCCGGACGAAGACTGTGACAACGATGGCCTGACAAACCGCGAGGAATATCAGCGCGGCGCCAACCCGGTTGGTATGGACAGCGATTTGGACGGCTTGACGGACGGAGAAGAAGTCAACAGATACGGGACCGATCCGTTAAAACAGGACACCGATGGCGACGGCGCGGACGATCTGTGGGAAATCCAACATGGTTTCGACCCCACAGCCGCACAGGGCAGCTTCGCGGCAACGGCGGAGGCGCAAACAAGCGATTTGTCGGTTTCGGTGGAATTGAACCTGCCGGGGCGGCAGGCACAGACGCTCGCGGTCGCACCGGAACTGGAAAACGCATATTTGGATTCCACACTGCCGGGCTATCTGGGAGCGCCGTTTACGTTCACGGTGGACGGGCAATTTTCCGGGAAGGCAGCCATCCGGTTTCAATTCGATGCGGAGCTGCTGCAAGATCCGGGCTTCCAGCCAGTGGTCTATTATTTCAATGAAGAAACCCAGCTGCTCGAAGCGCTGGAAACCACGGTAGACCGCCGGACTGCCACGGCAACGGCCTATGCCGGGCATTTTTCCACCTATATCCTGCTCAACAAAACCGAGTTCGATCAGGTGTGGAACGATGAAATCCGGCCGCCGAAGGATACTTCGGGCGCAACGTATACCGGCCTGGATGTTGTGCTGGCGATCGATTCCTCCGGCAGCATGTGGGATAACGACCGAACCGATCTGCGTCTGGCCGCCGCCAAGGAATTCGTAAATAAGCTGGGCGGCAAGGATCGCGCGGCAATTGTAGATTTTGATTCCTCTGCGCGCGCATATCAGGAATTTACAAGCGACCATGGCTTGCTGCATGCCGCGGTTGAGCGGGTGGATCACAGCGGCGGAACCAGCCTTACCGCCGGCATCCGCAAGGCGATCGAGCAGTTTACCGCGGCATCCTACGATTGCAGCGACGCATACAAGTATGTGATTTTCCTGACCGATGGGGATGGTTCTTACTCGGAAAGCTACACCGCGCAGGCCAGGGAAAACGGGATTGTAATCTATACCATTGGCCTCGGGACCGGCGTCAAGGAAAGCGTGCTGCGCAAGATTGCGGAAGGTACGGGCGGAAAATACTATTTTGCATCTTCCGCGCTCGATTTGTCGGATATTTATGACAGCGCCGCAGGGGAAACGATTGACTATGCGGCAGACTCCAATCAGGACGGCATTTCCGACTATTATACCAAGCTGCTGTGCGAGGGCGGAACCTATATCAACGGTGCGCGCAATCCCTTCAGCGGCTGTACGTACGAGCAGGTTCAGGCAAACGACGATTTTGACGGCGACGGCCTGAAAAACGGCGAAGAAATCAAAATTACGACATATCAGGATCAGGTGTACGTAAAAATGACGTCCGATCCCACAACCGCCTACTCGGATTCGGATATTTATTCCGACTATGACGAGCGGAAAACCTATCATTCGGACGCCATGCGCAGCAATGCCACGTTCCGGCAGGAAGACCTGGATTTCCTGATTCAGGATTCCAACTATGTTTCCAATAAGTACCGTGAGTTTTATGAAAATAAGTGGTATGGCTGGACAGAGCGCGCAAGCGTCTGGATTGGAAACAACATTTTCGGGAGCAATTATGATAAGACCTATTTGTATAAATGCATCCTGATGGAATATTTGGAACAGATGGTAAAAGAATCGGAGGAGACCGACGGGCTGCGGGAAATGATTGGACTGCTCCACAAATCCCTTGCGGAGATGAAGGACCTGACGGCCGAAGCCATTCCGAAGGCGACTGCGGATAAACAGGATTTTCTGAAAAACCTGCAGCAGCAGATCGACAATTCCATCAAAAACATGAATGAAATTGCCGAAGGGAATCTGGCGACGGGCGGCCTGACAAAGAAGCAAATCTACAAGCTGTGGGACGATTCTTATCAGCAATACCAGGATGCGGCCGGGCAGGTGGATGTGCTGAACCGGGAAATCAAGATTGACAGCAAAATTAAAAATGGCGCGGAAGCGGTCGGCATTGTGCTCGATATTGCCGATGTTGGCCTGACGATGTATGATTTTTACGACACCTATTCGAGTTTTTCCGCGTCCATCGGCGGGATGGACAAATGCCTTGACGTCCTCCGATGCATCCAGAATTCCGCGGATGCGCCCGACGAACTGAAGCAGGCGTGTGCAGAGCTGTACCGGGCGATTGAAGAGCAGTCGGCCAAGAATATGGATATGTTCTGGGATGGGGTTGGAAGCGTTGGCGGCAAGGTGATCCGGATTGGAGCAAGCCATGCGGTTACGCTGATTCCGGTGGTTGGCCCGTATCTGGAAGCGGCAAATCTGGCGCTCGGGCTCGCGGACTTTGTCTTCAATGTTTCCGATGTTTCGCAGCAGTGCACCTACCTGTATGCGATTGCAAAGTCGTCGTCGATTGTCGCGAAAGCGTTCCAGAATACCGTATCGGCCGGGACGGTCAGCGGGAAATGGCGCAATGTCTACCAGGACCGCGTACAAAGCACGGACGAGTATTTTGACCTTGCGATTCTGCGCAAGACCAGCGAAACGCAGATGGAAAAGGCCGATAAAGCAAACTCTTTCCTGCTGGAGTGGCTGTTCACCGAGATTATGTACAAGGTCGACGATATTCAGGCGAATATCCGCAAGATTGATTCCATCAAGTCCCGCTACTGCGCAGCGGGGATGTAATCACAAAAAATTGCCCCGGTCCCGGGGAAGTGCAAAGGAAGAAACCATATGAACAGGGAAATGCTTTACCGGCAGTCCGGTTTTACCGATCGGGCGGTGAAAGAGACGCTTACCGCGGTCTATCGCCCCTATGTTTCCGCAGTGCTGTCCGCGTGGCTGGAAAACCCGGAGGCAGTCCAATGGCAGCCGGTGATCGAGCAGATGATGCGCCGCCTGCCGGAGTTCCCCATGACCTGCGACCTTCAGCATCTGGCCTACGACTGCCTGCGCAAACAGGTAACTGTGCTGCTGCGTGAGCAGAAAATCCGCCCAAAAGCAGACAGGAAGCTGCTTGCCGTCTATCAACAGCAGCTTTCCGCGGGATACGCGGATCCTTGCATCGCGGAAGAGCTTGACCGGATTCTTTCCTGCTGTAAGCGGACGGTCTTTCTGTACTTCCTTGGACGGTATTACTATTTTGACGACGCTGTGCCATATGATGAAAAGGCAGAGCGCGCGATCGCGAAACTCTTTGAGGGGCAAGGGGATATGCGGGAACTCGCAGCTTGGACGCATATGCACCCCCATGGGACGGATGCGGGCAGCTATATGCAAATGCTGGATCATTTATCGCTCCATTTTATCGCGCAGATTCCCCAAAAGGGGGAGCTGACGGTGCATCCGGATATCCTCGGATATGAGGGAGCACAGATCCGGCAACGCGCCCACCGCAAGGCGCTGCCTTGGATCCTTTTGATTTTTGCATTATTTACGCTGGCCCTGTTTTGGAAATGTGTATCTGTCTGACTTGCAAAAGCGCAGCAAAGCACAGTGTTTAATAAATCGTGTGCCGGACATCCTTTGGCAGCAGGCCAAGAATTGGGGGAACACGGCATGATCCGGCTCCTTGCAACAGAAAAAACCGCCTTCATTCGACATTGAGTGAGGGCGGTTTTTTTGTGTTCAAACCATTTCTAAAATAAAAGCAAATTGTATTTTTTTTGTGGGAAATTTCAGCCGTTTTATCCATCATTGCCTTTTAAAAGGCTGAAAAGTAAAGTGCATATTCTTAAATTTTTAAAATAGTCGACATATTTCAAAAAAATTAGGTTATAATAAAAAAATCAAATTCGACAAGGATGGTACAATATGGAAATCAAAATGCGTGAATTGGAACTGCTAAAAGAATATGTACAAGACTTGTATATGGAAGAACATACAAAACGGACGATTGAAAAATATAGGCGGGATGTACAGGTGTTTTTAAACGCCTTGCCGTGTGGGCAGGAAATCAGCAAAGAGCGGGTGATCGCATGGAAAACGGAACTTCAGCAAAATGGGTATGCGGTTGCGACAATTAATTCCATGCTGGCAGCTGTCAATGGATTCCTGCGCTTCACCAAACGCGAAAACTGCTGTGTTAAGCCGCTTAAGCAGCAGCGGAAAATCTTCCGCGATAAGGAAAAGGAGCTGTCGCAGGACGAATACCGCAGCCTGCTGAAGGCCGCAAAACAAAAAAACCAGCATCGGCTGATGCTAGTCATGGAAACAATCTGTGCAACCGGGATCCGCGTATCGGAACTTGAGTATATCACCGTGGAAGCGGCGCAAAAAGGCAAGGCGGTTGTCAATTGCAAAAATAAAAGTCGGGTGATTATCATCCCGGAGAAATTATGCCGAAAGCTGCTTGCATACAGCGCGAAGAAAATGGTGCGGCAGGGAACCGTGTTTCTGTCGAGAAATGGAAAGCCGCTCAATCGTTCGAACATTTGGTCGGATATGAAAAAGCTCTGTGAGAGAGCCGGCGTAGACCGGACAAAAGTGTTCCCGCACAATCTGCGGCACCTGTTTGCACGGGTTTTTTACCGATTTGAAAAAGATATTGCAAAACTCGCGGACGTATTGGGCCATTCCAGCATTGAGACCACCAGAATCTATATTATGGAATCCGGCATGGAGCATGCAAGGATGATTGAAAAAATGGGGCTTATTATATAGAATACTACCAAATTGCACTTTGGTGTTTTGTAAATGTAAAAAAACGCTACCAAATTGCACT
>URFQ01000014.1 GCA_900547195.1 uncultured Butyricicoccus sp.
CTCTGGGCGAAGGAGTTTTGAAAGGCGCATAAATGAGCCATTTCAAAACTCTTGCCGTCAAAAAAATCAGGCACATGTCCTGACTTTTTTGAAAATTTCATGCGCGCTGCGGCGCGAAAAACTTTTTCGACACGCTCAAACGGGTGATGCGGTTGCATCACCCGTTTGCATTTACAAAAACTTCCTTTTTGCCTCCCGGCCAAACCGGGAAGGCCCTTTTCATTCTCTTATTTCTTCGCAAGGTCTGCAAACTTCATCAGGACGGTTGCCGCCTCCGCGCGGGTCGCCGTGCCCTTCGGGTCAAGGGTGCTGTTCCCCTTGCCGCTCATCAGGCTCTTGCCGACCGCCCAGTTGAGCGCCGGGATGGCATAGGCAGAAATCTGCGCCTCATCTGCAAAACCGGCCAGGTTTTCTTCCAGCGTAACCGCCTGCATGCCCTGAAGCTGCGCATAGCGGTACAGGATGGAAGCCATCTGCTCGCGCGTGATGGTGTCGTCCGGGCCAAACTTGCTGTCGCTGTAGCCGGAAACCACCTTTTCGGACGCTGCCCAGCGAACCGCCTCCGCGTAATACGACTCGCTGTTCACGTCGTCATAGGACATCTGATAATTGACCACCGGGCTGCCGGCCTGACGCCACAGGATGGTGACAATCATGCCGCGGGTGGTGGACAGGTTCGGAGAGAACTTGTCGGCCGCGGTGCCGGACATCACGCCCTTCTCGCTCGCGTACTTGACCGCGTCATAGTACCAGTCGCCGCTCTTCACATCCGTGAACGGGTTCGTCCATGCGTCGTTCGAGCCGCCGGTGGTTCCGGTGCTGCCGCCGTTATTCCCCGTATTGCCGCCGCTGGAGCCGCCCGAGCCGCCGCCGCTGTGTCCGCCGCTGCTCTTGCGCGCGAAATTCGCGGTAATCGTGGTGTTTTCTGTGATGACAAACGTCCTGGTTGCCTCGCCGGACACCTTTTCCCCGTTGACCGTCCAGCCGTCAAACCGGTAGCCGCTGTCCGGGGTTGCGGTCAGGATCACGCGGGTGTTGGCCGCAACCACGCAACCGCTTTCATAGTCCGCAGTGACCGCGCCGTTTTCCCCGGCGGAATACGTCAGGCTGTACGAATCATTGACCGGGATTTCAGCATAGGAAGCTGCATTGTCGATCGTGATTGCGTAATTCTGCGCATAGCTTGCCTTGCCCGGCTCGTAGGTGTAGATGACAAGCGCCAGCTTATGGCCCGCCTTGACCGTGTAACGGTTCGGCTGGAGATACAGGGTATAGTCGTTGTATACGCCGTCCTCCAGCTCGATTATGTCCGCTGCGGAAGCGGAATCGTAGCCAGCGGCCGGGTTGGCCAGATCCATCCAGCCGCGCGCGATGATCTTATACTTTGCGGGAGTGGTCTTGAACCTAATGACGTCGTAATTCTGGACGCCGCCGCCAACCCAGGAGCTTTCGCCGGTCTTCACCTCGGTCACGCTGGTGCCAAAGGTGTCGAACGGCTCGTCCGCGATGTCGACCAGCATGGCGCTCATCATCAGCGCGTCGCGGCTGGCGCGCTCACTGAACAGCATCGGGACATCGGCCATCTCCCCGGTCCGGTTCGCCGGGTTCATAATTTCTTCATGATCGCTGCTGCGCGGCGCTTCTGCTGCCGGCGCCTCGTCTACCGGTTCCTCTGCGGAAGCGGTGTAATACTGGGTCGGCGCCGCCTTGATATGTACCGCCGCCGCGCCCTGAATGGTGGTGTCGGCAGCCACGTCCATAGTGTACATGGCGCTCGCGCCCGTGGAACCTGCGGTAAACTTGTCCTTCCAGTTGCGGCTGGTCACGCCAATGGAAGCGACGTCGCTGTGGATGGTCGTGGCGTCCTGCTCCGCAGCGCAGGCCAGCGTCAGCTCGCCGCTGCTTTCCCACTGGTCGAGGGTCGTCCAGCTGCCGTCCACATTGCTCTGCACGGTGACGGCCGCCATATCCTCCGCGCCGTTGTCCTGCCCGTACAGGTAATGGCTGAACCACTTGTTCAGGATGCCGTTATAGGATGCGCCGCCAATGGGCAGCGAGGTCTTGTGGGAATCGTAATCAGGGGTGATATGCGCGCCCTGATGCAGCAGAAGTTTCACATTCTGGCCCGCATCCTGGAACGCATGGTACATCAGCTCGAACTGCTTGGTGCGCACATTGTCGTCGTTCAGGCCGTGCACAATCAGCGCCGGGCAGCTGAAATTATTGTACCCGTCAATCTTGCCGTCCGCGGTGGTGTAGTCGCGGTTTGCCCAGTGGCCGCCGTAGTCGCCGTTGAGGGCAAGCTGATCGTCGCGGATCTGCCCGAGGTAGTTGCCGTAATCCTCGGCAATCGCCGCATAATCGGCGTCGTCAATGTAGCGGCCTGCGCAATAGAACGCCAGATCGTCGGAATATGCGGGGTTTCTGCCGGTGGAGATGCCCTGCGAGTTGGTGTACTCATACCAGCTTGCAATGCCCGCAACCGGGACGATAGTCTCCAGGCCCTTCACGCCCGTGGCTGCCACGCTGAAGTCGGTGGTGCCGCCGTAAGACCGGCCGGTCATGCCGACCTTGCCGTTCGACCAATCGGCTTTGATGGCGATATTGTTTTCCTTATCGGTGTATGCGACGCGGTCGCCGGTCAGCCATTCCACCACGCACTTGAACGCATCGGTTTCCAGATCGGTGCCGCAGGTCTCAAAGCCTTCGGAGCCGCGGGTGCCGAGGCCGCCGACTTCCACGACTGCATAACCGCGCACGAGGAAGTAATCGTACCAGTCCAGGTCCTCATAGTCATAGAACTCACCGAAAGCCGCGCTCTCATAGGGGCTGAGGAAATACCAGTCGCTGGCCTTGGCCTGTGCGGCGGCTTCCATGGTGGTCGCGGCGCCGGCCTGCCCGCGCGCAGCGGGCTGGCTGTACATCTGCCCGATATCGTAGCCGTCCTCCCCATAAGGAATGGAGACGCCTTCGGTGCAGCCGGTGATGTAGGGGCGCGCTTCATAGATCGTCGCGGCCTTATAATCGCCCTCGGCGGCCGCGCGGGGCAGCTGGACGAGCGCCTTCACCAGATCGAGTTTGCCGTCGCCGTCGGTATCGTAGTTGGTCTCGACATAAACCGGGTAGCGGATAATATTGCTGTCTTCGTTGCTGTATTCATCGTCGGAAGCCACCCCGCTGGTGTATTCAAAAATCGGCTGCGCTTCCCCGTTGACAAACAGCGGCTGCTTCTTATCGGCGTTTATCGCCTGGTACAGCGGCTGCGCATTCTCCCACATCTGCGCGAGCATCGCCTCGGTGCAGGGGGCTTCGGGGTCGAACGTGCCGTCCACAATGCCGGCGCTCTTTGCCATGGCGTTGTAGTCGTCCGGATAGCTGCCGAGCTGGGAGGTCTTCATGCCCGCACGGCGCAGGGTAAATGCGGCGGCTTCCTGCTGGGTGAGCGCGCCGGAGCCGTCCGCTCCCGGGATTTCAATGGTGTCGTCGATTTTGGCCAGATCGCTGACCAGCAGCACCGGGTTGCCGCTGTCCAGGTTGGCCGCGCCCGCCGGGCAGGCAAACGACAGAACCATCGAAAGGGCCAGGAGCAAGCCTGTCGCTTTCTTTTTCATGATACATGCCTTCTTTCATGGTTGTCAGATTTTTTATAAATTGGAATCGGGTCGTAATTTCCCCCAACCCGCTCCAAAATCATAAAATCCACCCTTCAAATATAGACTTTTCCCGGCATTTTGTCAAGAATTTATATGCACAAGATTTCATATTGATACGTGCAGGGCGTCCGCGTTCCGCTGCACATAGTCCGCCAGGAAGCGGTGCGCGAGGCTGCCCTGCCGAACCTCCCGGCAAGCCTCTCCGGGCGCAAACCACGCGGCTTTGTCCACTTCGGCCGTCACGCCGTCGAGACTGTCGTCTGAGACCGTGCAGGCAAAGCTCAGCATCAGCGTATTGGTGTTTTCAAAGTATTCGCTGCGGTTGTACTGCATATCCACCACGTCCAGCCCGATTTCTTCTTTGATCTCCCGCCGCACGGCGTTCTCGGCGTCCTCGCCCTTGTTGACATAACCGGCCACCAGGATATAGGACGGCCTGCCGTACTGCTGGATGAGCAGGATACGGTCGCGCGCCGCATTCATGACAATCATGATCACCGCCGTATTGAACACCGGGAACCGGAACGCCTCACAAGTGGGGCAGTACGGCACCATGCCTTCGTTTTCCAAAAACCGTTCTTCCAGCTTTGTGCCGCATTCCATGCAAAATTTCATATACTTTCGCCTCTCCGTTTTCAGAATGTTTACAGTATACCCCAATCCGGCCTTTGGGGCAAGCATTGTGCCGTCAAAGCGCCAAAAAGAAAGCTCGCGCCGCCGGTTATGCCGGCGGCGCGAGCTTTCTTCAGCGGATTTGCAGCAGCGTCCCCGCGTCTGCGGCGTCGCGTGCGAGAAGCGCCAGCCGGGAATCCTCGAAGGATTCCGCGGCGTCGAGCAGGCCGAGGCCCCCGCCCTCAAGCGTGTGGATAAAATCTTCAAAAATACCGGGTACCTCCAACAGCGGTTCGGGCGCAAGGCCGTCATGCGTCCGGTTGGTGAGCCACACCTTGTCGTCCCGCACCTCGAGCACCCCTGCGGTGCCGACCACGCGCACGCGGTCGTCGCCATGGGTGGGCGCGTGCGCCGGGCGCAGGTAATCGGCGCTGACCTGTGCGGACACGCCGCCCCGCAGGGCCAGCATGAGCTGCGCCGTGGCCTCCAAATCGCCGTAACCGCCATTGCCCACCGCCGAATGGCGGGCAAACACCGCTTCCACCGGCAAAGGGCACAGGAAACGGACAAAATCGATGCCATGGATGGCAACCCACGGGATCAGGCCGCCCTGCCGGGCGCGGTCGCGGAAAAAGGCCGCGCGCGTGCCCAAACGGTAGGATTTCTGGGCGGAAAGCAAACGGATTTCGCCCACCGCGCCCGCCTCGATTAGCCGGCGGGCGGTATAAAACCACGGGTCGTACCGGGCGGTCTGCATGGCCCAGAGCAGGCCGGGCGCAGCCCCGGCCGCGGCGCGCACGCGCTCCAGCCCGTGCAGCGACAGGGCCAGCGGCTTGTCACAGTAGACGTGCAGCCCCTGTCCGAGCGCCCAGACGGTCATCTCTTCATGGTCGCCAAACTGCCCGTCCACCACCAGCACGTCCGGGCGTGCGGCCCCTACCATGATCCTGTAATCGGGGTATTCCGCCGGATGCAGTCCAAGTTTTTCAAAATCCTCCAGCACCTCGGACATGGGCTCGCCCTCCCATGTCCGGCACCACCCCGCGATTTCCACCTGCGGCAGGCGCGGCAGCGCGCGCGTCACGGTCGCGGCATGCCCGGAATTGCCCGCAATACACACACGGATCATACGGAAAACCCTCCTTTTTCAAAACGCGCGCCCGAAAAGGCGCGATAACCCGCCAGCCGGATCGAATCGGGCGCACACGCCCAGTCCAGGCCGCACTCGCCCGGCAGCAGCCCCTGCTCAAAGCAGCGCCATGCCTCGTCCGAGAATCCGGCGCGGAACAGGCCGGGCTCGGGCTCGGAAACCCGGGTCATGCCCGTCAGGGCGTGCACATGCGCCTGGTCAAACAGGGCGTTGGACACCGTCAGCTGCGGGCGGACGGTGTCGGCCGTGCACGGGATGCGCACGGTGCGGTCGATCGCCGCGGCCAGCATGGTGCGCAGCTTTTGCGCGACATGGTATTCCCCGAGGGCGGCGCCGTAATTCTTGACCGTGCCGTCGGCAAAGGAGGCGATGATTTCCGCCGAATCGTCGTTGCCCGACGCGGTGACGACCGCGTTTTCAAACTCATAGCGCAGCACCGGATCGATGTTTTTGTCGCCCGAATGGGTCACAGCCAGATACAGCGCGCAGCCGTTTGCAAAGCGGCCCTTCAGGAACGCGGTGTCGAAGGTTTCGATGCCCTTTCCGTTATACAGCTCAGCCGACAGCGAAACCGGCATGGCTGCCGTGTCCATGGCGTCGCCCAGCACAAAACAGGCATTGTGCAAATAATGCGCGGTCGCGTTGGTCACAATGGAATCCAGCACCCAATGCCCCCCGGCGTCCCGCAGGCGCCCGCGCCATGGGCTATTATAATAGCGGTCATACCGCTGCCATGAGACATAGCAGCCCAGGCTCTTGGGCGCGCCGAGCAGCCCGGCGCGGATGTCGCGCTTGAGATCCAGGATGGGTTTGCAAAACGACATCTGAAAGCCCACGCCCAGCCGCCGCCCGGTCTCCTGCTGGACGGCACGGATGGCCTCCATGTCCTGTAGGAGCGGCGCGACCGGCTTTTCGCACAGCACGTCCGCGCCGTGCCGCATGGCTGCGATGCACTGCTCACGGTGCAGGTGGATCGGGCTGGCGACCAGCACCAGATCCGCAAAGCCTTCTGCGTAAAATTCCTCCGGCGTGCGGTAAAACGGCACGCCTGCCGCGCGCAGCGCCTCATAGCGCGGCACGCGCTCATAAAATGGATCGATCGCCGCAACCAGCCGGTAGCTCGCCGGGTCGACAAAGCGCTCCAGCAGGCCGAGGCAGTAATCGCCGTACCCGCCCGCGCCGATTATTGCAAGTCTTGTCTGTCTCATGGGATTCCTATCCTTTTCCGAACGGCGCCAAAGCCGCTGTAATTTGTCTACATTATACCGTATCGGCCGCGCGGCGAGTCATAGGCAGTTGCGGGAAAATCCGTCAAACTTGCGTTTGCCGGTGCAGTTGGCGATAGCGCAGCGGCGTGCGCCCCGCGTCGCGCTTGAAGGTGCGGATAAAGTTGTTGACGTCCGCGAAGCCCGCGCGGTAGGCGACCTCGGCCACCGGCAGGCTGCTCTCGGCAAGCAGCTCCTTGGCATAGGCGATGCGGTGCAGCACGACATACTGCTTGGGGCTGTAGCCGGTCGCATCCTTAAAGCGATGGGTCAGGTAGCACGGCGTCATAAACACCCGCGCGGCCAGGTCGCCAATAGACAGCGGTTCGGCGAAATGGTTTTCAATATAAGCCTGTACCGCCAGCACGGCGGCAGGCGCCTGCCGCACCGCCGGCAGAGCCGCGGGGGTACGCTGCAAATAGATGAGCAGTTCGGTGATGAGGCTGAGGTTCAGCTGCTCGGAATAGGCGCCGGGCGATGCGTTTTCCTCGCACAGCGCATCAAATACCATGCACGCCCGGTCAAACCGGGCGGACAAATCGAACAGATGGGAGAAGCCCTTCGGACGGTTGCGCAGCGGGAACAGCAGGCGGCGGTCGCCGATCAGGCGCTCCAGCCGGGTGGGGTCAAGAATCACATAATTGCGCTCGTACTCCTCGGTGCGCACCTCCAAAGAATGCTCCTCGAACCGGCCGATGACCAGCAGGGAACCCTGCCCGGCGCTGTACACACAGTCGTCGATGCGGATGGAAATCGAGCCGCGGCGCACAAAAAGCAACTCGCAGGCGTTGTGAAAATGGATGCGTATGGTGCAGTCGCTGTGTTTATAGCAGCTTTCAAGAACCAGCGGCGTCTGTGCTTCCACAAGAAACCCCTCCCCGGAAGAAAACAAAAATGACGTATGATAAAGCAAACAGGTATGATTATTGCATGCGGCAATATTATATCATGAAACCGGCGAAAACCAACAAAAATTTCGGAAAGCCGCGGCGCGCATTTGCGCGGCTGCAAAGGAGGCCAATCTTTTGACGCATAAAAAATTCCATTATCCAACCAAAGAAGCGCTGGAATCGGAAATTTCCTCGCTCGGTGTGCACATCCCGCTGACGGATGACCTGTCCCCGCTTAAAAAGCCGGTGCGGATCGGTTCCCATACGGCGGCCAATGCCATTGCCATCCAGCCCATGGAGGGCTGCGACGGTACAGCCGACGGCCGGCCAGGCGAACTCACCCTGCGCAGGTATGACCGATTTGCAAAAAGCGGCGCCGGCCTGATCTGGGCCGAGGCGTGCGCGATTGTGCCCGAGGGCCGCGCCAATCCCCGCCAGCTCTGGCTGACCGCCGGAAACCTCGACGATTACAAAAAATTTGTCGAAGGCATCAAGGAAACCTGCCGCAGGGAAAACGGCTTTGAGCCAGTCGTCATCCTACAGGCCACCCATTCGGGCCGCTATTCCAAGCCCGAGGGCGTGCCCGCGCCCCTGATCGCCTACAACAACCCGATTTTCGAAGGCGATCGCCCGATTGCAGCCGACCGCATCCTGTCCGACGACTACCTGTTCGCGCTCGAGGAGAAGTTCGGCCAGACGGCCGCCCTCGCGCAGGCCGCCGGCTTTGACGGCGTGGATATCAAGTGCTGCCACCGGTACCTGAACAGCGAGCTGCTGTCCGCTTATACGCGGCCGGGCGCGTTCGGCGGCAGCCTGGAAAACCGCACTCGCCTGCTTATGAACGGCGTGCGCGCCGCACAGGCCGCCACCGGCCGCGGTTTTCTCGTCACCTCGCGCCTGAATGTCTACGACGGCTTCCCGTACCCCTATGGCTGGGGCGTTTCGGCGCAGGGCGGCGCGGAGCCGGATCTGGCCGAGCCGCTCGCGCTGGCCGGCCTCCTGCATGGGCAGCTCGGCATGCAGCTGCTGGACGTGACCATCGGCAACCCCTACTTCAACCCGCACGTGAACCGGCCGTTCGACCAGGGCGGCTATGTCCCGGACGAGCACCCGCTCGAAGGCGTGGCGCGCATGGTTTCCTGCGTCGGCCAGATCCAACGCGCGTATCCGGGCCTGAAGGTGATTTCCTCGGGCCTGAGCTACCTGCGCCAGTGGTCGCCCCATCTCGCGGCCGCGGAACTCGCGCAGGGCGTCTGCTCGCTGGCGGGCTTTGGCCGGCAAGCGTTCGCGTATCCCGAATTCCCGAACGACATCTTCCAGCGCGGTGCGCTCGACCCCAAAAAGTGCTGCATCACCTGCGGCAAGTGCACCGAACTCATGCGCGCCGGCTCGACGGCGGGCTGCGTCATCCGCGATCCCGCCTATTTGCCCATCTACCGCCGCGACGTGCGGAAGGAGGCGGAAGCATGAAAAAAATCGCGCTTGTCACCGGCTCCCGCCGCGGTATCGGCCTCGGCATTGCCCGCGCGCTTGGCCGGGAGGGATGGTTTGTCATCGTTTCCGCGACCGCGCCGCAGGCGGACGAGGTGCTGGACGGGCTGCGCGCCGAGGGGATCGGCTGCGTATACCGCAAATGCAATATCGCGGACCCGGCCGACCGCAGCGGCATATTCGGCTGGATCGACCAGGCCTATGGACGGCTCGACCTGCTGGTGAATAACGCGGGCGTCGCGCCCTCGGCGCGGCTCGACCTGCTCGAAACGACCGGGGAAAGCATGGACCGCCTGCTGGACGTCAACCTGAAAGGCACATTTTTTATGTGCCAGCAGGCCGCAAACCGTATGATCGCCATGCAGGGGCGCGGGCTGGACGATTACACCCCGCGCATCATCAACATCGGCTCCATGTCGGCCTACACCTCTTCGGTGAACCGGGGCGAATACTGTGTGTCCAAGGCCGGGCTTTCCATGGTGACCATGCTGTTTGCCGACCGGCTGGCCGAATACGGCGTGCCGGTGTTTGAGGTGCGCCCGGGCATCATCCGCACCGATATGACCGCCGGCGTTGCCGCCAAGTACGAAAAGCTGATCGCGGACGGCGTGACGCCCATCCGGCGGTTCGGCACGCCCGCGGATGTGGCCGGCTGCGTGCTTGCCGCCGCGGGCGGCCTGCTCGACTTTGCGACCGGGCAGGTGCTCAATGCGGACGGCGGGTTCCATATCCGCAGACTGTGAGGCGCCCCATGGAACAAACCACCCTTTCCCTTTCCGGCCTGGACCTGCCGGTGTATGCGCTCGATGCGCTTGTCATCGGTTCGGGCTGCGCGGGCTTCAACGCCGCCGACTGGCTGTACGACCTCGGGCGGCGCGACGTCGCAATCCTGACCGAAGGCGTGAACATGGGCGCCTCGCGCAACACGGGCAGCGACAAACAGACCTATTACAAGCTATCCCTCGCCGGGGATGAGCTGGATTCGGTCGCGGAAATGGCGCGGACGCTGGCTTCGGGCGGCGGCGTGCACGGCGACACGGCGCGCATCGAGGCCGCGTGCTCTGCCCGCTGCTTTATGAAGCTCGCCAACCTCGGCGTGCCGTTCCCGGTGAACGCCTGCGGCGAATACGTGGGCTACAAAACCGACCACGACCCACGCCAGCGGGCGACTTCGGCCGGCCCGCTGACCTCCCGGCTTATGACCGAGGCGCTCGAGCGCAGCGTGCGGCGCAAGGGCGTGCGCATTTTCGACCGCATGCTCGCCGCCCATCTGCTCGTGGAGGAGAATACCGTGACCGGCCTGATCGCCATCGACCTGGCCCGCGTGCACGAGCCTTCCCACGGCCTGACCCTGTTTTCCGCGCCGCACATCATTCTTGCGACCGGCGGCCCGGCGGGCGTTTACGCCGATTCGGCCTATCCCTGCGGCCACACCGGCATGACTGGCCTTGCGCTCGAAGCGGGCGCGGACGCGGCGAACCTCGAACAGTGGCAGTACGGTCTGGCCTCCACCGATTTCCGCTGGAATGTATCCGGCACCTACCAGCAGGTGCTGCCGCGGTACATTTCGGTGGATGCAGACGGCGTAGAGCGCGAGTTTTTGCCCGATTACTTTGATTCCCCGCAGGATGCGCTTGACGCAGTGTTCCTCAAAGGCTATCAGTGGCCGTTTGATGTGCGCAAGCTGGCGGGCTCGTCGTGCATTGACCTAATCGTGCATCACGAAGCCGCCGTGCTCGGCCGCAAGGTCTATCTGGACTTCCGGCGCGACCCGATCGGGCTTGACGCAGGCTTTTCCGGCCTGGCCGAAGAAACCCACCGGTATTTGTCCAACTCGGGCGCGCTCCTGCCCACGCCCCTCGCGCGCCTTGAGCACATGAACCCGGATGCGATTGCGCTCTACCGCGCGCACGGCATCGACCTGGCCCGCGAGCCGCTGCGCATCGCGGTCTGCGCCCAGCACTGCAACGGCGGCATCGCCGTGGACGGCGACTGGCAGACCAGCGTGCGCGGCCTGTACGCAGCCGGCGAGGCCGCGGGCACCTTTGGCGTGTACCGGCCGGGCGGCTCGGCGCTCAACTCCACGCAGGTCGGCGCGCTGCGCGCGGCCGAGCACATCGCGTACGCCACCGCCCCCGCGCCGTTTGACGCGGACGCCTTCGCAGCCGTCGCACAGCGCGCAGCGTTGCCATGGGTGCAGGCACTGCTGAGCTGCTTGGGGCGCGCGGACGCGGCCAGTACCGACTGGGCGCTGCGCCGCAGGATGCAGCGCTGCATGAGCGCCCAGGCCGGCCTGCTGCGCGACCCGGCGGCGATGCAGGCGCTGCGGGACGACGTCCTGGGCGTCCTGTCCCGCTTCTGGGCGGCCTATACTCCCGCAGGCGCGGGCGGGGTGCTCCATTTGCTCAAAACCCGGGACATGCTGCTCACGCAGGCGGCTGTGCTCGACGCCATGCTGCTGTCCGCCGAAGCGCGCGGCAGCCTGGGCGCGGGCCTGGTGTGCCGCCCGGACGGCGTGCCCCTGCCCTTCCTGCCCGGCCTGCGGTATGTGCCCACCCGCGCGGCGGACGGCAACCGGATCCTGCTCACCCGGCTGCGGGACGGCGGCGTTTCTTCTTCCTTTGCGCCCGCCCGTCCCGAGCCCGCGCCGCAGGACTGGTTTGAAACCGTTTGGAGCGACTACCGCGCGCGCACGGCGCGGGTCACTCGGTCGGGGCAATGAGGGATGCGTGCAGCTTTTTGAACTGCCGCGGGCTGACGCCATACCATTTGCGGAACGCGCGGTAAAAGCCCGCGTAATCCCCAAAGCCGCAGGCGTCCCACACCTTGGAAGCCGGCATGCCCTCGAGCAGCAGCTTTTTCGCGGCAAGCAGGCGCATCTGGATGACATACTGGTAATAAGAAATCCGCATGTCCTGCTGGAACATATGGGAAATGCTGAACTTGTTGGTGTAAAAGACCTGCGCGACCGTTTCGAGCGACAAGTCCCCGCAAAGGTTGTCTGAAACGTAATGCAGGATGGCGGTCAGCAAGGTGGCGCGCGCGCCGGCCTGGGCCTGTCCCGCCTGTGCACGGGCGGCGCGGTTATATTCGGCCATCACGCGCAGGAGCGCCGCTATGCAGCCGCTGCGCCAGCAGACGTCCCGCTGTTCGGCCGCCTTGTGCATGGTCATAAAGCTGCCGCCCAGGCTGGTCCACGCCGCGTCCGCGCTGCGCAGCAGATACACCGGCTGCGTCCCGGCGCGGCGGAAGGTATCCAAATCCGGGTCGAGCGCGCTCAGCCGCTCCATGCACTGCGCGGAAATCCACAGCACATAGCGCTCATACGGCACGTCGAAATCGCGGAAAATCGGGTTGTGGAGCGTGCTCGGCGGAATGACCAACAGGTCGCCGCGGCGCATTTCAAAAATCTGATCCTCGACCACGTAATCGATGTGGCCGTTCAGGAAGAAAAACAGCTCGTAGAATTCATGGTAATGCGGTTCCACCTCGTGATAGTGCGTGTCGGCCGCGTGCTCAATTTCAAAATCGCGCTCGGACATGTACTGCTTGTGCACCCAGGAATTTGGCGCCGCGCTGACAGGATGCTGCATGGGATCCCCCTTTTGAGATATAGCAAAATGCATAGTTTTCAACCGTATTTTATGTGCAAACAATATAAAACGCGCACAACAAAAACAAGAATCACAATGTTTTCGCCAAAAATCGCGATTTATTTTGTTTTTCCGAGTTACTATAATGGTACCATACTCCAAGGACATGGGCAAGCGCGCAACCCGATCCGAACCCTTTGCAGGCCGGTACCTCCTGCGAAGGGAAACTTCACAAATTTACGAGACGGAGGGAAAAGAACCCTATGAAAGGCTTGAAAAGATTGTTGGCCTGCATCCTGGCGGCATCGGCGCTGCTGGCGATGACGGGCTGCGGCGGCAGCCAGGACCCCAAGCGCCTGCTGGTCGCCCACGGCCATGGCGACTGGCATCCGGTCCATATCGGCCTGAGCTATCTATGCGATGAAATGGAGAAGAAAACCGATTATACCTTTGACGTGTACCCGAACGGCCAGCTCGGCGACGACAGCGCCATGGTACAGCTGGTCAAGGCCGGTGTGCTTGATATCGCCAAGGTTTCGGCCGGCGCGCTGGAGCAGTTCAACCCCGCCTATTCGATTTTCTCGATCCCTTATGTATTCCAGTCCACCGACCACTATTTCAACGTCATGAACCACTCCGAGGCTGTGCAGGAAATTTTCCAGTCCACCCGTGAGGACGGCTTCATCGCCATCGGCTGGTTCGATTCGGGCGCGCGCTCGATTTACACCACCAAGGACGGCCCGGCCGCTTCCCCGGCCGATCTCAAGGGCCTCAAAATCCGCACCATGAACAGCCCCACTTCGGTTACGATGATCAACAACATGGGCGCTTCGGCCACCCCGATGTCCTCTGGCGAGGTATACACCTCCCTGCAGCAGGGCATCATCGATGGCGCGGAGAACAACGAGACCGTGCTTGTCGACGACGGCCACGGCGAAGTCGCCAAGTCCTACACCTACACCCAGCACCAGTACCTGCCCGACATTGTCATCATCTCGGTGGAAACCTGGGACGGCATGACGGAAGAGGAGCAGCAGGATCTGCTCGATTCCATGAAGGGCGCCTGGCAGGCGCACGAGGACGAATGGCTCAAGATTGTCGACCGCAACAAGACCGGCGCCGGGGAAATGGGCGTGCAGTTCTACGAGATCGACAAGACCGCCTTCATTGAGGCCTGCAAGCCGCAGCAGGAAGCGTTCTGCGCGCAGAGCGAGGACAATGCCCGCTACTTCGCGGACTTCCAGAGCTATCTGAAGTGAGGAGGAGCCTGATATGAGAAAAGCTATTGACAAAATCATCGAGATCATGTGTACTCTAATCATGGGCTACATGGTGCTCGCCGTCTGCTGGCAGGTTATCACGCGCTTTGTGCTGAAAAACCCCTCGACCACCACCGAGGAAATCCTGCGCTATCTGCTCGTCTGGACCACCATGGTCGGCGGCGCATACGCGTACGGCCGCCGCAAGCACCTGTCCATCAACATGCTCACCAAAAAGCTCTCCCCCCGCGGCCAGAAGATCCTGGACATCGGCGTGCAGCTTGTGGTCATCGCGTTCTGCGTGGTGGTCATGATCCTCGGCGACCTGCGCCTCGTCGAGACCACCTTCAACCAGATCTCGTCGGCCCTGCATCTGCCCATGCCTTATGTTTATGCCAGCATCTTGGTCGGCGGCGTGCTGATCGTGTTCTATGCCGTCATCTTCATCCTGGAAGACCTGAAGGCGATCCGCCAGGCCGGGGATGAAATCCCGGCCGCCAAGCAGTAAGAGAGGAGAGAACAACATGAGTGTAGTACAAATCGGCCTGCTTCTTCTGGCCAGCTTTTTTCTGATGCTCGCGCTGAGCGTCCCGGTCTCCATCAGCCTGATCGTATCGTCGCTTGTGACGGTTTCGGCCGCGCTGCCGCTTGATCTTTCCACCTTTGTCGCCTGCCAGAAGATGGTCTCCGGCGTGGACAGCTTCTCGCTGCTCGCCGTGCCCTTTTTCATCCTGACCGGCGTCCTGATGAACACCGGCGGCATTGCACAAAAGCTCATTAACCTTGCCAAAGCCTTTGTCGGCCGCATCCCGGGCGGCCTCGCGCACACGAACATTGTCGGCAACACCATGTTCGGCGCCCTGTCCGGCTCGGCCGTTGCCGCGTCCATCGCGGTCGGCGGCGTTATGCTCCCCGAAGAGGAAGCCGCCGGCTATGACAAGAAGTTCGCCGCTGCCGCAAACGTCGCCTCCGCGCCGACCGGCCTGATCATCCCGCCGTCCGGCATCCTCATCATCTACGCCGTCCTGTCAGGTTCTTCGGTGGTCGGCATGATTATGTCCGGTTACATCCCCGGCATCCTGTGGTGTCTCGCCTGCATGGTGGTCGCGTTCGTGGTCGCCAAGAAGAACAAGTACCCGACCTCCGAGCGCCTGCCGGCCAAGGTTCTGTTCCAGTATTTTGTGGACGCCATCCCGAGCATCCTTCTGATCGTCATCATCATCGGCGGCATCAGCTCCGGCGTTTTCACCGCCACCGAATCGGCCGCCGTCGCGGTTGCGTACACGCTGTTCCTCGCCATGGTGGTCTATAAGAGCATCAAGCCCGCCGACCTGCCCGGCATCCTGCGCGACGCCTGCGAGACTACGGCGGTGATCATGTTCCTCATTGCCGCATCCGCGGTCATGTCCTTTGTCCTGTCCTTCACCGGCCTGCCGAACGCCATCGGCGAGGCGCTGCTGAGCGTATCGGACAACAAATACGTCATCCTGCTGCTGATCAACCTGCTGCTGCTCGTTGCCGGCATGTTTATGGATATCACCCCGGCCGTCCTGATTTTTGCCCCGATTTTCCTGCCGGTCGTCAAGAGCTTCGGCATGGACCCCATCCACTTCGGCATCATGATGGTCATGAACCTCGGCGTCGGCAACATCACCCCGCCGGTCGGTTCGTCCCTGTTCTCGGGCTGCCAGGTCGCAGGCATGGACATGGAGGATATGATAAAACCGCTCATGCCCTTCTATGCCGCCATCTTCATCGCCCTGCTGCTCGTCGCCTATGTGCCGTGGTTCTCCATGGTCATCCCGAACCTCGTCATGGGCTAACAAAGCACTCCTCATTTCTCATCTTAGATTCCGGCTCTCCATATGCGGGCAGTCCCTCCTCCAAGGGCTGCCCGCATCGCCGGGCAACGAACCATTAATAAAGGAAGATTTTTTCATGCTTTACAACGTTTTTGACTATGGCGCCAAAGGCGACGGCGTGACCAATGACGCGCCGGCCATCCAGGCCGCCATCGACGCCTGTACCGCCGCCGGCGGCGGCCGGGTTGTGCTGCCCGGCGTACATACCTTTTACGCGAGCTCCATCCTCCTGAAAGAAAATGTCGATCTTCATTTGGAACGCGGCGCGCGCCTCAAAGCGCACAGCGACATTGACACCTACTTCCACCCCAACGACGGCCAGACCGACCACGGCGTGGACCGCGTCGGCACCCCGGTGACCCTCAAGCCGTCCTATGCGTTCGTCTATGCGAAGGACGCCGACCACATCGCCATCACCGGCGACGGCGTCATCGACGGCAACTGCGACGCCTTTGTCAAGCGCGTCAGCCCATACTATGTGACGGGCGATTTTTACCCCCGCCCCACCATGATCTATGTGGAACACTGCAACCACATCACCTTTCGCGATGTAACCATGACCGGCGCACCGTTTTGGACGCTGCATCCGGCGGGCTGCGATGATGTGCTGATTTCGCACATCCGCATTCTCAATGCGCTGGACGTCGCCAACTCGGACGGCATCGACCCCGACCATTCAAGCAATGTGCGCATCCTCGGCTGCCATATCGTCTGTGCCGACGACTGTATTTGCCTCAAGTCGTCGGCCGGCAACATGGAGTACGGCCCCACGCGCAATATTGTAATTGCAGACTGCACGCTGACCTCGACCTCGGCCGCGCTCAAAATCGGCACCGAGGGCACCGGCGATTTTGAAAACGTTGTGGTAAGCAACTGCACCATTTCGGACACCAACCGCGGTATTTCCATCCAGATCCGCGATGGCGGCCATGTCAAAAACGTTTCCTTTTCCAACATCACCATTACGACCCGCCGCTTCTCAGAGAGCTTCTGGGGCTGCGCGGAGCCGATCACGATTACCACGCACGACCGCGACGAGCATACCCCGAGCGGCTCCATCGAGGGCGTCCGCTTCTCGAACATTGTCTGCGAGGGGGAAAACGGTGTGTTTCTGTCCGGCAATGCGGGCAACCGCCTGCGCGATATCCGTTTTGAGGACGTGCGCGTCACGCTGCGCGCCACCTCCAAATGGCCGCGCGGCATGTACGACCTGCGCCCCGGCCCGATGGCCGAGGGTATCCTGCACACCCCTTCGCCCGGCTTTTTCCTGCGCTGGGCGGACGGCGTGACCCTGCGCGACTGCAAGGCCGTGTTTGCAGGCGAGGATCGTTCTGACTTTGGCGAGGCGCTTCGTGCCGAACATTGCGGCAGCCTGAAGCTGCACGATTTTGAAGGCAAGGCCGCACGCGCGGGCTTTGAGGACATTCGTCTGGAGGACGCCCGCTGAGGCGGAATCCCCTTCCGCCCCCGGCAGCAAAAGGGCCTGTTGCAAAATAAACTTTTGAAAAAATTACATGGATAAAAAGTTCTGGAGAATTGCTTAATACGGCAATTTTCCAGAACTTTTTTGATGTGTCGATTTTCTGTTTTGGCCTGAAAACTGCATTTTGCAACAGGCCCTTCGTTTTTTGACAGACCGCGCCTTCCGCCGTTTACGGAAGGCTTTTTCCATTACAGCAAGCCGCCGCACTGGCTGAGCGCAGCCTGGTCGGCAATGATGATCGCATCGTGATGCAGCTGGAGGATCGAACCCGGCACCTGCGGGGTGACCGGCCCAAAGCACGACGCGCGAACCGCCCATGCCTTGTCCTCGCCGCTCGCGACCACAAGCACCTTTTTCGCGGTCATGATCGTATGGATGCCCATGGAGTACGCACGGCGCGGCACCTCGTCCGCGCTGGCGAAAAACCGCTTGTTGGCCTCAATCGTCGAGGGCGCCAGATCCACGCAGTGCGTGCCCTTGGCATAACGGTCGCCCGGCTCGTTAAAGCCGATGTGCCCGTTGCGGCCAATGCCCAAAAGCTGCAAATCCACATCCCCGAGGCTTTCCAGCAGCGCGTCGTAACGCGCGCATTCCCTTTCTGCGTCCAACTCTGTGCCGTCCGGCAAATTGATGTGCGCCGGATCGACGTTTACATGGTCGAAGAAGTGCGAATGCATGAAATAGTGGTAGCTCTGCTCGTTGTCCGCCGCCATGCCGTAGTATTCGTCCAGGTTGACGGTCGTGACCTCGGAAAAATCCACGTCGCCCTTGTGATACCACTTGACGAGCTGGTCGTAGGTGCCGACCGGCGACGAGCCGGTGGCAAGGCCCAAAACCGAATCGGGCTTCAGGATAACCTGCGCGGAAATGATGTTCGCCGCCTTGCGGCTCATGTCGTTGTAATCTTTTGCACGAATGATTTTCATAATCTACCTCCCGGTTCCGTAAGAAATCCATGATATTTCCGCGCGAGCGTCAGCAATTCGGATTCTGTGACCCACGCGGTCAGGCAGCCGACGCCGGTGACGCATTTGCCGCCCGTGATGTTGCCGAACAGCACGCTTTCCGGAAACGTATAGCCGTGGTACAGGCCGTACATCAGCCCGGCAAGAAAGGCGTCGCCCGCGCCGGTCGCGTCCCGGCAGGTAAACTCCGGGATATTGGGCACCGTGCGCGGCTGCCCGTCTACAAGGATCAGGCAGCCGTCCTTGTCCAGCTTGACCAGCGGGTGCTCCATATAATCGGCCAGCACGCGGATGGCTTCCTCCGGCGTGTCTGTCCCGGTAATTTGCAGCGCCTCGCGGGTATTGGGGGTGAAATAGTCGGCGAGGCGCAGGTCATCGCGGTATTTTTCGAGGCTCATCTCATCGTCCCAGCCGATGTCGAACAGCAGGGTCGCGCCCTCTTCGTGCAGTTTTTCATAAACCGGCAGGAAGCCGGGCTGCATCTGGACAATGCGCGCGCCGGTGGACATTTGGTACACGGCGTCGCACAGCGCGTCCGTGATTTTGGCGGGCATGCAATAGGTGGCAAACGTGCGGTCGCCGGACGTGAGCATCACGCTGGTGACATTCAGCGGGATGCCCTCGCCCCCGGTGTACAGGTTCCGCGGCGTCACGCCGCTGCGCGCAAACTCGGCGCGCGCAAATTCGGAAAACAGGTCGTCCCCCAGATAGGTGGCCAATCGGGCGGGCAAGCCGAGCCGCGCGGCGCTCACCAGCGTACCCGGCGCGCCGCCGCCGAGCTGCACGCGGAAATCCGAGGAAAATATCTCCTCCCCCTCCTGCGGCACGCGCGGCATGCCGACATACATCAGGTCGACATTGGTCACGCCCGTGGATGCGATGAACGACATATCAGTCCCTCCATCCGCCGATATACGGGGCGTTGAGCGCAAAATACTCGTCCGCAATCGCGGTGGCGAGCGAATAGGAGCCGACCAGCGGGTGCATGGTCAGGCACTCGACAATGTCCTTTTTGGAGCGGTTCACGATACCGCGCGCGGCCAGGCGTTCGTAATACTTCACCCGGCGGATCATCTCCAGATTGCCGGCCGGGATGTTCTCGATGCGATGGGGCTTGCAGCCCGCGCTCGAAATGTCGCAGGTGACCTCGATGATGTCGCTCTCTTCCAGCCCGTCGATCGCGCCGCCGTTCGGCGCGCACAGGATCATGGAGCCCGTGCCGCCCGAAGCCGCGATCTCAATAAACTTGAGCGCCACGCCCGCGTAGCCGCCCGCATCCTTGGAAGCAATGTCAAACGACCACGGTTTGTCGCGGCGGATGCCGGTTTCGTTCGCCATATAGGCGTTCTCGCGCTGGCCGTACCACTTTTCGAAGCAGGCGAGGCCGCTTTCAAAGTCATTTTCAATGTCGATATGCGACAGCTCTTCGGTCATGCGGCGGTTGATGTCGCGGATAACCTCGCCGCGGGTCACGCCCGCGTTCAGGATGTTTTCCACCGCCTTTTCACGGTAGTAAAAATAATATAGGTATTCGTTGAGCACGCAGCCGCGGTCGCGCAGCAGGGCTTTCTCGAAAAAGCGCATGTCGGTTTTGGCATAGGCTTCATCGCTTTCGATCAGCTCGGGCATGATCTCACGGCCGTCCAGGCGGATGCTCTGGAAATACGACAGGTGGTTGAGGCCATAGCACTCGCCGGTAATGCTCGACGGATCGGCGCCGTACAGGTCGGCAAACTGATGGAGCATCCCGCTCGGCGCATCGCAGATGCCGTAGGTGAAATCGTACCCCATGTCCCGCAGCGCCTGCGATACCACGCCCGCAGGATTGGTAAAGTTAAAGACCTTGACCGCGGGCTTCGCATATTTGCGGATGAGGTCGCAATAGCCCGCAAGCGCGGGCACCGAGCGCATGGCGAACGAAACGCCGGCCGCGCCCGTGGTTTCCTGCCCAAGAACGCCGCGGTCCAGCGCGATGCGCTCATCGCGCACGCGGGTATCGTCGCCGCCCACACGGATCGTGGTGATGACATAGTCGGCGTCCGTGACCGCCTCGACCGCGTCAGCCGTCAGCGTAAAACGCATGTCCGGGCACAGCAGGCGCGCCACGTGGCGCGCAAGGCCGCCATAAATGCGCAGCTTTTCCGGGTTGTTGTCCATGAACACCAGTTCGTCGATATGCAGCTCTCCGGCGCGCTGGGCAATGCTTTTGGCCAGGAACATGGAGCGCACGCCGCCGCCGCCAATTACAGTTAGTTTCATAGAAAATACCTCCTAGGATGGATTGGATCGAATGAGATACCGCTTGCAGCCGGACCAGCCCAGCAGGCTGGACACAAAGCCCGAAAGCCCGAAGGGCAGCAGCAGGCACACCGGAAGCGAAAGCGGGAAAAACAGCAGGCAGGGGAGTACGAACACCTCATTCACCGCAAGGCTGATCGCCGTGCAGCCGGGGCGGAGCAGGCAGAACAGCCAGGCGTTTTTGATCAGCGCCCCTGTCGGCAGATCCATCGCGGCCGCAAGCGGCCAGAAGTTTTGGAAAAAGGCCGTGGCCACGCACAAAAGCAGCATGCCGAGCACGGCGGGCAGAAAGACATCCAGCGCGGCGCTCATGCGCAGCAGTGCAAAGCCCAGCAGCAGCAGCGCGAGCTCAACCAGGCCAAACCCGGTGTTCCGGGCAAAATCCTGCCGGAAAGCGCGGCGGAAATCGGGCCACACGTCGTTCGGGATATCGCGCGCCATATTCACCGTGCAGCGCGCCATGGCGGCGCGCGCGGCCCCGAACGTAACAGCTGGCAGCGCGCACACGATAAACAGGAAATTCACCTTCACAATCTGCCAGAACTCGCGTACAAAGATGTCCGCCGCCCGTGCCGCTCCGGTCTTAGGCGGCGCGTTTTTGTCAATGCCCGGGCCTTCCCGGAGATAGGATGGACGGAACATTGGTATCCCTCCCGTCAGAACGCGATGGCGCGTTCGGTTTCCTTGTCAAACAGATGCAGCTTGCTGCGGTCAATCGCCGCGCGGATGCAGCCGCCCGCGTTGATGTCGGCGCGGCCGGGCGCGCGCACGGTCAGCGGCACGCCGCCGCAGTCGCAGTGCGCGTAGATTTCCGCGCCCATCCGTTCCGCGATGTCCACATGCAGATCAATCGCGTTGTCCCGATGCTGCTCAAACAGGGAACCCTCGGTGTGCAGATCCTCCGGGCGGACGCCGAGCACGACGGTCTTGCCCGCATAGCGTTCCAGAGCGCCGCCCGCATCCGGCAGCGGGATGGTGTTTCTGGAAAACACGGCGGCATATCCGCCCGGGATCTTCCGGATTTCCGCGTCCACAAAGTTCATCTGGGGCGAGCCGATGAATCCGGCCACAAACAGGTTGCACGGATGGTCGTACAGCGCCTGCGGGGTATCGGCCTGCTGGATTTCGCCGCTCTTCATGACCACAATGCGGTCGCCCATAGTCATGGCCTCAGTCTGGTCATGGGTGACATAGACGAACGTGGTGTCGAGTTTTTTGTGCAGCTTGATAATCTCGGTGCGCATTTGGGTGCGCAGCTTGGCGTCCAGGTTGGACAGCGGCTCGTCGAGCAGGAAAACCGCCGGATCGCGCACCATGGCGCGGCCGAGCGCGACGCGCTGCCGCTGGCCGCCCGAGAGCTGCTTAGGTTTGCGGTTGAGCAGATGCTCAATATCGAGGATTTTGGCCGCCTCCTGCACCTTGCGGTCGATCTCCTCGCGCGGCGTCTTGCGCAGCTTGAGCGCAAAGGCCATGTTTTTGTAAACCGTCATGTGCGGATACAGGGCGTAGTTCTGGAACACCATCGCAATGTCGCGGTCCTTTGGCGCGACGTCGTTGACCACGCGCTCGCCGATGCGCATTTCGCCGCCCGAGATTTCCTCCAGCCCCGCGATCATGCGCAGAGTAGTGGATTTGCCGCAGCCCGAGGGGCCGACGAGCACGACGAATTCCTTATCCTGAATTTCCAGGTTGAGATCCGAGATGACCTCGATATCGCCCGGATAGACCTTCCGGATATGCTCAAGAGAAATGTTTGCCATGTTATCAAACCCCTTCTATTCTTTGACGGAGCCTGCGGTCAGGCTGGAAACCACCTGCTCCTGGAAGATTGCAAAGACGATGATCGACGGGATGACCGCAATCGTGACCGCGGCGAACAGCGCGGTGTAGTTAAAGCTGAACTGGGAGGTAAAATAGCTCAGCGACAGCGGGAGCGTGCGCGCATCCACGCTGCTGGTCAGGATGAGGGAAAAGGTGAATTCGTTCCATGTGTTGAGGAAACACAGCACGGCCGCGGAGGTCAGGCCGCCCTTGGCGCAGGGCAGCATGATTTGGAAGAACGTGCGCAGGAAGCCCGCGCCGTCGATGTACGCCGCTTCCTCGATGGCCCGCGGGATGGACTGGAACGCGCCGCGCAGGATGAGCAGGCTCATCGGCATGTTAAGCGCCGTATTGACCAGGATGAGGCCGGTTTTGGTGTCGTACAGGCCAAGCTGGTTGACCACGCTGTACACCGGCTGCAAAAGCGCGGTCATGGGGATGACGAGCGACAGCGACAGGATGAGATACAGCAGCTTATTGCCCACAAAGCGGCACCGCGCGAACACATAGCCCGCCATGGCGAAAATCAGCACATTGCACACGGTCGCCATGCAGGTGACCAGCACGCTGTTGCCGAAAAAGGTGAAGATCGGCGCCATGTCGAGCGCGGCGGCGTAGCCGTCCAGCGAAAAATGCGTGGGCAGCGAGATGCCGTTCGACAGGATCTCGGCGTTGGTTTTAAACGAGGACAGGATGACCCACAGGATCGGGAACAGCGCCACGATCACGCACAGGGCCATGAACAGGTATTTGCAGAGGAAGAGCAGGCGGTCCCTCCCGCGCATGCTTCGGAATGTCGGTTGCATAGAGGTCCCTCCTTAATAATCTTCTTCGTTGACCTTCATCGCCTTGTTGATGAGGGTCATGCACACCACGCCCGCGATGACGATGCATACGCCGATGGCGTTGGAATAGCCGTAGTTGTTTTCCGATTTATACACGCTGTACAGCATGAGCGGCAGGTTGGTCGTCGCCGTGCCCGGGCCGCCCTTGGTGGTGATGTAGATGAGGTCGAACATTTGCAGCATGTAGGTTGCCGCCATGACCATCGTGGTGCCGATGATTTTGCGCAGCAGCGGCAGCACGACAAACAGGTCGGTCTGGAACGAGGTCGCGCCGTCCACGCGCGCCGCCTCCAAAATCGAGTCGTCGATCGTGAGCGCCTCGGCGAGTACCAGCGTGGTCGTATAGCCGGCAAACAGGAACCAGATCATGGTGATGGACGGAAAAGCGGTCGAGGTGTCCATAAGCCAGTTGTGCGTCAGGCTTTCCAGGCCCACAGCCCGCAGAACCGAGTTGACCACGCCGTACTGGGGGTTAAAAATGTTGAGGAAAATCATACCCATGGCGGCGTTTGAAATGATGTTCGGGATCATGTACGCGGTGCGCACGAACTTCCAGCCGCGCGGCTTTTTGTACAGCGCCAGCGCGAGCAGCACGCCGATCGAAACATGGAGGATGCAGTGGATGAGGATCCAGACGACCGTGTGGGTGCACGCCTCGGCAAACACCGGGTCGCGGAACAGGGCGATATAGTTCTGGAACCCGATGAAGGACAGGCCATCGCCGGTCAGGCGGTAGTCAAACAGGGACGAAGCAAAGACAATCACGAGCGGCACGGCATAAATCAGCAGGAACAGCGCGACCGCAGGAAGCAGAAAGACGGGAATCCACCCTTTTTTTTGTTTCATAACAGCGTTCCTTTCCAGCGGCCCGATGGCCGGAGAGATAAGAAGGGCCCGGAGCTGCGCTCCGGGCCCCCAGGAAAATATGAGAGAGGAGACTTACTGATTCTTGGCAGCCGCATCGGTCAGCGCCTGGCAGAAGCCCTTGGCGTCAAGCTGGCCGCTTGCAAGCAGCGGGAGCTGCTGGCTCATCACATCCAGCAGATTGGGGAACATGGTCGCCTGCATGGTATCCGAACGGCCCTGGCCGTCGTTGGTCGCAAGATCCAGGAACTCGGCCAGGAGCGGATATTTCTCCTTGGCGGCGTCCGTCAGCTCCACGGTATTGGAAGCCGGTACCATGCCCTGCACTTCCATGGCCACCTGCTGCGCATGCGCGGAAGTGAAGAATTTTACCATCTCTATGGCAGCCTCTTCGACCTTGGGATCGTCCTGTTTGGTGACAATATAGCCCTGGATCGGGGCGTCATAGACAAAGTTTTCCGGGAAGATGGCAACGCCGATCTTGTCGGAAAAGCCTTCCTCGGTCTTGGAAGGGTCGGAGAAGTCGCCCAGCATCCACGGGCCGTTGGCGATCATGGCCGTCTGGCCGGACAGGAAGTTGTTGGCCGCGTTCTCATATTTGCCGCCCACCGCATCCTGTGTGGTGTAATTCTGGTACATCTTCTGGATGTTCGCAACCGCTTGCAGCATTTCGGGGGTGTTGTAGTCGGTCGGGTTCATGGTCTGCATAAACGTAAGGCCTTCGTCCGAAGCCGTGCCGACCATGGCACCCATCCACAGCTGGGTGACCCACGCGGAATCCGCGGTGTCCATGGACAGCGGGGTGATGCCAGCAGCCTTCAGCTGGTCGCACTGCCGGAAGAACTCGTCCCAGGTCTTGGCCGGCGCCGCGATGCCTGCTTTCTGGAACAGCTCCTTATTATAGAAATAGCCGATGACCTGGCCTTCCATCGAAGAAGCGTAGATCTTGCCGTCCCGGCTGTTGGTGGTCAGCGCGGTGTCCGAGTACAGCGCTTTCCACTCCGGATCGGAATTGACCGCGTCGGTCAAATCCACCGCCAGGTCTTTGGCGACCACCAGGTCGAGCAGGTTATAGCCGCCGCCGTAGATGACCGGGGGCAGGTCGCCGGTGCCCAGCTGCACCTTGATTTTGTCAATATAGTTCTGGTCGCCCGGGACGTCCTCTTTCTTGATCTGGTACTTCCCCTTGTACTGCTCATTGAATTCCGCGATGAGCTGGTCGCAGACCGGGGCTGCGGTGTTGGTGCCGCATTGGTAGGTCGGGTAATTGATGGTGATCACCCCGGCGCTGTCGCCGCCGTCCGCCGCATTGTCCTTTTTGCCGCCGCAGCCGGCAAGCGCGCCGGCCAGCATGGTACCGGCCATCAGCATGGCCAGGACACGTCTCGTTTTCATAAAAATACCTCCTCTTCCGCAATTGCGGCCTGCGCCGCGCGGTTGGTTGATGCCTTTATTATAGGGGCTGCATACGGTTTCTACAATGAACAAACCGCGCGAAAAAATGGAACTTTGTTGCGTTTGCAGCGGTAAAATGTTACAGGAAACAGGAAAATAGGATTTTCTTGTTCAAAAACAGGATTAATTTTTCCTGTGTTCCTCCAGGGGCGGCCGGCATGGTGCACAAACGCGGGAAAACGTGCTATAGTATAATCGAACCGGTTTCCATACCCCAAACATGGAGGTGCCCCCGCATGAAACGCAAAATTTCACTCACCGCGCTGGCGATTCTTCTGGTTTGCCTGCTGGTGTTCCTGCCGGTGGTCAGCGCGAGCGTCTACTTTACCCGCACCGTATCCCGGCAGCTCGAGCACAACGCCAGCGAGACGGTGGCCGTCTATCTCGACCAATTTACCGAACAGACCGACCGCATGCTCGGCACGCTGCGGGACTGCATCTACTACCTGACCACGGACGCCGCCGCGCGCCGCATGATGCAGCAGGAGTCCCCGGTGACCCAGATCGAGATTTTGCAGCTCGAGCAGCAGTTCAGCCGCGCCTTTACTCTTGGCGATTCGCTGAACCCGGACGTGGTCAGCGCCATCTATCTGCTGAAAAGCACGCAGGACTATTTTGCGGTCTACGGGGGAAACTATTACCGGAACACCTCCCGGCGCATCCTGACCATGTATCAGGGCTATCAGGACTGCAACGCGGCGCGCACCCTGTACACCGACCCGCGCAACAAAGGCTACGCTTACATGATCCTCGACTTCGTCGACCTGAACAGCATCGCGCCGCTTGGCAAGATTATCGTGGAACTGGATATGCGGAGCCTGCTCGACATTTCCTCCCTGCAAACGCTGTACCCATCCACGGCCGTGCTGTTCCGCGGCACAGACGGCCGCGAAATCGGCTCCTATGGCGCGGACGCGCTGCCCGCCTTGCCCGGGCTGGACGCGGCAAGCGAGATTACGCTGGACGGGGCGTCCTGGTACCATGCCTCGCGGCAGCTGCCCGAGGACCGCGAACGCATTGACCTTTATATCCCGCGCAGTGAAATTTTGACCGGCATCCGGCAAAGCACACAGATTTATATCCTGGTCACAGCGGTCATCCTGCTGTTCGCGCTGCTCGTTGCGGCCACGTTTATCGTGCTGCTCCTGCATCCGCTGCGGCAGATGCTGCACCGCATCGGCCGTCTGGCCTCCGGCGACCTGTCCGTCCGCATGGACGAAACACCATACCGCGAAACCGAAACCCTCGCGCATGCCTTCAACGATATGGCCAACCGGCTGGACACCCTGTTTTATGAGGTCTACCAAAAGGGCCTTCTCCTGCGCGATGCGGAAATCGGCCAGCTGGAATCCCAAATCCAGCCGCACTTTATTTTCAACATCCTGGAGCTGATCAACATGCGCTGCATGGCGGCCGGCCAGCCCGCCATCTGCACGACCGTGCAAAACCTGGCGCAGCTGCTGCGCGCAAACGTCGTCCATCACGGCGAGCAGACCATTACCTTCCGTGAAGAGCTGGAATATGTGAAATATTATCTGGCGCTGCAAAAAGAGCGGTTCGAGGAAAAGCTGCAATACGCCGTCAACCTCGAGGATCCGGAAATCCTGGATTACGCGCTGCCCAAGCTGACCATCCAGCCGCTCGTGGAAAACAGCATTGTGCATGGGCTGGAACCAAAGCGGCAGGGCGGCTGGGTGCGCATCAGCATCTGGGAGGAAGAGGACGCGGTCTACATTCGCGTCAGCGACGACGGCGTGGGCTTTGACCCGTCCGCACTGCCCGCGGCCCAGTCCGACGACCGCCGCCACGCGCATGTGGCGCTGCGCAACATCGAACGCCGCATTCATCTGCTGTATGGCGAGCCATATGGGATGGACGTCAAATCTGCGCCCGGCGAGGGGACGAGCATTGTGCTCACCCTGCCCATCCTGCCGGGCGCGCCCGAAAAGGAGGAACCGCCATGCTGCGTGTCATGATTGTCGATAACGAGGCCGCCATCCGCAAGGGGCTGATCCACTGCATCCACTGGGAGGAGCTGGGCTGCCAGATCGCGGCCCAGGCCGAGGACGGCGTCGCGGCCCTCGAGCAGATTGCAAGCGCTTCGCCCGATATCATCATCAGCGATATCCGCATGCCGGGCATGGACGGGCTGGAGCTTGCGCAGGCCGTCAGCGAGCGCTGCCCGCATATCAAGGTGATTATCCTGACCGGATACCCGGATTTTTCCTATGCGCAGCGCGCCATCCAGTACCATGTGGTGGATTTTGTGCTCAAGCCGACCACGGTGGAAAACCTGACCCATGCGGTCGAAAAAGCCAAGGCGGCCATTGCGGAGGATCGCAGCAGCCAAACCCTCCAGCAGGAGCTTGCCACCACGTCCGAGCAGAATTTGCAGCTCCAGCGCAGCATGCTGCTGCACGATCTCATCCACCGCATCGACTGCTCCCAGCTGTATGTGTTTAACCGCCTGGCGCAGCTGGATATGGATTTGAGCAGCTACTTTGTCCTCAAGCTGCATATCGCGCCGCTCGAAGGGGAAACCCTGACCGAAACGGAGTTTTCCGACAACCTGACCCAGTCGCAGGAAATCCTGGCCGACTGCCTGTCCGAGTACCCGCTCTACTACATCGCACGCGGCACGCAGGATTGCTACGGCGTGGCCTGCGCCGCCGGGGAAGCGCCGGTGACCGCGCTGTGCCAGGAAGCCGTCAATATTGTCGGCAGCCTGCCGCGCTTTACGCTGTCCATCGGCATTTCCAATTGCCGGGACAACCCCATCGTGCTCGCGGATGCGGCCGACGAAGCCTCGCAGGCCGTGCAGTTTGCGTCCTTCACCCCGAACCAGCCGGTCGTCCATTTTGCCGAGCTTGGTTCGTTCCCGCAGCAGCTGACCGATGCGATCTACCGCCGGCTCTGCGCGGTCAAGGCCGCGATTGATACCCGGAACACGGCCGAGGCCGGCCGCATGCTGGATCAGGTTTTTGCCTTTGTGCGCGCGCATAAGCTGCCGCCCGACACGGTGCGCAGCGTATGCGTATACGTCCATCAGTTCAGCATGGATTTGCAGCTCCCGCAGGCCGCCGAACACATCATCGCCGAGGGCGGCATCAGTTCGCTCAAACGCATTCTGGAAACCGCCTCGATTGCGGAGATGGAGGAATGCACCCGCAGCTTTGTACAGCAGATGCTGGCGCCCGCGCAGGATGGCGGCGCCAACATCGACCATCTGATCCTGTCGGTCAAGGCGTATGTGGACAGCCACTACGGCGAGGCGTTATCGCTTGAGCAGCTGGCGCAGCAGTTTTATTTAAGCCCAAGCTATCTCAGCCGGATCTTTAAGCGGGAAACCGGCGTGAACCTCAGCACCTACCTGCAAAATGTGCGCATTGAGGCCGCAAAAACGCTGCTGCGCACCTCGGATCTCAAAAGCTACGAGGTGGCCGAACGGGTGGGCATCAACGACCCGGTCTATTTTTCGCGCATTTTTAAAAAAGTAACCGGGTTGAAGCCAAAGGATTACCGCCACAGCGTGCAGGGGTAGCGCGCAGGGCATGAAAAAGTCCGGACACGGGGTCCGGACTTTCAGACTGTCGAAAAACTACAGTTTTTCGACAAGTACGCCCGCCGCCATAAATGGCTCTGGGCGAGGGAGTTTTGAAAAGGCGCATAAATGAGCCATTTCAAAACTCTTGTTGTCAAAAAAGTCAGGCACATGTCCTGACTTTTTTGAGAATTTTATACGCGCTGTGGCGCGGGAAGCTTTTTTGACAAGCTAAAAGTCCGGACACGGGGCCGGACTTTTTTGTGCAGGGGGTCAGCAGGAACCGTCCTCGGTACAGAACGCAACGGTCTTGCCCTCCAGAATCTGATTGGTGGTGCGAATGGCGCACATTTTCCCGCACATGGAGCACTGATGCCGGTCGGAAGGCGGAACCTGGTTAAAAAACCGTTCCGCCTTCTCCGGATCGAGCGCCAGCCGGAATTGCGCCTCCCAATCCAGCTTATGCCGCGCCTCGGCCATGGCGTCGTCTCGGCTGCGCGCGCCGGGCAGGCCGAGCGCCAGATCTGCCGCATGCGCCGCAATCTTGGATGCAGCAATGCCTTCCCGCACGTCATCAAGGTCAGGCAGCCGCAGATGCTCCGCCGGCGTGACATAACAAAGAAAATTTGCGCCCGCTTGCGCAGCGATCGCGCCGCCGATGGCCGATGTAATATGGTCGTACCCGGGCGCGACGTCGGTCACCAGCGGCCCCAGCACATAGAACGGCGCGCCGTGGCAAATGCGCTTTTGCATCACCATATTGGCGGCAATTTCATTCATCGCCATATGACCCGGGCCTTCCACCATCACCTGCACATCCCTCTCCCAGGCGCGCCTGGTCAGGTTGCCCAGTTCAATCAGTTCGGAGATCTGCCCCGCATCCGAAGCGTCCGCAATGCAGCCGGGACGCAGGGCGTCTCCGAGCGAAATGGTCACATCGTATCTGCGCAGGATTTCGAGCAGCTCGTCATAATACTCAAAAAACGGGTTTTCCCGCCCGGTCATCTGCATCCAGGCAAAGAGCAGCGACCCGCCGCGGGACACAATATTCATCTTCCGCTTTTGCCGCAGAAAGGCTTCCACTGCCCGTCGGTTGATGCCCGCGTGAATGGTCATGAAGTCCACGCCTTCTCTGGCATGCGCCTCGACAACCCGCAGAAAATCCTCAGGTGTAATCTTAAGCAAGTCCTTCTCAAGATAGCCGATCGCGTCGTACATTGGCACGGTGCCAATCATCGCCGGTGAAACGGCGAGCAGCTTTTGCCGGAAGGTATTGGTTTTCCCGTAGTTGGACAGATCCATAATGGATTCCGCGCCCATCGCAAGGGCCATGTCCACCTTGCGCATTTCAAGGTCATAATCCTTGGCGTCCCCCGAAATTCCGAGATTGACGTTGATCTTTACCCGGAGGCCGTCGCCAATCCCCTCGGCCGACAGGCTGGCGTGGTTTACATTGGCCGGGATGGCAACCGTGCCTCGGGCAACACGCTCCATAATAAAATCCACCGGGCGGTTTTCTTTCCGCGCGACCGTTTCCATCTCCGGGGTGACGATGCCGCGCTTGGCCGCATCCATTTGGGTTGCATAGTTTTTCATACCGCTGTGCTCCTTTTTCAAATTCCAGCCTGCGTTGCAGTGGCGAAACGCAAAATGCTGGTTAAAAAGCAAGGGCCGGATGGTCAGGGCGGAGGAAGATTCCCGCACGGACAGCAGGTGCTCAAAAAGGGGGCGCAGAAGCGCGTAAAAAAGCTCTGCTTTCCCCTTCGAGAAACCAGAGCATCCAATTCATTTGCAAGTTTTGCAACAGCTTCCCTACGATGGTACTAACCAACAGGTTCAAAGGGTTAAGCTCTCGCTCTCTCAGCCGTTCATCACGGCACCCCTGCTTACTAAAATTCAGTATAACGGCGGCGTCCGCGCTTGTCAAGCTGAAAATCCTTCTTCGGCGCAGTCAAGGAAAGACCGCCCGGAAAAATGTCAATCTTGTGCAAAAACTTCGCAATATTATCCTAGCATTTTCATGGGATTTTGTTTTATAATCATTACATCGAATTCTTAGATTTATATCCTGCCCTGTGCGGAAAAGACAGGATTTTTCCGACCATCTCGAAGCAATAATCTCTCTTTTTCCCTTACTCTGTCTGCGGAAAAGCCCGGATTTTGAAACATCCGGGCTTTTCTATTGCTTAATCTGTTTTATAAAAAAGCGCTTGACTTGGAGCGCGCTCCAAGGAGTACGATAAGATTGTAATGATAAGCAAGCCGGGAAAGGAGACCCCACATGGCAAAAAAAATACTCGTCGCTTATTTTTCATGCAGCGGCATTACCAAAAAAGCAGCGGAAGCCCTTGCCAGCGCCGTAGGCGCAGACCTCTATGAAATCCTGCCGGAAACTCCCTATACGGCGGCGGATCTGGACTGGATGGACAAAAAAAGCCGCAGCACCATCGAGATGCAGGATCCGTCCTCGCGGCCTGCGATCGCCGGAACGGTCGCGGATATGGACGCATATGGCACAGTCTTTGTCGGCTTCCCCATCTGGTGGTATGTAGCGCCGGCCATCATCCATACGTTCCTCGAAAGCTATGACTTTTCCGGCAAGACGATTGTCCCATTCTGCACTTCGGGCGGCAGCGGCGCCGGCAAGACCGACGAAGTCCTGCACGCCCTGTGCCCGGATACCGTGCAGTGGCGCCCATGCAAGCTGCTGAACGGCCGCATTTCCAAAGAGCAGCTCTCCAAATGGGTGGACGGCCTCAGCCTGTAAACAATTTGGCCTGTCCCCGCGCAAAAGCCCCTGGAATCAGAAGATTCCGGGGGCTTTCCCATGTGCGGATGCCGCCAAACCGCGGCCTGTTCAAGCCTCTCCCGCGAGGAATTCCTCCGCATAGTGCGAGGCCACCGCGCCATCCGCCATAGCGGTCACCACCTGCCGCAGCACCTTGGTACGCACGTCCCCGACCGCAAACACGCCGGGGAGATTGGTGCGGGTCGATTCGTCCGCTTTTACATAGCCGGCCGGGTCCAGCTCCAGTTGCCCCCGCACCAATTCGGTGGCCGGCTTTCTGCCGATGCTGACAAAAAGCCCGTCGCAGGCCAGCACCGTTTCCTCGCCGGTATGGACATTTTTGCACCGCACGCCGGTGAGCTTTTCGCCGTAAAGCAACCCGGACACGGTGCTATTCCAGCGAAACTCGACGTTTTCCGCGTTTTGGAGCGGCGCATGATAGATTTTTGTGGCGCGAAGCGTATCCCTGCGGTGAATCACAAACACTTTTTTGCAGATGCGGGAAAGCAGCAATGCGTCCGCAGCGGCCGTATTGCCGCCGCCCACGACGGCAACCGTTTTCCCCTTGTAGAACATCCCGTCGCAGGCCGCACAGTAATTTACGCCCCGCCCGGTCAGTTCTTTTTCTCCGGGCAGTCCGAGTTCCCGGGGATTTGCTCCGGTTGAAAGCACAACGGTTCGCCCGCAATAGATGCCTTCGCTGGTTTCCACGGTCTTGACCTTCTCGGAAAGATTCAGAGAAAAGGCTTCCGCCAGCTCGGTCTTTGCGCCGAACCGCTCGGCGCCCATCCGCATTTTCTCGCCCAGAGAAAAGCCGTCCACGCCTTCTTCAAAGCCGGGAAAGTTGTCAATCTCGGCCGTTAGGGCCATCTGTCCCCCGGCGGACAGTTTTTCCAGCAAAACTGTATCCAGCCCCGCCCGGGCGGCGTACAGGGCCGCGGTATAGCCGCCCGGCCCGCCGCCGATGATGATCATGTCATAAATATGCTCCATTGCACTGTCCTCATCCGTTCAGGTGTTCCTTAAGAAACGTTTCTATTGCCGCCTTGGACGCGGGCGCCGTGATTGAGCCGAGCTTCTGCCCATTCCGGTACAGCAGCAGGGTCGGGACAACCTCAATGTTTTCCTTCTGCGCGAGCTGCGGCTCGTCGTCAATATTTACCTGCCCCACGGTCAGGGATTCGCTGTACTGCTCAGCGATTTTGTCGAGCGCGGGCGCAATGCGGCGGCAGTAGACGCACCAGGGCGCCCAAAACTCCACCAAAATGGGTTTTTCGGGTTCCGCAATGTTTTTATCAAAAAGCTGGGGGTTTAAATTCAGAATCGCCATAGTTCACAGCTCCTTTTCTTTTTTCATAGTATACCCGGTTTGGGCGCATTCTTTCTGTACGTTGTCACCATTCCCGGCTTCATTTTCCATAAAAAATGTACATTTTTTCGAATACACGTTTTTTATAAAGCGTGAAGTGGATCAGAGCAGTTTTGCAATGAGGGGGACTGTCTCGGCGCGGGTGATCTGTGCCGAAGCACGCAGGGTATTGTCCTGATAGCCCGCCAGCACGCTGTTTTCCATCATGCCGGCGAGGCTGCCGCGGTTGGGGATTTCCACATAACCGTCCACGCCGTCGAGGGGCGGGCCGTGGCCGCCGCCATACTTGACCAGCGTCGGCTTGCGCGTTGGCCTTTGCATGTGCCGCGCATGAAAAGGGCCGCCTTTTCCTTGCAGGAAAAAGCGGCCTTTCTCTATGGGAATTGACCCGCAAAAGCATTTCAATTCACGCAATTCATAAGCCGGGGCAGCTTTTCTTTTGAACATGCATACTTGCGCCAGCCGGATCCTTAAATTTTGCCGCGCAATGCAATATTAGCAAACCGTCCCAACCGTCAGATCCAAAACCACGCATGCGGCGGGAATTACGCTTCTGTGCCGGATCTCCCGCTCGATGGGTCAGGCGCGCCCTATGTAGAAAAGCCCAAAAGCGGCATTACACCGCTTTGCCCATGCTATAGGCCTCCTTCAGCTTGTCCGGGAAATTGCGGATCTCCCCCCGGTCATTCGCCCCGCCGCCAAAGACCGTTCCGGCAAGGCGTGCGTTTTCATAGCAGTCGATCCAGCCCTGCAAGCCGCTGACGGCGCGGGCAGGCACCTCATCGCCATCCTCCGCAGCTGTGGAGATGAAATAGATGTCCCGGAAAGAATAGTCGGTTGTGAACAGCGGGTTCGACCGATCCAGCATGGTTTTCATCTGTCCGCTCATTTCGTAATAATAAATGGGCGTAGCAAAGGCAATTACATCCGCTGTGAGCATTTTTTGCACAATCGCGCCGGCATCGTCCCGGATCACGCAGCGCTGCGTTTTCTGGCAGGCCAGGCAGCCGCGGCAAAACCCGATGGCCTTATCCGCAAGGCAGATCTTCTCCACTTCATTCCCGGCGTCCGCCGCACCCCAAGCGAATTCCCCGGCCAGGATGTCGGAGTTTCCCCCGATTCTGGGGCTCGTCGAAAGAATCAGAACTTTTTTACTCATGTTGCAGTCCTCCTGATTATTTTAGGTTTTCCCGAAAAAAGCTCTCCAGTTTGCCGAAGGGGATGCGGTCGGTGCGGTCATACAGGAGGTCGGCGGCCAGGGTCAGGCCATAGCGGTTTTTGTAGGATACATGCTCGCGGGTCACTTTTTCACTCAGCTCGCAAATGTAGTGTTCAGACATGTCTTTTCCTCCTGTGTTATTCGAGTGACAGCGTGATCGTCACATCCCCGCCGCCCAAAATTTTTCCGAGCTCTTCGCCGGTCACGTTCTCAATTTTCCCCAATCGCGTAAAAGTCCAAGAATTGGTATCATAGTAGATCACAAAACGATTGCCCTGATATAGAATCAGGTCGCCGGGGCCGGTGGTAATCGGTTCATCATGACGCGGCAAATCCGTGCCAAGGGGACCGACCTTTTCAAAATTGCCGTAATCCTCCATGTCGATGGTGATCGGCCCGTTTTTCAGCAGCTCGCGCAGCGCGTCCGTGCTGCTGTTATCCGCCAGAGAAGCCGTCAGAACCGTATCACCGACCCGAATCATCATGGTGTTTTCATTGCTCTCCGTGCTTTTTGCCAAAATGCCAATTTGGTTCAGCCAGGCTGCGACATCCTCTCTGGAGGCACTGCCGGAAAACCGTGTTCCGTCGATCCAGGTGACAGACGCATCACACAGGCCATGAAGATTGATCTGGCTGGAGCCAATGGAGCTGCTGCCGGAGGTCACAAAAGTGGTGATGGTCTTTCCCGAAAAATCGTAGCTCTCGAGAAAGGTGCTGATGATGCGGGGCGCCTGTCCCCACCAAATGGGGTGGGCAATCACCACGGTATCGTACTGCCCCATATTCTCCACACTCCCGGAGATCGCGGGACGGGCGCCGGAGTCGTTTTGCTCGATGCTGGTACGGCTGCCGCGATCGTTGTAATCCAAATCGCCGGCGGTATAGGGCGTCTCCGGCACAATCTCATACAGGTCGGCATGCAGGATATCCGCGGCGTGTTCTGCCAGCACCTTCGTGGTTCCGGTGGCCGAAAAGTATGCCACCAAGATTGCCGAACCGGAATCTGCTCCGGTATTCGCCGAAGATTCGTCCTGCGCGGCAGAGACGGGCGCCTGTGTATTCCCCTCCGTCTGGGGCTGCCCACATACCGTAAGATTCAGTACCAGAGCCAGAGCAACTAACACAATTTTCATAGTACCGCCTCGCCTTTCTTCCAGCATTTCAAATGTAGTTTCTCCCTTGTTTGTAATTGCCGATGTATCCATATCGGGTTGCGCAGATGATCCTACGGCCGGCCGGCTTTGTTCGGTTTGGCGCCGTGCGGCAAAGTTCCTCCATATTGCAGCACAATTCGTTCATAAAGAAAGCCTCCTCATACTGTTCTCATGACCATCATACCGCCGTCAGCAGAAGATAGCAAATATCTATTTGTAATATTTTATCATAGATAAAAGGAATGGTCTATGATACAATACGCTTAAGAAATACAGGAATTGGTGAGAATGGCATGATTGAGACAAGACTGTTGAACTATTTTCTGACAATCATCAGAGAGCAGAATATCACCCGGGCAGCAGAGGCGCTCCATCTGACGCAGCCCACACTCTCCAAACAGATCAAGGAGTTGGATGAGCATCTGGGCAAACAGCTGCTGATTCGTGGAAAGAAGAAGGTGACCCTCACAGACGAGGGCGCTTTCCTGCGCGCGCGAGCCCAGGAAATGCTGGAGCTGATGGAGAAGACGGAATCAGCCTTCCGGGCAGAACACGCGATTACCGGCGGTGATATCTATCTCGGCTGTGGCGAGACCGCCGCGATGGATATGATCACAGAGGTCTATCGGAAGCTGCACGATCAATATCCGGATATCCATTTTCACACCCACAGCGGTGATGCGGAAACGGTCATGGAGCGGTTGGATAAGGGGCTCATTGACATGGGGCTTTTGTTGGGGCCAATCCGGCAGGATAAGTATGAGTACCTGAACATCCGCCAGAAAGACACCTTTGGGCTTCTGATGCGCCGGGATTGCATGCTTGCCAAAAAAGAGCAAATTACGATTGCGGATATGAAAGGCCTTCCGCTTTTGTTTCCGGAGCAAACCTATTCGGGCAACCAGCAGCTCGAATGGTCCGGCATGGATTATCGCTCCCTGAACATTGTTGCCACCTACAATCTGATCTACAATGCCACATTCCTCGTGGAAAAAGGCATCGGATATGCGTTAACGCTCGCCAATTTGGTCAACACCGAGGGCCCCCGCAGCCTGACTTTCCGGCCGGTCACGCCCGAGATTGCCGTGGACTTGTACATCGTCACCAAAAAGTATCAGACCTTCTCACCGGCGGCAAAATTATATTTAGATTTTTTAAAAAATCTAAATATAATTTTTGACTATCTCTTTATAAGTTCTTATAAGCCGGTATAGCTGTATTTACAGGCTTTCCGGCACTTTTCGTATCGGAAGAAGTTCACAAATCTTTTTATTTCCCCTCATGTTTTCGCGTCCAAAAGTAGTAAATTAAGTAGTAAAACCGATATTTACTACTAAGCAATCAGCTGTTCCATTTCTGCCATTGCGCTATCAGAGGTAGCATGGGCGTAATAGTTCAGCGTCATGTTGATGTTGGAATGTCCCATGATATACTGCAATGCTTTCGGGTTCATTCCGGCGTTTGCTAAATTGGTACAGAATGTATGGCGTAAGGTATGCGGCGTTGTCACTTTCGGTAAGGCTTCCTCATGGCTCTTGTTGTACTTCTTCACAAGCCCCTGGAACATGGTTTCATAGTTGACTGCTACTTTCGGTAGCCCGTTCCGCTTAAGGAATAAAAACCTGCTATAACCGCCTACAATAAAATTATCTGCCCGCCCTCTGTCATTCAGCACGCGCTTGAACGCTTCATAGACTTTGGTACTCATTGGGATTTGTCTGATACCGCTTTTTGTCTTTGGCGTTTTAACATGATAGCCAACTCCCGATACTTTCAAAAGTTGATGGTCTACGTTGATTAGCTTATGCTCAAAGTCAATATCGTTTTCAGTCAGCCCGCAGAGTTCAGAAATGCGAAGCCCTGTTCCTAACAGTATGATAATCTCGTCGTAATACTTCTGATAGACTTTATCATTCTGCACAAAGGACAGGAAAGACGCTTCCTGCGTTGGGGATAGAGGTACCTTTGGCTCGGTGTTATCTTCTAAAACGGTGTTCAGTTGGAAGTCAAAGGGATTTTTCCGAATACAATCGTCCTGTATGGCTGTGTAAACGGCAACTTTCAGAGAACGCTTGTGATTGTTGATTGTCTTGAAAGAATAGCCTTTCGCTTTCATGCGTAAAGCCCATTCTTTCGCGTCGGACAGCCTCACGCTTTCAATGCTGCAAGCTCCAAGGCTATCTTCTTCCAAAATCCTCATAAGCTACTTGCATCCCTGTTTCGTGCCATGCCGTACATTTGCCCGGTGCCTTATCTGCTTTGCGTAAAGTTGGCAGACAGTCATTTTCTTTCCCAACGTGTCAATCCCGTCGTCAAGGTCTTTCTGTATCTCTTTTTCCTTTTCCCGAAGCGAAATATCTTCACGTTTCCCCGCCAGGGTCTTGTCGGTAGGTACTAACTTCCAAGCATAGACAAATTGCGGTTTCCCAAAGGTATCTGTATATTTGTAAGCATATCTTCCGTCTGTTCTCTAGCTCTCTCCTGTGCGTAAAATGTGGTTTTTATTATCTCGTCTTTTCTCCGACATTGTTCGTCATGCTCCTTTCCATGACGGAAAGAGCCTTGATATGCCTGTATTCATTATACCACATTCAAGGCTCGATTTCACTATATAACTTCCAAAGTATCAATGAATTTTTCAAACTGTTTCCGCTTGATTTGAATACGGTTGCCGTTCATAATCACCCACCCGGAAGCCGGGTTTTCCTCCGCTAATTTACGCAGCTTGTTTTCTCCGATACGGAAATATTTTGACGCTTCTTCAACAGTAAGCGTGTATTTCTCCCAGATAGGCACATCAGTAATATTCATTAAAGTGTCCCCCTTTCAATAGAGTACAATAGTTTCAAAAATAGAAATTAGGCTTTTGTCGGACGGTTAGCAGCATAACCTCATGGGAATTGCACCCCCGCATGGTTCTCATGCAACCCTACCCATTGCCTGCGACGCTCTTAACGCTCGGACTGTGGCTGTAAGGAAGTA
>URFQ01000015.1 GCA_900547195.1 uncultured Butyricicoccus sp.
GATCTGCTGCATCTGGATGTACTGACGGTCACGGGCAGAACACTGGGCGAAAACCTGGACGAACTGCAAAAGAATGGCTTTTACGAAAGCTGTGCATCGTATCTGCAGGGTACGGGCGTTGCACCGGAGGACGTCATTCGCCCGCTGGAAAAACCGTTGGGCACAGATGGCGCCATCGCTGTTCTGCGGGGCAACCTTGCGCCGGGAGGCGCCGTGGTCAAACACACAGCCGTGCCGGAGGAGATGTTCGGCGTAACGCTGCGCGCGCGGCCGTTTGACTGTGAGGAGGACGCCATCCATGCTATCCTCACACACGCCGTCCATCCCGGTGAGGCGGTGTTCATCCGCTACGAGGGCCCCAAAGGCAGCGGTATGCCGGAGATGTTCTATACCACCGAGGCGATCTCGTCGGACCCGGCGCTCGCCCGAAGCATCGCGCTCATCACAGACGGCCGTTTCTCCGGTGCCTCAAAGGGGCCGGTGATCGGCCACGTCAGCCCGGAGGCTGCGGACGGCGGGCCGATCGCACTTGTGGAGGAGGGAGACCTCATCCGTATCGACATCCGCGGGCGCAGCCTGTCCATCATCGGAGCAAACGGCGCCGAGAAAACGCCGGAACAGATGGAGGCGATCCTCGCTGCACGCCGTGCTGCGTGGAGTCCCCGTCCGCCCCGATATACAAAAGGTGTGCTCCGGTTTTATACCCGGCACGCCGTATCGCCCATGCGCGGCGGCTATATGGAATAGTACATTGCCCCAGTATAGGGCGTACCTCTCCGTTTCGTATGAGGGAAAGAGAAAGCTGTGATAATGGATGAAAGAGACATATCAGTTATTTGTAGGAACATACAGCAGGCCGATCCGGTTTGGTACAGGGGAAATCCTGGAGGGCAGGGGAAAAGGAATTCATAGGTATACCTTTGATGCCAAAACGGGCACGTTGTATGAAAGTACCGCTCCGGCGCCGGCCGAAAACCCGTCTTATCTGGCGTTATCTTTTGACAAACAGTATTTGTATGCAGTAAATGAATTGAAAGAATACAAAAATAAAGCGGGCGGGGCCGTGAGCGCTTATCGGATAGAGTCGGACGGTGGATTGCGTTTTCTGAACCAGAGGCCCACCGGTGGTGCCGACCCATGTTATGTTGGGCTTGACAGGGAAAGGCGTTGTCTTACAGTAGCCAATTTTACGGGAGGAAGCGTATGCAGCTACCCTCTGTGTGCGGATGGCTCACTGGGAAAAAAGGGCGTGATTATCCGGCATTACGGGCATGGAGCAGACCTTGTGAGGCAAAGCGCCCCGCACCCTCATGCGGCGGTTTGGGCTCCGGATGGAAAATATGTTATTGTAGCAGACCTTGGGACGGACGATCTGACGGTTTATCGGGTGGACCGGGAAAACCGCGTCCTTTGTGCGGATGCGGTTCATAGCTTTTTTGTGGGCAGCAGGATGGGTCCGCGTGCCTGTGTGTTCGACCAAAGGGGCGAACGGTGCTATGTGCTCTGTGAGATATCCTCTGCAGTTATGACCTTTTCTTACATGGACGGAAGACTGGAATTTTTACAAGCCGTTCCTTCCGTGGCAGAGCCCGGCGGCGTGCCCAACAGCGGAGCTGACCTTCATCTGGCGCCGGACGGCCGCTTCTTGTATGTGTCCAATCGCGGACAGGACAGCATTACCGTCTTTTCGGTACAGGCAGACGGGACACTGCAATTGGTGCAGGCCGTGGGTTGCGGCGGCAGGACGCCGCGGAATTTTGCACTGGACCCCACAGGAGGGTGGGTGCTTGTGGGAAACCAGGACAGCGACAGCATTGCCGTGTTCAAACGGGACGTCCAAAGCGGAAGGCTGGCGCTGGAAAACAAAGCTTTTGCGCCGACGCCTGTCTCCCTTTTGTTCCGGGCATAGGCCGGGACGTTCTCTATACAGCAAAAACAAGGCTGAAAGCAATGCACGCAGCATTGCTTTCAGCCTTGTTTTTATATGCGATAACAGCGGAAAATATTTTGCGTTGGGTAAAATTATATCCATAACAAGAACTATATGATAGCCATAATAGCAATTAGCCGTTATATAGTATGAACCGGCTCCATGCATTACCTAAATTCCAGCGTCCATGAGGAAATGCCTTTTCTTCGCACAAAAGCATTTAAATCATTGCTAAACAAATATATTCTTCCGGACATTTGTTGCCGGACTTTTGCTTGTGTGCATTTTCTTTTCGCGGCAGTTCCCCGTGCTCAATATAAATAATTCACATCAAAATCATATCACGTTTTAAGCATGAAAAAAGACGCAGCTTTCTCTTGATGGAAGCTGCGTCTTTTTGGTGCGGGTAACAGGGGTCGAACCTGCACGTCGTAGACACCAGATCCTAAGTCTGGCGCGTCTGCCAATTCCGCCATACCCGCGTTATTCTCCCGCATAGTGAATATTATTATATCGCATGATCCTCCATTTGTCCAGAGAAAATACAAAAATTTTTAAAAATTTTTTCACAGCGCTTTCCACCGCCTTTTTAAACAAAAAACAACTTCGCCCACCATGGAGCGAAGTTGCCTGAGAAGAAGAGAAAAGAGGTGATATGAGCAAGGAAATGCAGGCCGTCCACCGCGCCGGGGCATTGCGGGGTTCCTGGTTGCCTTTTGTATCGGCTTCCTTTGTTGTATTAAGAATACTGCGATTTTGCCAAAATTGCAAGCAGTGCAATATCCAAATTAGCTAAATATTTTCCTCACAAAATGGACATATTGCACAATGCGCCTCAAATATATCGAAAATGCAAACCATGTCTGCAATGGATCCCGCCTTCTGCCGGAAATCATGCATCCTTTTGCGATTGACAGCGCGTAATTTTTCGTGCATCATAATATCAGCTAACATATTAACAGTCCATAAGAAAGGGGATCACGCACTTGAACCAGATCGAAATTGAGCGCACGCTTACAACCCGCTTTTCCCGTGCCCTGCTGCGCCCATTCGCCCGCGCCCTGCGCGACTACAGCATGATTGCACCCGGCGACCACATCGCGGTCTGCATCTCGGGCGGCAAGGACTCCATGCTGCTTGCAAAGCTTCTCCAGAACCACCAGCGCCATGCCAATTTTTCCCTGGTGTTCCTTGCCATGGACCCCGGCTATTCCCCGGAAAATCGCGCCCATATTGAGGAAAACGCGCGCACCCTTGGCGTCCCTGTTGAGTTTTTCCAGACCAACGTGCTGCGTGTCGCGGCGAACCACGCAGGCGGGCATCCCTGTTTTCTGTGCGCAAAAATGCGCCGCGGTCATCTGTACGCCGAAGCGCAGAAACGCGGCTGCAACAAAATCGCGCTCGGGCACCACTACGACGACGCGATTGAGACTGTCCTGATGAGCCTTTTATATGGCGGGCAGGTGCAGGCCATGCTTCCACGCCTGCAGAGCAAAAATTATCCGGGCATGGAGCTGATCCGGCCGCTGTATCACGTGCGTGAATCCGCGGTGCTCGCCTGGACGGAGGCGTGCGGCCTGACCTTCCTTCCCTGTGGCTGTCCGGCGTCCGCACGCAAAGAGGACACCAAGCGCGCGGAAATCAAAGCTCTGATCGCGTCCCTTGCGGCGGACAATCCGCAAATCGAAGCCAACCTTCTCAATGCCGTAAAAAATGTAGATGTCTCCAAGGTTCTCGGCTGGCGGGACGGAAACTCGCAAAAACATTTTTTTGTTGACAAATTTCGCGCTTAGTATCTAAATTAAACCGGTTTTTTCATCAAAAAATGATCCTTTTTACTTGCAGAAATTTGTTTTTATCGATATAATTGTGTTGTAAGGTCTCATACTGTACATGCCCTTTTTGGAAGCAAACCTTCAGCAGATGCTCTTCGCCCACCGTATCCGGTTGTTTTGCCGGGGAATTCTGCACACCGTTTGAAGGGCAGCACCCCCTGTTTCCGGTTTGTGCCCGCAATGCCGTTACTCTATCATTTGAGGAGAAGGGATCATTATGACAAATCAAGTTTCCGTTGCGGACGTCACCCATCCATCCAGAAGCGGCTCCCTGGCTGGGATGGAAAACAATTTTAAAAAAGCCATTACCGAGCTTCTGGTACTCTTCCTGCTGGATGAACGTGACATGTACATCAATGAAATCACTTCCGAGCTGTCCCGCCGCAGCGAGGAAAAATTTCAGATTGTATTCCCCTATGCAGTCATTTACCGCATGGCGCGGTTCGGCTATATCAATGAGACCCGCAAGCAAAAAGCGCCGGACGGCCGCCTGCGGCAGTATTATGGCATTACCGCAGAAGGTTCGGCCTATCTGCGGGAGCTGCTTGCCTTCTACACAAAGTTTACCGATGGCGTAACCAAAATCCTGGAAAGCAGGACATAAAACAGGCCATTCCGCGTGTCTCAAAAAGCGCAGGCCGTAGCCCTCTATCCCTGTTCCCGCGCCGTGCGCGGATAAAATGAGAGGCCGTAGCCCTCTATCCCCGTTCCCGCGCCGTGCGCGGACAAAATGAGAGGCCGTAGCCCACGAATCCTTTTCCCACCGCAGTATATCAAAAGCGCAGAGCGTAGCCGCCCTGCGCTTTTTTATATCTGTCTGCGGTATCTGCCCCACCGGCGCGCGCCCAGGAGCGCCGTGACAAGTGAAACGGCCGAAAAACCCAGCCATACACAAACCGCCGCCTGCCAGCCAAACAGGTCGGCCACTTTCCCGATGCCATAAGAGGACAGCGCCGAGCCAATGTAAGCCGAGCAGTTGAGCACGCCCGTCACTGTGCTTGCGCGCCCGATGGCGCCGAAATGGATGGGCATGATGTTGATGAGCATCACGTTTGCCCCGATCATGCAGGTCGAGGCCAGCATCATCATGATGAGCGATCCGGCCGCACTCGTGCGGCACAGGGCCGCCAGCGCGGCCAGCGCCAGCAGATCCACAGCAAAAAAGGCAGCCGTGCCGTTCAGCTCATTGCGAATCCAGCGCCTGCTGATAAATTTCGTGAGGAATACCCCTGTGATGTTGACAAGCGGCAGCAAAACCGCCATGGCGGTCGAAACCGATGCGCCAAAGCGGAAATTCTCAGTCATAAAGGTCGGCACCCATGCCTGGATGCCGTCGCGCAGCATGCCGTGGGTCACTGCGGTGATGAGCGCATACAGCACGCCCGACATGGCCAGCACCTGCATCAGCGAGCCGCCGCTTGCCTGTTCCTGCGGCGTGAGCGTGATGTGCTCCACCTGACCGTGCGCCCCGATCTCCCGCTCATACCACGCCATGCGGCGCAGCCAGTAAAACGACGCCGCGGCCATCAGCGCGCCTGACAGCAGGAACACCGACCGCCAGCCCAGCGCATGCAGGGCGAACGCCGCAAACAGATAGGTCAGCACCGCAGCGATTGGGTTGGTCGCCGCCGCGTTCGCGCACGCACGCTTGCGGTAACTGGGCGGCAGCACCTCGGAAAACACTTTGAACACCGGCGGCCAGATGAAGGACTGGAACACACCGTTTGCCGCCCACAGTACGAGCATTCCCCGATAATCGTCCGCAATGCCCATGCCGAGATTGAGCACCGCGGAGCCAAACACCCCGGCAAACACCATCTTCCGCGGCGGGATCTTGTCCCCAAGGAAGCCGGACAGGATCTGGCAGGCGCCATAGGCGGCAAAAAGCGCGGTACCGATCAGCCCTGCCTGCGATTTCGTGAACCCCTCGCTGGTAATCAGCTCTACTGCGACCGCCGAATAGCTCATACGGCCGAATACGCCGATGATATACATCATGCAGCACAGCAGGAACAGCCGGGTGGCGTACATCTCCGGGCAGACCCGGCGCATGGCCCCTTCCGGCGCCCGCCGGGTAATGGTTTGCATACTTTCCCCTTCTTTCCAATTGTCATACGGGTTTGATTGTAACACTCCCTTGCCGCCTTTGCAAGCATCTGCTAAGAAACCGGAGTTTTGCCCGAAAACAGTTGTTCTTTGCGCAATTTTTTGATATACTTGACCCAGTACCCAGAAAGGACGTGTACCGTATGGACGAAAAAGAACGTCAGGCCATAGAGGAAGAAGAGACCGCCCTCTGCCCCGCTGAGGAAGACGCCAACGCGCGCGAGGACGAAGAGGAATTGGAAGACGTACCCGAGGAAACTGCGCCCGAAGAAGAGGGTAAGCGTCTGTATTTCGGCCGGTTTACACCCGGCGTGTGGTATGGCGGCGTGCTTGGCATTGCATTCAGCTACATCGCCATGGGCCTGCTTGGGCTGGCAAACAAAAGGTTTTCCCTCGGCATCGATGCGGCGCTCGAGTCGCCGGTTCTCAAGTATGGCCTGCTCATCGTACTGTGCTATGGGCTTGGCAAAATCGGCGGCATCCTGGAAAAACGTCAGCAAGCGGCTGAGCATCCGGACGACTAAACGAAATCCCCGCCTTTGGGCGGGGATTTCGTTTGGGCAACACCGCACAAAGACGGCGGTGGCGCTTTGCTAAAATTTTCTGCCATAACTTTGTTGCGAAAACTTGCCATCCACCAAGGATTTCTGCGTTTCCGCGCCTGGTTCTGACGCAAAATTTTGACACAAATCGCTCTTGCCGCATTATGTGGTCTTGCCTTCATTCGATTGTACATGTTTCGCAATAGCATGCATTCTTTTTCATTTCAATTCGCCGCGCCGCATATAACAGAGTAAATGTTAAATTTGAAACGTTTTATAATACCAATTCCCTTGGATAACCGCTGCAAATCGTGCCATACTATCCATGACCTCAAAAAAATAAGCCCTACCCACAGCGGTACAAATATGGTATACTGTCTATAACCGTACATTTTAAAGGAGTTGTTAAACATGGGTTGCTCGCATAACTGCGATTCCTGCTCGGGCGGCTGCGGCGAGCCGCAGAGCCTGCTCGTCAAGCCCAATGCCCTGTCTTCGATTAAAAAGGTCATCGGCGTCATCTCAGGCAAGGGCGGCGTCGGCAAAAGCCTCGCCACTTCCATGCTCGCGGTGGCCATGAGCCGCAAGGGCTACCATACCGCGATCCTCGACGCAGACATCACCGGCCCGTCCATCCCGAAGGCCTTCGGCATGACCGGTAAGCTGGAGGGCTGTGAAGAGGGCATCCTGCCCAAGACCTCGGAAACCGGCATTGATATGATTTCCATTAATTTTGTCCTCGACCACGCGGACGACCCGGTGATCTACCGCGGCCCCATCATTGCGGAGACCGTCAAGCAGTTCTGGTCGGACGTCATCTGGCAGGACGTGGACTATATGTTTGTCGATATGCCTCCCGGCACCGGCGACGTGCCGCTGACCGTGTTCCAGTCTATCCCGGTGGACGGCATCATCATCCTGACTTCCCCGCAGGATCTGGTTTCCATGATTGTGGGCAAGGCGGTCAAGATGGCCAAGATGATGGACATCCCGATCCTCGGCGTCATCGAAAACTACAGCTACCTTGCCTGCCCGGACTGCGGCAAGAAAATCGAAGTCTTCGGAAAGAGTAAGCTGGATGAAGTTGCCGCACAATATGAAATCCCGATTCTGGCCAAGCTGCCGCTCGACCCGAACCTGGCCTCTGCGGTTGACCGCGGCGCGATTGAGGACGTCCGGCTGCCAGAAGAGCTGCACGGCGCGATGAAGGCGCTCGAAGCCATGCTGTAAGGAGCCCGCCATGAAACTTGCGATTGCTTATCAGGACGGGCAGGTTGCCGACGCGAGCGGCTGCACCGAATACCTGATCATCACGGCGCGCGGCGGCGAACCCTCGGGCAAGGAGCTCATGGCCGCTCCCGGCGCCGGTTCCACCGCTATGCTGACCTTTCTTGGCATGGTGCAGGCCGATGTGTTTATCTGCGGCGCGCTCGGCGTCGCCATGCGCAATGCGCTCGAAATGCTCGGCATTGTACTTGTCCCGGGCGTAACCGGCCCGGCGGAAGAGGCTGCGGCCAAATTCCTTGTCGGCGAAAAGCAGGGCGATCCCAGCATCCTCGAGGCTTGCCGCGAGGATGACCCGGACGATCCGATGGCCTGCATGCACGATTGCTCGAAGTGCGCGGGCTGCGGCCCGGTGCGCGTGCCGGAAGAGGCGCTCAAAAACCTGCCTAAGGTAGATTGATTCCAGGAATCCCGCGTATCCGCGTGATACGCGGGATTCTTTTGCATTTTCCGGGTGTCTTCGGCTTTGTTTTTAATTTTTGGCAAATTGCACCATGCCAAAGTTGCCAATTTGGTTAAAATGCGGGTGAATCGCTTCCCAAAACGCCCTCCTTTTGCTATAATAAAATTAATTTTTCACATTTTGTTTCCCGGTGCATACGCGCACTGTTCCGTGCCCATCTGCCCCAAACGCAGATACGACCGGATTCGCAGGCCCCCTGCGGTATGCTTGGGCTGCCCCCGGTTTCTCCTCGGAATATTCCACCCGTTCGGGTGATATGGGATCCTCATCCCTCGATCCGGATCCCATGGTTCCCCATGTAGAAAGGAAGATCCCTATGTTTTGTATCCATTGCGGCGCAAAGCTGCCCGAAGGCACCAGGTTTTGCACCGAATGCGGCAAACCGGTTTTGTCCAGTCCGCCGCCTGTGGAGGATTTCCCGGATTTCGAAGACCTTGCCGCACGCGGCGCGGCCATGCAGCCCCCTCCGGAATTTGATCCGAAGATCCCCGGCGACAGCCGCGAAGAGCCGGATGAACCGACTATTAAAGAGCAGATCGCGCCCCCGCCGCGCTATGACGATCTGGACGATTTCCCCATCCACGAAGAACCCGCCCGGCCGCGCCGGACCCGCCTGATTGCGGGGATTGCAGCCGCAGCCGTCATCGTGCTTGCGATTGTTGGCCTGGTGGTAAAATTCCATCCATGGACGCTGCTCGCGGACACGGACGGTGCACACAGCGCGGTTTCCAGCGTCTCCGGCGACCGCAGCGGCGAGGAAGACGTCTCCGCCGCCGTCAAGCTTGCAGACGGCGCGGTCGACTGGACTGCGTTTGAGGGCGTCTGGGAAGCGGGCGGCGCGGTGTTCGAGTTGCTCGTTGAGGACGGGGAGCTGAACGTCACCATGCAGCAGAACGGCAAGGCTTACTGGGATGCGGCCGAGCTGTATGCCGGCACCGACACCGTGGACGTCAATCTGGGCGGCACGGAGGTGCGCATCAAGCCCCGCGGCAGCAAGGTGCTGCGCATTGTCATTGCGGGTGAGCGCTATGAAGCCGAGCGGTACAGCGGCGCGCTGCTTGAGGGAAAAAGCAACGCGGAACATGACCATCCGGCTGTAAGCGCCGGCGATTATCTCTACTATACGGCGGCGACGGGCACGCGGTCGGCGAACGACAACATTCCGGAGGGCAATGACCTGCATTTCTGGCCGCTCGACCAGTTTGCAATTTCCACCGCAGACCTCGACCGGCTCACGCAGGACGAAATCGACATCATCCGCAACGAAGCCTTTGCCCGCCATGGGTATGTGTTCACCACAAACGCCTGGCAGGATTTTTTCAGCCGGTTTATCTGGTACCATCCCAATCCCTCTTTCACCGAGGCGCAGTTCTCTAAGCTGGAAAAGCAAAACATTGATACCATTGTCTCCTATGAAAAGGATAAGGGATGGATGTCATGAGATTTCTTGCGCTTTTTTTCGTCGTGTTGCTCTCCGGCTGCGGCGCGTCCGCGGCCGGGGAAGCCCCGCCGGCGCGCAGCAGCAAACCGGCGGCGTCTGTGGCGGCGCCTGCCGTCTCTCCCTCTGCCGCGCCGGAAACCGCCCCCGGCCCACTGGACGGTATGGTGATCTGTCTCGACCCCGGCCACGGGGTGACGGACGCGGTGGCGCAGGAAGCGCTCTCCCCGCTTTCGGACAAGGCCAAGCCCGCCTATGTCAGCGGCGCATCGGGCGCGCAGATCACCGAGGAAGCCCTCAATTTACAGGTCGCGCTCCGGCTGCGGGACAAGCTGGAAAGCATGGGCGCGTCCGTCATCCTGACGCGCGAGGCCAGCGAAGCCACGGTTTCCAACATCGAGCGCGCCCGGATTGCCAACGATGCGGGCGCAGATTGCTGCATCCGCATCCACGCCGACGGCGTCGACGACCCCAGCGTACACGGGGTGTCCGTCCTCATCCCGTCCGGCCCCCTGCTCGGCACGCCGTCCATTGCGGAACCGAGCGCCGCGCTTGGGCAGCGCATGGCAGACGCAGTCGCGGCGCAGACGGGCGCCAAAAACCGCGGCGTCACCGCGCGGCAGGATCTGACCGGCTTCAACTGGTCGGAGGTGCCGTGCGTGCTGCTGGAAATGGGCTTCCTGACCAACGCGGCCGAGGAAGCCAATCTGATCGACCCAGCCTATCAGGACAGCATCGTTCTGGGCGTCGCCCAGGCGGTTGCCCAGTGGCGGGGATAAAGGAAGGTTTATATGTTTGACAAACTAGACGCCCTTGTGAGCCGCTTCGAAGAGCTGGAGGCACGCCTGTCCGCGCCCGATCTGTACGACGATCCGGTAGCGGCCGCGCGGCTTCTCAAAGAGCGCGGCGATCTGGAGCCAATCGTCACAGCCTACCGCGCCTATCAGGGCGCGCAGGCGCTTCGCACGGAAGCCGAGGATATGCTCGCGGATCCCGACCTGCGCGAGCTGGCGCAGGAGGAGCTGGCGCAGGCCAAGGCCGACATCGCGCGGCTGGAGGGCGAGCTCAAAGTGCTTATGCTCCCGAAAGACCCCAATGACGATAAAAACATTATTGTGGAAATCCGCGGCGGCGCGGGCGGCGAAGAATCGGCCCTGTTCGCCCATTCGCTCTACCGCATGTATGCGATGTATGCCGAAAAGCGCGGCTGGACGGTCGAGCAGCTCAGCATCAACGAAACCGAGCTCGGTGGCTGCAAGGAAGTGGTGTTCCAAATCACGGGCGACCATGTGTATTCCCGCATGAAGTTTGAGTCCGGCGTACACCGCGTCCAGCGCGTCCCGGAAACCGAAAGCCAGGGCCGTGTCCACACTTCGACCGTGACGGTCGCGGTGCTGCCCGAGGCCGGGGAGGTGGATTTTGCCATCAACCCCTCCGACCTCAAAATCGATACCTTCCGCTCCTCCGGCGCGGGCGGCCAGCACATCAATAAGACCGAGTCGGCCATCCGCATCACCCACCTGCCCACCGGGACGGTGGTGGAATGCCAGGATGAGCGCAGCCAGCACAAAAACAAGGACAAAGCCATGCGCGTGCTGCGCACCCGGCTGTACGAAGCCGAGCTGGAAAAACAGAACGCCGCCATCGCCGCGGACCGGAAAAGCCAGGTTGGCACCGGCGACCGCGCCGAACGCATCCGCACCTATAATTTTCCGGAAAACCGCGTCAGCGACCACCGCATTAAGCTGACGCTCTACAAGCTCGGGCAATTCCTGGACGGCGACCTGGACGACGTGCTGGACGCGCTGATCACCGCCGACACCGCCGAAAAACTCCGGGCGCAGGAAGGGTGAACCGCGCCCCATTGCGCTAATCTTACAGATTTTGCAGCATTTTGCTTACTTCCTGCGTAAAAGTATCCTTTCGGGTGCTTTTTTCATGCCATACCGGACGCGCCCGCATGAGCGGCGCGTCTTATGCGGTATATTCTTACAGGAGAACGAATGTAATATTTCACTTTGCCTGTTCCTCTTGTTAAGACTGCGGAAAGTCGATATAATTGAGGCAGAAACTAACCGATGAGGAGGATATTTCTATGAAAAAATACCTTCTGTCGATCTTTTTTGCAGTAATGGCCCTGACCTTCCCTGCCGCGGCGGTCGACCTGTTCCCGGTGGATGCGGTTTCTGCGGACGGCTATACCAGTTGGGGGTATATGGCGGAGGATGGCACGCAGGCGATTCCCTACCAGTACGCATCTGCTTCTGCATTTACAGAAGACGGCCTTGCCACGGTCACGAGTGACAGCGGCAGCCTGGCTGTGATCGACGAAACCGGGCGGCAGGTCGTGCCGTTCCGCGCCGCACCCACTGCGGTGGAATATGATCAAACGACGATTGCCTTCCGTTATGAGGGGGAAACCGTGTTTTTTGACAAGCAGGGCGGACTGCTCGGGACTTTTGCCGGCGCGTCCGGCTTTTTTTCGGAGGAAGGCCTGCTTTCCGTCCAGCGGGACGGCGTCTGGGGCTATGTCAACGGGCAGGATGAAGCGGTGATTGCGCCGCAGTACCGTGCCGCAGGTCCGTTTTCCGGCGGCTATGCGGTTGTCCAACGCATCGACCAGGGCTATGCGGTCATTGACGCCGCCGGCAACGAGACCCCGCTCCCCACAGGCGGCACGCCAAAATACTTGGAAGTCTACGGCGGCAAACTGGTTATCATGGAAAGCGGCAGCCGTTTGGCGGTCTATTCGCTCGAAACCGGGGCGCTGCTGAGCGATTATCTCTATCAGGAGATTTCCCCCTACCGGGACGGCTACGCCATGATGCGCCTCAACAACCGCTGGGGCATTGTAAACCTGAACGGCGTCACCACCCTTCCGTTTTCCTACAACTACCTGTCCTACATGGGCGACGGTGTATATGCCGCGCGCGGCGACGATGGGTATGTGTCCGCCCTCGATGCGGACGGCAACATCATTTACCGCACCGATGTGTATGCGGGCGGCTTTGATTCCATCGAGCACGGTGTTTCCTGGCACGGTACCATGGACAACGGCATCATCTTTTTCTCGGGTGTGGGCGGCTACATCACCAAGCTAGCCAACGCCGAAAACCCGACGGTGCTCACCAATGATGTCGCGCTGGTCACCATTGCCGGCAAGCGGCAGTACATTCGCCTGAGCGATAGAACGTCCCTGTACTCGCCGGAACGTGAGTATGATATGGGTTATTTCCGGGTCACGACCACCAGATATGAAAAGTACCTGGGCATGAAAAACGGCGTGGAATACGGCTGGTCGCTCACCTATCCGGTGATCTCCGGCCTTGCGGATAAGACGGTGCAGGCCAAGGTCAACAACGCCATCGAGACCTTTTTCCTCGAAGGCCCCTCTTTCTCAGCGCAGCGTGAAGCGCTGACCGGCTCCTATGGGCTTCGTGTCCAGGGGCGTCTGTTGGTCGTCTGGGCGGATTGCGTCAGCGGCATCGGCGAGGGCGCTTCGGTCTGGAACGACAACATTACCCTCGACCTTGCAACCGGCGAGCGCTATTGGCTCGTCCGTGATCTGTTTACCAAGGATTATGTGGATACCGTTACCGAGTTCCTCCCGCAGAATATCCCGTTTTACCTGTTCTCCTATCCGCGCATCACCGACAGCGGCGTGAGTTTTTTTCTGAGCACCGCGCAGGCCGGTACGCAGCGCGCACCGTCCTCGCAGGAATACACCATCCCCTTTGCCCAGCTGGAGGGCGTCATCAACAAGGACGGCGAATGCTGGCGCGCGCTCAACGGCGCGGCCATCGGCGCGTTGAACACCTATGCGGATTATTCGGATGTGCCGCAGAACCACTGGGCGTATGGCGCCATTAAGGCAGTTACGGAAGCCGACCTCATGCACGGCGACAGCAGCCGGTTCCGCCCGGACGAGCCGATCACCATCGCGGAAGCCGCAGCGGTCATGGTACGTGCGCTGGAGATCGACACCAGCACCATTTCCCCGCCGGATGGCGCGGCGTGGTACTATATCGAAACCACGGCGGCCGCAAATGCAGGCCTCACAGCCGGGCTGGACGAGCCGGTGAATTACACAGCTGCAATGACCCGCGCGGACGCGATGCAAATTATAGCGAACACCCTGCAAAGACAGGGCGCACAGGCGCTTTCCGACGACGAAATCGCGGCTTGCCTGTCCCGCTTTTACGACAGCGGCGAGGTGCCGCAAAACCGCCGCGCCGCCGCCGCGCTGTGCGTACAGACCGGTACCATCGTGGGTTCAAACGGGCGGCTCGATGTGGGCAGCATCTTTACCCGTGCGCAGTTCGCACAGATCCTGAGCGGTCTGCTCCCTGCGGAGGGAACTGCCGAATAAAAAAACAGGACGCAAATGGTGCGTCCGCATAAGGACAACACCAAAACCGTTTCAGAGCATGAAAAGAGACATTGCCTGTAGAGTAGTCTGCAAGCAATGTCTTTTTTTAGCTTTAGAGAACACTTTGCGTTATGTATAGATCATCACTTCGCCTTGCGTGCGCATGGATAACCGCAAGCGCGCATGCTGTATCAATATCCGAACAGCCGCTTTTCTGCCTGTGAAAACCGGACATCATTGACAAAGCGTTATCGCCGTCCGCGGCCTTATACCGAAACGCGGATGCGCAAAGAAGGGCAAAGGGGCGTGCCGCCCGCAGGCTGCCAACGGTACGCCCCTTTTGCTTGTCCCATATTATACACGCAACGTCGGTTCTTTCGTCGGACGGAGAAAACTGGAGCGGCTTCCGAACGGAGGACGCCGATTCGCTTTAACAGATACCCCGAAAGGATTATCAGCGCCAGTCCTCCCGCTTTAGAAAGAAGTGCCTCCATAGGTTCAGCCCATCATCAGACGGGGCACGAACATAGACAGAGGCTGGAAAAAGGTAACAAACATCAGCACAACAACCATCATGGCATAAAAGGGAAGGCACGACTTGGTGGCCTCCTCTATTTTGAGGCGACCAATGGAGCAGCCGGCAAACAGCGCAGCGCCCACAGGCGGCGTACAAAGGCCGATGGCCAAGTTCAGAATCAGCATGGCGCCAAACTGCACCGGCTCCATCCCCAGCTGGGTGGCGACGGGCAACAGGATCGGCGTCAGAATCAAAATCAGGGGGCCCATATCCATAATGCAACCTAAAATCAGACACATGAGATTGATGAGCAGCAGGATGACCACTCTATTGTCTGAAATACTCAGCAGCAGGTTTGTCACCATGGCGGGAACTTTCAAATAGGCCAGCAGCCAGCCGAACATGGAAGCCGTGGCAATCAGGGCCATGACCATGGCAATGGTCCGCAGGGATTTACGCAGGATGTTTCCAAACTGCCGCAGAGGGATTTCCCGATAGACAAAGAAGGTCACGATAAAGGCATAGATAACCGCTACGGCAGCAGATTCCGTAGCGGTGAACCAACCGCAGATAACGCCGCCGACAATGATGATGCAGGTCATCAGCCCTAGAAACGCATCCTTGGTGGCAACCCAGATTTCTTTGGCAGACATCAACTTGCCCTTGGGATAGTTTTTCTTCCGGGAAATAATGGCTGTAATTACCATCAGCGCCACACCCAGCAAAATACCGGGAACCAGCCCGCCCATAAACAGCTGACCGATGGACACGCCGCCGCCCGCCGCCATGGCAAAGAGAATCATATTATGGGATGGGGGGATCATTACGCCTTGGCAGGAGGAGGTAACCGTAACGGCCACAGAGAAATCCCTGTCATAGCCTGAATCCGTCATCATGGGGATCAGTATGGAACCCAGCGAGGAGGTGTCCGCCACAGCGGAGCCGGAAATGCCGCCGAAAAACATGGAAGCCAGAATGTTGACCTGCGCAAGGCCGCCCCGCATCCACCCAACGCAGGCGTTGGCCAGCGTAATGAGCCGACGGGAGATACCGCCCTGGCCCATGATTTCACCGGCCAAAATAAAAAACGGAATCGCCAGCAGCGAAAAGGATTGCACGCCGTTCACCATCCGCTGAAAGAGCGTGGCCAAGGGGACATTTAAATACAGCACGGTCAAAACTGAGGAAATGCCCAGCGTAAATGAGATCGGCATCCGAATTGCCAGCAAAAACACGAAGGATATCAGCAAAATCGCAACGGCAACAGATGTATCAGGCATGGTCTACCTCCTCCTTTTTTTCGTCCGCGAAGATTTTTCGGTCTTGCTTTGCCGCCACTAAAATCGCGTTGACCACCACCAGAACGCCGGACAGCGGCAGGATGATGTATAGCACGGCGCTGGGCATCTTTGTGGCGGGCATGGTAGAAAGCTTCGTCATGTTCATAATCGTCAGGCCGTAATAGATCATAGCGCCGCCAAAAACCGCGATCAGAATATGATTGACGCTCTCCAGCACGCTGATGGCCTTTTTCGGCAGCCGTGCGGTGAACATTTCAATCCCGATATGGATTTTTTCCAATACGCCGATGGCCATGCCGATCAGGCTGAACCATACCAGCATCAGCGTGGCGACTTCCTGCGTCCAGGAGAAGCCCTGCTTGAATATATACCGCAGAATGACATCAATAAAGACGATAATGGTCAAGATGACCATGCAGATGATGGCGAACCATTCTAGCGCCTTGAACAATATTCGGCAGGTTTTTCGTAATACGTCCACAGATACGTTCCTTTCATTTTTTCATGGATACAAGAGGGCGGTTCCGGGGAACCGCCCTCTTGCGGAGTTGCATCAGCCCAGAGCCCGAACTCGCTTCACGATGGCTCGCTGCTCGTCGTTGAGGAAAGACTCGTACATCGGCTGCACGGCGTCCTGGAACGCTTTCAGCTCCGCATCCGTCAGCGTGGTCAGGATGCAGCCCTTCTCAATGGCGATCTCGGCGTTCTTCGCCTCGGACGCTTCCCAAGCATCCCGATGCCAGACCTCAGCTTCCTTGGCGCAGTCGAAGATGATCTGCTGATCCTCGGCAGACAGCTTATCCATGGTCTGCTTGGAGGCCAGAATCATGTCGGGCATATAGGAATGGCCGTCATAGGTCCAGTAGGGGGCGACCTCCCAGAAGGACATCTCGATATAGGAGGTCATGTTGTTCTCGGCGCCGTCCACCACGCCGGTCTGGATGGAAGAATAGGTGTCGTTAAAGGGCAGACCCACGCCTGCGGCGCCCAAATTGGACATCAGCGCCAGCATCAGATCGGATTCGGACACGCGGATCTTCATACCAGCCATGTCGGCAGGCGTGTGGATCTCCTTCTCGGCGTTAAAGAAGTTCCTGGAGCCGGGATGGAGATAGGTGATGCCGACCAGGTTGTTGGCCTTGAAGGTCTCAAAGACCTCCTGGCCGATCTCGCCGTCCATGACTTCGAAGAGATGATCGACGCTGGTATACTCATAGGGCATCTGTAGAGCGTTCATCAGCGGCGCAAACTCAGCGGAAGCGCCGGAGGACACACGGGCAAAGTCTAGCCCGCCGAACTGGCACTGCTCGATGGTGGAGCGCTCGTCGCCCAGCTCGCCGGCAAAGTGGCACTCAATGGCAATGCGCCCATCGGTTTTTTCACCAACCAGATCGGCAAACATCTGGCAGGCCTGACTGGTAATATGCTCGGCATTGTGGCTGTTGGCCAGACGCAGAACCATGGTCTCGCCGCCGGAGGAAGCGCCTGCTGAAGCAGAGCCGGAAGCAGGCTCACTGCTGGAGGCGCTGCCGCCGCCACAGGCACACAGACTCCACAACATAACAGCAGACAGCAACAGGGTTACACTTCTTTTCATGTCATTTTCTCCTTCACTTTTTAGTCTTGTTTCACAGTGTGAATCTGTTATTATTGTATCAGAGAGGGGGTGCGGACGAAATCATTAATTATTGTCATTTCGTTGTATTTTTTTTAGCTATGGTCAAAAAACGCACCCGCTTTTTGTGCAAAAATAACAAGGACGGAATCATCCGTCCCTGTTTATAAACCGGCATTCCCCGCCGTATTCCGATAGTCCGTAGGTGTACATCCCGTCGACCGCCTAAAGGCCTTCGCAAAGTAGCTGGGATCCGGGTAGCCCACCGAACGGCCTACTTCGCTGACCGGCAGTTCTGTGGAAAGAAGGCACATTTTTGCTTTTTCGATGCGATAGGCCGTCAGAAACTCCAGAAAGGTCTTGCCTGTTGCCACTTTGATTTGGCGGGAGAAGTAAAAGGGACTCATCCCCATGTCTGCCGCGGCGGCCGCCAGCTCTACATCCTCCGCGTAATGCTGGCGGATCCATAAACTCAATGTTGCCTCAAAAGGTGATACGCCCCGGTCCGGTTCCTCCGGCACCGCAAAAAACCGTTGCAGCACTTCCCGCAGATCCACCTCTGAAACCGGCTTCAGGAGATAATCCTCTCCGCCGGAGCGGAGGGCTCCCACCGCATAGTCAAAACGGTCATAGGCCGTCAGAAAGATTACCCGCGTTCCGGGCCGCTGCCGTTTGATGATTGCCCCCGCCTGAATGCCGCTCTTAAGGGGCATCTCAATGTCCATGAAGACCAGATCGGGCTGCACCTGCGTTGCTTTTAATACCGTCTCATTTCCGTCTGCTGCAGCCTCGATCAGCGCTGCTTCGCCCAAAACGTCCCGCAGGCGGGATACCAGAGCCGCACGGCTCTTCGGTTCATCTTCCGCCACCAGTATTTTGATCATCAGCGCCCTCCTTCCATGCGATTCGTACCGATGTCCCCAGTCCCGGACGGCTGAACAGCTTGAACTGCCCGCCGCTCATTTCCACCCGCTCCCGGATATTTGCCAGACCTACGGACCGGCGTTTGCCGCCAGAGGGCGGCTGGTGGGGATCAAAACCGTAGCCGTTATCCGTCACTATAATGGTAACGCCCCGTCGCCCTCGAAAAATACGCACGCGGATACGGCCACCCTTTTTGCGGGTCCGGAGTCCGTGGAGAATCGAGTTTTCCACCAGCGGCTGCAAAATAAACTTGGGAACGGCAATATCCTCCAAAACAGAGTCCGAGTGTATCTCCATGGTAATGCGGTCGCTGTAACGTACCTCCTGCAGCTCCATATAGTCCCGCAGGAGCTGAATCTCCCTGCCCAGCGTCACCAGCTGCTCGTCGTTCTTCAGAGAGTACCGAAAGAATCTGGAAAGGCGCAGGATCAAGTCCTCCGAAAGCGGTGCGTTCTCCTCCCGCGCCAGCGCCGAGATCGTATTAAGCGTATTGAACAGGAAATGGGGGTTGATTTGGCTTTGTAGCTGGGCAAACCGGCTCTCCTGAAGCCGATGCTGCATCTGGGCCGCCTCTACTTCATTTTTCAACAAGAGTTTCTCCATTTCCGCCTGCTGTTCCAACTTATGAATGGTTCGCCGAATCTCCGACTGCATCAGATTGAAAGCGTAGGCAGTGCGGCCCAGCTCGTCCTCACCCTGAACCATCAGGGGCGGCGCGTCATACCGGCCCACACTGATTTCATGGGCGGCCCTGCCCAAATCCGACAGCGGCTTGAGGATGCTGCGGGTAAATACTGTCAGCATCAGGGACAGGAGCACCGTGTCCATAATCAGGAAAAATGCAAACCACTCCGTGCTGCGTGTGTTGGCGGCGACGATTTCCTGCCATTGCGCGCCGCCTTGTACCATACAATTGTGGAGCAGGTCTCTTGAATAGCCGTCGATATACGCGGACTGTGTTTTCAGCGACAGGTATTGGGCGATGATTTCCTCCTGTTTCTGAAGCGTCAGAAGCTGCTCCTGAGAGGTACGGTAGTATTCCATGGCGTTATGGATCGCTCGCTTCAGGGAATATTCCCACTGTTGATCCGTCTGCAAATCTGGTTGAAGCGCTTTCAGCCAGTTGTCCGTTTTCTGAATAGACGCCAGATAATCCTCTGCGGCCGACTGCGCCTGTGTGGGGCGGATATAGAGCTCTAGGTACACATTTTCCTGAAAAAACACGTCCATAAAGCCGGTGATGTCCATGTACTCATTCATAATAATGGTGGACTCGCCGCTGAACGTGTGCAGATGGAACATCGCCATGGCAACCAGCACCCACATGGCAGCCAGCATTGTCCCCATCAGCAGGACCGTTTTTACCCAAATAGAAATGGAATACCATTTTTTACGCAGCATCTTCATGGCGGTAACCTGAAAGGCGAAGGCCCTCCCCTTTCTTTGGATGATGAGAATATGAATCGTTACCTATGGGCGGCCATATTACAGATTTAGTTTACCTTATAATCGCCGCAAAGTCAAATCGCCGCAAAGTCAAACCACTGATAATCCGATGGATGGAATGAAGGGGTAACGCCAGGAGGCATCCGCACGGATACTACGACAGGCGCGCTTCTTTAGAAACGGGTCTGAAGCTCGCTGAAGGCAACCTAAGTCCCTGATGAATATGGTTTCTGATAGGCCGGGTGTCCTATAACAGAGGTATTGTGAGAATGGCAAAGTATTGCCTGACAAACCTGTGAGTGTACGGGATACGGATGCAGTGGAAAGCCGGCATCCCACAGAAGGAGGCTACCGTCCAAACGTTTAAGGCAACGGTGTCCGGCACGGACAACTTGATTGCCAAGGCCAAGCGTGACACTGACATCTCAGAACCGATGCCGCAGCTGCTGCGGCTGCTCATTGAGAAAGTTGTCGTGCACGAGAAGGATGTAAAGTGACTAGGTATGCCAGGCAAACTGTGGAGATTCATTACGCGCATATTGGCGTTGTTGGCAATCTCGCCGCCACGAAAAGCGCATAGAGAAGTAGGCAGGGATTGCCGCCGCAATCCCTGCCTACCCTTAAAATTCAAAGATATTCTTATGCGGACGCGCCTGATGCGTCCTGTTTTTTTGCTTTTTATCCCGCGTAGGCCGCGACAATCTCGCCAACGAACATGCTGTGTATATTGTCGTCCGCATAGCACTTGTCGTATACAGCCGGATCCAGAAAGTTTTCCTTCGGCATGTCATCCTTGTACAGCTTGCGGCAAACCAGCGTCAGTTCGGCTTCTTCAAAGGTCGGCACGCCCTCCGGGGTGAATATCGGGGTCAATCCCGCGCCCGCCATTTTGTCAATATCGCGGCCGGATTTGGAACCCAGCACGCCCAGCGCATCTTTATGGCCATCCTTCAGGAAAATCAGGGCATAATGGCTGTTCTTGTCCATGAACTGCATCGTGTAACGGCTCTGACGGACATATACCGTGGTTACTTCCTTGGACCACAGTTCCCCAAAACCGCCCCAGCTTACGGTCATCATGTTAAAATCGCCCTCCTGGCCAGCGGCGAGCAGCGCCCATTGGTCGCGGATCTTGAGGAAGGGGTTAAAGGAAAGGGTGGAAAGTTCAATCTTGTTCATAAAAGATTCCTCCTTGGGATTGGATTTACAGTTTTCTGCGCAGCTTCATTTCGTTCCAGTCATCCTTGGAAATCAGGATCTGGCGAGGCTTGGAACCTTCGAACGGGCCGACAATGCCGCGCTCCTCCATCTGATCGACAATGCGCGCCGCGCGGGCATAGCCGAGTTTCAGGCGGCGCTGGAGCATGGAAACCGACGCCTGCTTGCAGTCCATGACCACGTCAATCGCGTCCATCAGCATCTCGTCCTCGTCCTCAGACGGGTCGCCGAGCGAACCGCCGCCCGATTCAGCCGCCTCCGCCTGCTTCTCAATGTGTTCGAGGATCTCCTCATTATATTCCGCAGTCGATGTGGACTTGATAAACTCGATGATATTTTCAATCTCATCGTTTGAGATGAAACAACCCTGGATACGTTGGGGCTTGCCCTCTCCAAGCGGCGCATAGAGCATGTCACCCTTGCCAATCAGCTTTTCCGCGCCCGTAGTATCGAGGATGATGCGGCTTTCGATCTGGGACGCAACCGCAAACGCGATACGCGAGGGGATGTTTGCCTTCATAATGCCGGTGATGACGTCAGCGGACGGACGCTGGGTGGCGACGATCAGGTACATGCCTGCGGCGCGCGCCTTCTGTGCAATGCGGCAGATCGAAGTCTCGACTTCCTTGGCGGCGACCATCATGAGGTCCGCCAGCTCATCGATGACGATTACAATCTCGGGCAGGGTCTGATAGGTTTGCGGCTGCGGCGTGGGAGCCGTATCTACCTCCCCATCTTCCGCCGGAACCGCCCGTGCGGCTTCCGCTTCCGCTTCGGCCTTCTTTTTACGCATAAGGTCGTTGTAATCCTCCAGCTTGCGCACCTGGTTGTCCGCGAACAGCTTATAGCGGCGCTCCATTTCGCCCACCGCCCAGTTGAGCGCGCCCGCGGCCTTGCGCGGGTCGGTGACGACAGGGATCAGAAGGTGCGGGATTCCGTTGTAGTTGCCCAGCTCGACCATCTTCGGGTCGACCATAATTAAGCGGACTTCCTCGGGCGTGGACTTATACAGCAGCGAAATGAGCATGGAGTTGACGCACACCGATTTGCCCGAGCCGGTGGTGCCGGCAATGAGCAGATGGGGCATTTTGCCGATGTTCCCGACCACGGGCGCGCCTGTAATGTCCTTTCCCACACAAAACGCCACGTGGCTCTTGGCCTTTTTAAACGCATCCGAGTTCAGGACGTCGTAAATGGGCACCATGGTGTTGGTCTTGTTGGGCACCTCAATGCCGATGGCGACCTTTTCCGGTATGGGCGCAATGCGCACCGAAACCGCGCCCAGCGCAAGCGCAATGTCATCAGCAAGGCCGGTAATGCGGCTGAATTTGGTTCCGGGCGGGATAGTGACCTCAAACCGGGTCACCGTCGGGCCGCGGACAATCCCAATGATCTGTGCTTCAATGTTAAAGGATTGCAGAGTGTCGATCAGGCGGTGGCTGTATTCGCTCAGTTCCTGCTGATAGTTGCCCTTGGCAGCTGCCTTGGGCGGATTCAGCAACGCCATGGACGGATAGCTGTATTCCGGCGCCGGCGCCTGGGCATTGCGATCCATTTCGGCCGCCAGCGCGGCGTTTTCCCGCGCCTCCTGCTTTTTCTGCTCTGCCTTGGATATCGGCTCGGCCTCCCAGGGCGGCGTGTCGTCCTCAATCGGTTCGGGCGCATCCTCCGGGTCAGGGCCCGCCGGCGCGGTATCCTTCTTTTTCTCCGGCTTGTTGCGGATCAGGGACAGAATATCGCCAAACGGGTCGGCTTTTTCCGGCTCGTCCACTGCGATTGGCTCGGGCGCAGGGACTGGGGCGGCCTGCGGGATGGTCTCGTCCGTTTCGTCCTCGCCCTCAATCGGGATATCAAACGCGGCGCGCGCCTTGCGCTTGGCCTTATGCGCGGCGGCCAGTTCATGCACATTGGGCAGCACGGCCGGAGCCTCGTATTTTTCGCGCTCCTCATCGCTGTCGTATTCATAATCAATCGGGCGCAGGGCGTTATAAATCGACTGCGGCGTTATGCGGAACATGACCATGACATCCACAACCAGCAAGATCAGCATCAAAATCATCGCGCCAATGCCGGAAAACGCCCACTCCATCAGGCAGTACAGGCCGCCCGCGAGCAGGCCGCCCGATTTCAGGTTTGCACCCGCCTGCATGAGCAGGCTGAACGCCTTCAGGCTGACTGGATACTGCCCCGCGCGCAGCATGCCATGCGACAAGGCGCCAAAGACCAGCGGGAACATACCAAGTCCGGCGGCGCGCAGGCGCACCGGGCCTTTGTTCCGTGCAATCAGCAGCGCGGCGAGGCCGAACAATGAAAACGGCAGCACATACAAGCCATAGCCGATCAGGCTGCCGAGCATGGTGCGCAGCATGCGCAGCACCACGCCATCCTGCTGAAGCAGCGTGAGCAGTGCGAGCACGCCAAACACGCCGTAAATCACGCCCCAAGCCGGGCGCGGCAGATAAGAATCCGGCGCAGGCGCGGCCGGCGCTTTGCCGGTGCGTTTACCGCGGCTGCCGGATGTCGTTTTTGTAGATTTTCGTTTGGTTTGTGCCAAAATATCACCTCTCCTGGTGGGAATACGTGGTCAAAAAAGGTACAGCGCAGGCCCGCGGCCTGCGCACACCAATACAGTATAATGATACCATAGATTCACGCGGTTTTCCAGTCGAAAGATGTGCTGCACCTGAAAAAACGCCCGTTCCACAAGGAACGGGCGTTATAATGCTCAGGAAAGGCTTACTTAGCAGCCTTAGCAGCCTTGATTGCCTCGATCATCATCGGGACAACCTTGAACAGGTCGCCGCAGATGCCGTAGTCGGCAACGTCGAAGATCGGAGCGCCGTCGTTCTTGTTGACAGCAACGATGCACTCGGAATCCTGCATGCCGGCCTTGTGCTGGATGGCGCCGGAAATGCCCAGTGCAACATACAGCTTCGGATGTACGGTCTTGCCGGTCTGGCCAACCTGATGGTCGGCAGACAGCCAGCCCGAGTCAATCGCCGCACGGGAACCGCCGACCACGCCGCCAAACTCAGCCGCCAGCTCTTCCGCCAGCTTAATGCCGCCCTCAACGTCCTTGGAAATGCCACGGCCAACCGATACGACAACCTCAGCGCCGGTCAGGTCAACCAGTTCCTTGGCTTCCTTGACAACCTCGAGAACCTTGGTCTTGAGATCATCTGCGGACAGATCGGTCGCAACCTTCTCTACAACAACCGCGTTTGCCTTGGCCTCGTCATAAACGCCCTTCTTCAGAACGCCCGGACGGACGGTTGCCATCTGCGGGCGGAAACGCGGGCAGATGATGGTTGCCATCAGGTGGCCACCGAATGCCGGACGGGTCATCTTCAGGTTGCGGTCCTCACGGTTCAGCGCATCCAGCTGCTCCTGCGGCAGGGTGGAAGCTTCCTTGAGGAATGCCGCATACTTCTCAACGTCTACGTCGAGGTGGGTGCAGTCTGCGGTCAGGCCGGTGTGCAGACGGGCTGCGCAGCGCGGGCCGAGGTCACGGCCGATGTTGGTTGCCGCGATCAGCATGATTTCCGGCTTCTTGGCCATAACGGTATCGCAAATCACCTTTGCGTAAGCATCGGTGGTGTAGGTCTCGAGCAGGTCGTCCTCGCATACCAGAACCTTGTCCGCGCCATAAGCGCCCAGTTCCTTTGCCATTGCGTCGCCAACGCCCTTGCCGCCCAGCAGCAGGCCGCACAGCTCCACGCCCATGTCGTCCGCCAGCTTGCGGCCCTCGGAAATCAGCTCCAGAACGGTCGGCTGCAGCTTGCCCTGACGCTGCTCACAGAATACCCATACGCCGGAAAAATCGGCGAGGTTGGTGTTGTTAAAATCAGCCATTGTTAAGATTTCTCCTTTCGATTAGATGATGTGCTTCTTCAGCAGTTCAGCAGCCAGCTCATCACAGGTTGCCTTGTCCGCGCCCTCGAGCATCTTGCCCTGACCCTTCTGCGGGGGGGTGAACGACTTGAAGATATTGGTGGGAGAACCCTTCAGGCCAATGGTAGTGGGATCGATCAGCGGATCGTCCTTCAGGGTGTTGTAATCATAAACGTCAACCGGCTTAGAGTAGCACTCAAAAATGCCGCCTACAGACATGTAACGGGGCTTGTTCAGCTCCTTGATGCAGGTAATCAGGCACGGGGTCTGGGTCTCGATGGTCATGTAGCCGTCCTCCAGCATACGCTTGACCGAAACCTTTGCGCCGTCCTTCGTAATCTCTGCTGCGTAGGAAATCTGCGGGATGTCCAGCTTCTCCGCGATCTGGGAACCGACCTGTGCGGTATCGCCGTCGATTGCCTGACGGCCGCACATTACGATATCGTCGTCCTCAAGGCCGATCTTCTTAATCGCCGCCGCGAGGATCTGGGAGGTTGCGAAGGTATCCGAACCGCCGAATTCACGGGCGGATACCAGTACGCCGCGGTCTGCGCCCATTGCGATCAGCTCACGCAGCATGCCTTCTGCCGGAGGGGGACCCATGGTGACAACGACAACTTCGCAGCCCGTGTTGTCCTTCAGGGACAGCGCTGCCTCGATGGCGTTCTTGTCGTCCGGGTTGATGATGGTGGCCATGGAAGCACGGTTCAGCGTGCCGTCCGGATTGACAGCAACCTTACCGGAGGTATCGGGAACCTGCTTTACGCAAACGATAACTTTCATGATTTATGTTTTCCTCCCTTGATTACTTTCTGAGAATCTGGCCGGCGATAACCATGCGCTGTACCTGAGAAGTGCCCTCATAGATCTCGGTGATCTTGGCGTCGCGCATCATGCGCTCCATCGGGTACTCACGGATGTAGCCGTAGCCGCCGTAGAGCTGTACGCACTTGGTGGTAACCTCCATCGCGGTCTCAGCCGCGAACAGCTTGGCCATCGCAGCTTCCTTGGTGTACGGGAGGCCGTTATCCTTGTTGAACGCAGCGCGGCGAACAAGCAGGCGGGCAGCCTCAATCTTGGTGGCCATGTCGGCTACCATCCACTGCAGGCCCTGGAACTTGTCAAGGGTCTTGCCAAACTGTACGCGTTCCTTCATGTACTTGACCGCCTGGTCGAGGGCGCCCTGCGCGATACCCAGCGCCTGGGAAGCAATACCGATACGGCCGCCGTCCAGCGTGGTCATGGCAATCTTGAAGCCGCCGTTTTCCTTGCCCAGCAGACGGTCTGCCGGCAGGACGACGTCTTCGAAGATCAGCTCGGAAGTCTGGGAGCCGCGGATGCCCATTTTATGCTCGATCTTACCGATCTTGAAGCCTGCATCGTCCTTGTCTACAATAAAAGCGGAAATGCCGTGGTTGCCCTTGGATTTGTCGGTCATAGCGAAGATGACATAAGTATCCGCGATGCCGCCGCCGGTGATGAACACCTTGGAGCCGTTCAGCAGCCAGGTGCCGTCCGCCTGCTTGACTGCGGTGGTCTGCTGAGCCGCGGAATCGGTGCCCGCGTTCGGCTCGGTCAGGCCGAATGCGCCGGTTGCCTTGCCGGAAACCAGCGGACGCAGCCACTTTTCCTTCTGCTCCGCGGTGCCGTACTTGAAGATCGGCCAAGCACCGAGGGTTGCGTGCGAAGAAATGATGCAGCCAGTGGTGCCGCAGAACTTGGATGCTTCTTCGATTGCGATTGAGTAGCAGATGGTATCGCCGCCGGAGCCGCCGACTTCCTTCGGGAACTGGATGCCCATCATGCCAAGCTTGCGCATCTTCTCAACCGTCTCGAACGGGTAGCGCTCCTCTGCGTCGATCTCAGCCGCGATCGGCTCGACCTCGTTCACCGCGAACTCGCGGCAGAGCTTCTGCATCATTTCCTGCTCTTTTGTAAGCCTAAAATCCATGCTGTGAAACCTCCCAAAAAATTTTTCATTTCAAACTGGATACGCCCTTTACAGCCCGGCAGACCGCACGCGCAGAAAGGCGCGCAAGGCCCCCATGGTTTGGAAACGGGCCATAAGAAAGCGCCGCCTTGAATTGCTATAAAGTTTGTATTTGGGGCACGCCTGTTTCCGCGTGTCTATGTCTATTATATCGCATCCGAAAAGTTTGTCAATAATTTAACGGCTTATTTTTTGGCGGTATCAAACAGAGAAAAGCCTTAAAATTGCGGTTTCTTGCGTACCTTTTCACAACTTGTCTAAAATTTCACAACTCTTACTCAAAACTTGACCAAAAGGAGGTTCTGCGCAGAATCAAGCCGCACACGAGGATACAAAATCCCGCCGCAGCTGCGGCGGGATTTTTGCAACGTCTTACAATTTTTCGCTTACATTTTCTGCTTTTTACGATACTACCTGATGCGGAAACCTTAAAAATTCACTCTTCCATTTCTCTACCGTGTCTTTTCCTACATCAAGCGACCAAATCACTGGTGTTGGAACATTTGGTATCTCCCAGCTCACTTTTATATGAATTGCTGTCATGCACAGCTTATCCTGATAGAACCCGATCATTGCCTCCAAAGCAACGTCTTGCGGCAGGTCATACTCCAGAGGAATCAAATACAGATTTACCTGCTCTATATCGGATACCGTATCATATGTTTCATCATACAGTTCCGCTCGCATACCTGCAAGATTACCCTTTCCAACATCTTCTTGCGATACTATTTCATTGGTGCGAAACCCGCTTTTCCCAATCCAGTGATGGTACCATGCATAAAAATCATGAGCTGACATCCTTCTTAGCTCAGTTGACCCCTGTTTATCTACAGACCATCCAAACGATTCTATAAGGCAAACAGCGGTTTCCTCTTTTGTATCACGGCGTAACTCTCCAGCGAAAACACAGCCGCACAAGCAGGACAACGTAAGAATTGTAATGGTAAGAAATCGTTTCATAAATATCTCTTAAACAGATACCACGTTAATATATCCCGAACCCTCTGTTCTGGAATACCATGTTGCATTGTTTTCTCTTCCTGTCCCGTCAATATACAGATAGTGATACCCAATTTTAGAGCTTCCTTTTACCTGTAATTTTCCATATTTATTTCCAGATTGATTGATATAGGTATAAAAACCTGGTCCTCTTGCAGATTCAACATCAATGCCCTGAACATCATAGGTATTCCAGTGGCTAGCTAAAGCATCTGCTGTAGTCGAAGCATTAATTCTCCATACGTTCCACTTAAACGGATCGGGTTTTAAATCTTTACAAACTGAAATCTTGAAAAAGTCTAATAAAATACGCCGCTGCAACAAACAGGCGAAAAGCCCCGCCGCGGAGGAGCTGCGGCGGGGAATGCGGTGGATCATGAAGCTGTTTCCTGCGATTCGGCAGCGACAAACAAATAGCCAGATGTACTGCTTTCCAATATTTTTGTTACCTTTTGAATTTCATTTTCAATAAGGTAATCATTGTAAACCGGAATTAGATATTCCAGCCATACAGATTTACCATTGGGCAGATCCTGTATAGAAACCAGCGAAAAATACTTTGGCTGGATTCTGTGTGAGGATTCCTGCCGGAAGTCTTCGACCAACCGACCGGCTAATTTGCAAATATCCGTTATTTGGCTCTGTTTTTTTAATAAAATCGTTACGGTTTCCAGCTCGATTGGATTGGGATCGACAAAATAATGATCTTCATCAATATATTCCCCGGTCGGGCGGCTATATCGTGTCCAGCTATAATCCGCAACCAATTGGTCGGTATCGCAGGATTCCATCTGTCGATATAGCCAAGCTCCCATTTCGTTAGCAATCTCAGCAGGCAGTTTACGATAAAACAATTCATGTCGATACTGCGTAATATTCAGTACCACGGAACATACCAAAACAACGACTAGACTTATGACAATTGCCCTTTTCAGTTTTGTGTATTTCAGTGCGACCACCAACTTGTGTTCGAATAAAGCGTCCTATAATTTGATGAGCCCTTTGCAATGTAGCCTTCACTATCAATTATAAGCGAAATCTCCGGTGGAAAGCCAGCACGCAGATAACCATCAGCAGAACCGCAGCGGCTGCACCAAGCAACCGGCTCAGGAGCGGCCAGCCCAGATATGCGGTCAGCCCGGAAAATACCATTATAAAGAGTGCCAGCTTGCTCAGCCGGGCTTCCAGCCATTCAGACAGATATGGCTGGGAAAAATGTGTACCCCACTTTTCAGCGACTAACAATAGTAGCTTGTGAAGAACATCATTTCTCATGTATTTTACCCCCAAGACATGCGCGGTACACCATATTTGTCAAACCGGCAATAGTGAACATAGTCCGATGTCAGCCAGATACCATATAGGTTAGATTCCATATGGAATATCACAGATGCTTTCGAATTATATGCTGCGGTTGTATCCCACGTCGGTTCTACATTTAATAACTTATAAGTCTTCTCAGATAAGTTAGAAACATACCCATCTGCCCGGTGGATTAAAGTTTGCATCTGATTCGGTCCATCAATTACCGGATAGCTATACTTATAATATGCTGTCAGGGTACCCAAAGCCCCTGTAATTCCTGCATAATTGAGATCATACTTATCTGTTGCCGTATATATTGAAGTCGCCCGGGTTATAGTCCGCGTATTGACCAACTCAACATCTTTTGTGAGCTGCATGCGCCTAATCTCTGTCGTTTGCATTTCATTAATGTCCGTGAAGATACCTCACAAACATCTGATACCGCTACTTCGTTCAAACTTTGAACGAAAGCATCCTCATCCATCATAATTTCTGCGATTTCTTTTACCGCACTATTATCCTGAATGCCGTGTATATCATATGCCGCTGCAGAAGAAAAAAGGTTAAATGCCATTAACATCACCAGGCACATTGATACGAACTTTTTACTCATCTTGTTTCTCCTTTTGTTGTCCGTGTGTTGTTGTCTTCCTGTTGTCATCCGGATCACTGCTTGCAGTGTACCACATTTTTCTTCCCGAAGATATTCACAAAATCACCAAGTATTCCCTCGAAATTTTGTCCAATCTTCTTGAAATTTTCTGTTCGGTTTTGGCCGGGTTTTGGAATGTCTCCCGTTTTCGCCGATTTTTTGAACTTTTCTCTTGACAAAACCGTTGTTTGCCTGTATGCTTGTATTAATCACTTAGTACAGAAGTACAAAGGAGGAACGGATATGAACTGGAAACTCACCGAAGACCGGCCGATCTGGGTGCAGCTAACCGAACAGCTCACCCTGCGGATCGTGTCCGGCGGCTATGTGCCGGGCGCGCCGGTGCCGGCCGTGCGGGCGCTCGCCGCAGAGGCCGGGGTCAATCCAAACACCATGCAGCGTGCATTCAGCGAGCTGGAAAACCGCGGGCTTGTGGAGACCCGCCGCACCGCCGGCCGCACCGTGACCGAAGACCAGGAACTGATCCGCCATGTGCGGCAGGAGCTGGCTTTCGGCCGCATCGACGAATTTCTGGCGTCCATGCGTGCGCTGGGCTATACCGACGAGCAGACGCGCAGCCTGCTTGACGAATGGGATATGAAGGAGGCAAATACTCATGAATGAACAACTGATCGTGGCACGGGGGCTGACCAAGATTTATGGCAACACGCCCGCACTGGATCACATTGATTTATCGGTCGGCCGTGGACGTATCGTCGGCCTGCTGGGGCCGAACGGCTCAGGCAAGACCACCTTTATCAAGCTGCTGTGCGGCTTGCTGCAGCCCACCATGGGCCTGCTGACCATCGACGGCCATGAACCGGGCGTATACACCAAAAGCATCATTTCGTACCTGCCCGACCGCATGTACTTTGCAGACTGGATGAAAACCTGCGACCTGACCGACTTTTTCGCGGATTTTTACAGTGATTTTGACCGCGCCAAGGCAATGGAAATGTTTGCGGCGCTCGGTATCGGCCCAAACGACCGGCTGAAAACCATGTCCAAGGGCACCAAGGAAAAAGCGCAGCTCGCCATCATCATGAGCCGGAAGGCGCAGCTCTACCTGCTGGACGAACCGATTGCGGGCGTGGATCCGGCGGCACGCGATTTTATTTTGAACACCATCCTCACCAACTACAACGAGGAAGGCACGGTCATGCTGTCCACACACCTGATTTCCGACATTGAGCGCGTGCTGGACGAGGCCATTTTCCTGCAAAATGGCCGGGTGGTGCGCCACGACACCGTGGACAACATTCGGGAAAACGAGGGGAAATCGGTCGACCAGCTGTTCCGCGAAATTTTCGCGTACGGCATTTAATCAGGGGGTGTTTTTTATGTATCTCAAACTTTGCAAGTATGAATTCAAGTCCATTGCGCGCACATTGCTGCCCATCTATCTGGCGGTTGTCGTGGTGTCGCTGATCAATGCGCTTTCGTTCGGCGTGAACGACCTGTTTCATGCCGGCTCCATGGTAACCGGCTATGGCGCCGCGATACAGTTGCCCCACGCGGCGAATACGCTGGTGGGACTGATGCAGCTGGTGGTTTTTCTTGCGTACTTCGGCGTGATGGTGGCGCTGTTTGTGCTCACGCTTATTGTGATTATCCAGCGGTTTTATAAGGGCCTGCTGTGCGACGAGGGCTACCTGATGTTTACCCTGCCCGTGAAGCCGTGGCAGCTGATCGCGTCCAAGGGCACGGCGGCGTTTGGAATGTCGGTGATCAGCGGTGCGGCGGCATTCCTTTCGATCCTGATCCTGATGTGCGGCGTGGTCGGGCCGGTGGAGTTTTTCTCTTCGATTTTCGACCCGCGCATCTGGTGGCGGATGTTTGGCGACCTCAATGAGGTTTTCCCGAAATGGGGGCTGTATGTCCTGCTGTACTGCTTCGAATTCCTGATTCTCGCCATCGTCTCCGGCATGGCGGGCCTGTTCCAGATGTACGTGGCCATGGCGCTCGGCCATCTGGCGCAGCGGCGCCGCATCCTCATGTCCGTAGCCGCCTATCTCGTGATTTCCATGGCGCTGAGTTTTCTCAGCGGCGCGGGCATGATGCTGCTTGACGGAAGCGGCATCATGCATGCCCTGACTCTGATGCTCGGCAACTCGGCGCATACCGGAATCCAGCTGATGATCCTCGGCCTTCTGGCCTGGAACATTTTGCAGCTGGCGGCATTTTTCTTTGGCACCGAGCGCATCCTGTCCAAAAAGCTCAACCTCGAATAACCGCTTCCGAACAGCGGACTGTTGGCGCGGGAGAAACCTATGGCAAAACCCCCGCAGGCGTAAAGAACGCGCCTGCGGGGGTCTTTTTAAGAGGTTCGGGGAACGTCGGCGTATCGGTCGCGGATTTCCTCCGCCAGCCGGTTCATGTCCTCGAAAATTTCCCGATAGCCGGGACAGGTGGCGCAGAGATATCCCATTTCGTAATGCGTTGGATAAAGATAAATATCCGGATATTCCATATAAACATACCGGTCATTTTTTGCAGTGGGAACCTTTTGCGGTGGAATCAGCCAGGAATGCCGAATGCGGGACAAGATCTCCTGAATCCGATTCTTATCCTCTTCGGTGAGCGGCGCTTCCAAAGATGTACCAAACGACGCTTCCTCGTCATATTCCAGATCCTCGTCAAAAGCATATAGGAACAAGGAGTTCCGCACTTCCTTCAGCCCGTTTCCCTGATTCAGTTCCCGATAGGATTCATAGTTCAGGATGTAACTCAGTGTGGTCTTGAAGTTCAGGAGTGCAACAACCAGACAGATCAGAAGGAAGTAAATAAAAAGGCGAAGAGCTTTTTTAGCCATGACGATTTATTATCGTTTCGGGGTTCTGAACCATACCGCTCGCATCATTCATATCTGATGCATTCGCCGCCGTCACGGGAAACCGCACGCTGAAGATGGTCAAAACCGCCAGCATTATTGCGAACATCTTTCTTTTCATGCAATATCTTCTCTCGCTTGCTTCCAAGTTTGTGTTTCTTACATGTTTGGATCATTTGCCTTTAGTATACCTAATTTTTCCTTAGAAGTATATGTGCTTTTTGCATAGCAAAATTTTTTATATTTGTATATTTTGCATATATTTTTGTTTTTGTCTTTTTTCTATTTTGGTTGCATCCCTCTGAAAACAAGGATATAATAAGCTTACCTGTATTTTTGAACATTCTGGAGGTCTTTTTTCCATGAAAGACGGATTTTTAAAGGTTGCGGCAGCCACCCCGCGCATCCGCGTGGCCGACTGCGCGTATAACGCTTCCCGCGTCGAGGCTATGGCCGCAGAAGCCGCCGAAAACGGCGCGGCGCTCATCGTGTTCCCTGAGCTGTGCCTGACCGCTTATACCTGCGGCGACCTGTTCTTGCAGGATTCGCTGCTGCGCGGCGCTGAGCAGGCGCTTTCCCGCGTGCTCGCCGCTTCGGCGCGCCATGCCATGGTCATGGTGGTCGGCCTGCCGTTCCGCTTCCGCGGCGCATTATATAATGTAGCGGCCGTCATGTGCCGCGGCAAATTGCTTGGCCTGGTACCAAAGCAGTATATTCCAAATTACGCAGAGTTTTATGAGGTCAGACATTTTACTTCTGGTAAAGGCTTGAAGCCAATGGCGGTCACGGTCTGCGGACAGGAAACCCTGTTTGGGGACGGCCTGCTGTTCCGCTGCGCGGACATGCCCGAATTCATCCTTGGCTGTGAAATCTGTGAGGATCTTTGGGTCCCCACCCCGCCTTCCACCGCGCTGTGCGAGGCGGGCGCGACGGTGATCGCGAACCCATCGGCTTCAGACGAAATTATCGGCAAAGCCGGCTACCGCCGTGAGCTGGTGCGTAGCCATTCGGCGCGCCTGCTGTGCGGTTACATCTACGCCGACGCCGGGATGGGTGAATCCACGCAGGATCTCGTCTTTTCCGGCCATGACCTCATTGCCGAAAACGGCGGTCTGCTGGCCGAAAGCAAGCGCTTTTCGACCGGCATCCTCTATTCGGAGTTTGACCTGTCCCGCCTGCTGCACGAGCGCCGCCGCATGAACACCTTTGAGGCGCGCCCGGGCGCGTGCACCGAAATCGTCTTTGACCTGCCGGTGCGCGACACCGTGCTCACCCGCCCGTTTGCGCAGACCCCCTTCGTCCCCGCCGACCGCGGCGATCTGGAAGCCCGCTGCGAAGAAATTCTGAGCATGCAGGCCACCGGCCTTGCGACCCGGATGCAGCATGCGCGCTGCAAAACCGCCGTCATCGGCCTGTCGGGCGGCCTGGATTCCACGCTGGCGCTCGTCGTGATCGTCCACGCCTTCGACATGCTCGGCATCGACCGGTCGGGCATCCACGCTGTGACCATGCCCTGCTTCGGCACCACCACGCGCACCAAGTCCAACGCCATGCGTCTGGCCGAAGCCTACGGCGCAACCCTGCACACGGTGGACATCAAAGCAGCGGTCAATCAGCATTTCCAGGACATCGGCCATGCGTGGGACGACCAGACGGTCACCTTCGAAAACGGTCAGGCGCGCATGCGTACGCTGGTGCTGATGGACCTCGCAAACAAACTGGGCGGCCTGGTTATCGGCACGGGCGACCTTTCCGAGCTGGCGCTCGGCTGGGCAACCTACAACGGCGACCATATGAGCATGTACGGCGTGAACGGCTCGATCCCCAAGACGCTCGTGCGCTATCTGACCGCTTATGAGGCCGCGCATTCGGCGGACGCGCTCAAGGAAATCCTTCTGGACGTGCTGCATACCCCGGTTTCCCCCGAGCTGCTGCCGCCCAAAGACGGCGAGATCAGCCAGAAAACCGAAGAGCTGGTCGGCCCCTATGAACTGCATGACTTCTACCTTTATTATATGGTGCGTTACGGCTATTCGCCGCGCAAGATTTTCCGTCTCGCACGCATTGCGTTTGACGGCGTGTACGACGACGAAACCATCAAAAAATGGCTGGTCACTTTTGTGCGCCGGTTCTTCATCCAGCAGTTCAAGCGCTCCTGCCTGCCCGACGGCCCCAAGGTTGGTTCGGTGACCCTGTCGCCGCGCGGCGATTGGCGCATGCCCTCCGACGCGGTCAGCGAGCTTTGGCTGAGCGAAGCGGAGAGCCTGTAAAAAAAGTGAAGTGTGGAGATTGGAGATATTTTTGTGGCAATTGAAGTCGTTGCGGCCCTCATTTGGCAGGGCGACAGGTTTATGATCTGCCAGCGTCCGGCGCACAAGGCGCGTGGGCTGCTTTGGGAGTTCGTCGGCGGCAAGACAGAACCGGGGGAAAACCACGCCGAAGCCCTCGTGCGCGAATGCCGGGAAGAACTCGGCGTGACCATTGCGGTCGGGGCGCTTTTCATGGAGGTCACGCACGCCTATCCCGACCTGACCGTGCATCTGTCGCTTTACCATGCCGCGATTGCGGACGGTGTGCCGCAGCTTTTGGAGCATAACGACCTGCGCTGGATCACTCCTGCGGAAATTCCGCAATATGATTTCTGCCCGGCGGATGAGGCCATTCTGCAAAGGCTGATGCAAGAATAAAAAGCAAAACCCGTGCCTGAGGTTTGGACACTCTCCCCTGTAAAAGTATGGTATACTAAACATACGGAAAGAGAGGCGATCGAATGAACAAACGCTGGGCACGGATTTTTCTTGCCGCGATGACGGCAGTATGCCTGGCTGGGGCGTGGCGCACTCCGTTCCGACTGCCGCTGCCAGAGGACGGGAAATGTAAGTCCATTCGGGTCGAGCGCGCCGGTTTTAACGGCTGGTATGAATGTTCCATCGAGAATACGCCCCAGCAGGCCGCTTTGATTGCGCTTCTGCGGGAGACCGACCTGCGGCGCTGCTCTCCGCGAGGATCTTATGGCGGCCTCGTGGAGCCGGGCGACTTTTACTATTGTATGGATTTGACGCTTCCGCAGCACGGAACCCATATTCAGATGTCTGTGGGATGCCGTGATGGACGGGAGTACGGCGAGGGGCAGCTATTGAATGCCCATGTCAATCTGGCTTACCGTATCCCAGACCCCGCACCGCTGCTCTTGTTTTTCGAAAATAAGCTTGTATTTGAAAGGACGGGATCCTGATATGAAGCATCCGGAAGATGCCGACCGGGCTTGGGCGCGATTTTTGCTGTTTGCCATGACGGTTGTATGCGTCATCGGGGCGTGGCGCACGCCGCAGCAGCTGAACATCCCGGCAGATTCCACCGTTTATGCGTACCGAGAAATAAACCGGGAGGGCTGGCACCCCAGACCGCCGCGCTGACCGAATCGCAGGCGGAGGCTCTGGCAGCGCTGCTGCGCGCGGCAGAACTTCGCCAGACCGTCCCGCAGGAATCCTACGCGGTGGGCGACACAGTTTATGACTGCGTTCTTTCCATCCGGCCCGATCCTTTTTATGAAACGAAAATCCGCCTTTTTCGTCTGGACGGCCGGGTACATAGCTATGTCGATGCCTTGAACGGACGGTTTTACCGCATCCTGGACCCTGAACCGCTGCTCGTCTTTTTCGAAAATGAAATTGCATTTAAATCGTAAAACCCTCGCGCTCCGGCGCGGGGATTTTTTCACGGTTTGTTTAATTTTTTGCGTCTTTTCGTGATAGAATAGCCGCAAATTGGCCATTATATTAATTATTTCACGATAATATCACAACGGCATAACCGGCGGCTTTTGACGTTTTATTTTATCTGCCGCTGTGATATAATAAACCCAAATCAAGTTTTTTAAAGGAGGGACCCTTTATGAGCCAGACCATTCCCGCGCGCGCCGATGTGGATGCGCGTTTTACCTGGAACCTTGCCGATATATTCCCCACCGACGACGCATGGCGCGAAGAGTTCGCCCGCGTGCGCGGCCAGCTGGACACACTGCGCGGCTATCAAGGCCGGCTTGCTGAGCATGCTCAGACGCTGCTCGATTTTCTGCGCTTGGGCGACGCGCTTTCGCTCGCGCTCGACCGGCTGGGCAACTATGCCCGCCGCAAGTCCGACGAGGACACCCGCAATGCCGCCTATCAGGAGATGAGCGCCCAGTTTATGAACCTTGCGGTCGAGACCGGCGAAGCGTCGGCCTTTGAAACCCCCGAACTGCTCGCCATCCCGGATGACGTGCTGGACGGTTTTTATGCCGCAGAACCGGCTCTCGGGCACTACCGCCTTGCGTTAACGCGCGTGCGCCGGCAGAAAGAGCACACGCTTTCCCACGAGGGCGAAGCCCTGCTCGCGGCCGCCGGACAGCTCGGGCAGGCGCCGGACGACATTTTTTCCATGCTCAACGACGCGGATATGGCGTTCCCGGACGCAGTGGACAGCCAGGGCGGCCGCCATCCGGTGACGCACGGCGCCTTTATCCCCCTGATGCAGTCGCCCGACCGAACCCTGCGCAAGTCGGCGTTTGAATCGCTGTACGGCGTCTATCGCCAGTTCCGCAATACGTCTGCGGCTGTACTGTCGGCACAGATGAAGCAGCTCCAGTTTTTTGCGAACGCGCGGCATTATCCCTCCGCCCTGCACGCCGCCCTCGACCAGACCGAAGTGCCCGTGGACATTTATCACAACCTGATCGCCGCCGTGCGCGAGGGGCTTCCAGCCATGCACCGGTATGTAAAGCTGCGTAAAAAGCTGCTCGGGGTGGACGAACTGCATTTTTATGATCTTTACACCCCGATTGTGGCCGATCAGGATATCCGTGTCCCCTATGATGAGGCGAAAGCGCTCGCACTCGATGCGCTGGCTCCGCTGGGCGAACAATATTTGAGCATGCTCAGGGAGGGCTTTGAAAACCGATGGATTGACGTGTACGAAAACCAGGGCAAGCGCTCGGGCGCGTATTCGGCGGGGGCATATGGCGTGCATCCCTATGTGCTGCTCAACTACACCGACAAGCTCGACGATGCGTTCACGCTTGTCCATGAAATGGGCCATTCGCTGCACACCTATCTGTCGAACAAGACGCAGCCGGTCACTTATGCAAATTATGTGATCTTTGTGGCTGAGGTTGCGTCCACCTGCAACGAGTCGCTGCTCATGCAGCATCTGCTGAAAACCACCGGCGATCCGCGACGCCGCGCGTACCTCATCAACTATTTCCTTGAACAGTTCCGCGGCACGCTGTATCGCCAGACCATGTTTGCCGAGTTTGAGCTGTGGTGCAGCGAGCAGACCCGGAAGGGCGAGGCGCTCACGGCTGAGGCGCTTTCGGCCAGATACAGCGCGCTGAACCGCGATTACTATGGCGAGGACATCGTCCTTGACCCGGAAATCGCGCTTGAATGGGCGCGCATTCCGCATTTTTACTATGATTTCTATGTGTATCAGTATGCGACGGGTTACGCGGCCGCGGTTGCGATTTCGCAGCGCATCCTGCACGAAGGCCGGCCGGCCGTAGACGATTACCTGCGTTTTCTTTCGGGCGGCTGTTCGGCCGACCCGGTGACGCTGCTGCGGGGCGCGGGCGTGGACATGGCCTCCCCGGCTCCGGTCGCGGACGCGCTCTCCCTGTTTGGCACGCTCGTGGACGAGTTGGAGCGGCTTGTCTGAGCATGCTCACCGGGCGACCCGCTGCCGGGGACGATTTTCGTCGGATTGCCCGATGGGGGGGAGTGTCCGAAATAAAGATTTTATGATATAATAAGGGTCATGAGAAAGAGAAC